>JBJESB010000001.1:0-6269 GCA_051882575.1 Oscillospiraceae bacterium
ATATGTTCGCCGCTTTGCGGCGGTCAGCTGTCGCTGACTATGAGAACTCCGTTCTAAATATATATGACAGTATCACAAAAAATCAATCCGAAACGCCTGCACGGGCGAATACACAGGAGGCAACGCAGATGATTTATACCGTAACATTCAACCCCGCAATAGATTATGTTGTGCATATCGGCGAGATGAAAACGGGCGCTACAAATCGCTCGGAGCGCGAAGAAATGTACTTTGGCGGCAAGGGCATAAATGTCTCGATAGTACTGCGGGAGCTTGGCGTTGATTCAATAGCGCTGGGCTTTACTGCGGGATTTACGGGCGAGGCGATTGAAAAGGGACTTGCCGCAATGGGAATCACCACGGATTTTGTACAGCTGGAGGAAGGCAATTCCCGAATAAATGTAAAGATAAAATCGGCGGCGGAGACCGAGATTAACGGGCAGGGTCCGCGCATAAGCGAGAGGGCTGTTGCGGCGCTGTTTGAAAGACTTGCGCGGCTCACCGACGGAGATACGCTGATTCTTGCGGGCAGCATACCGCCCTCGCTGGGCGCGGATATGTACGAGCGAATTATGGAAAGACTCTGCGGGAAGAAAATCCGCGTGGTGGTTGACGCAACAAAGGACCTGCTGCTAAACGTGCTGAAATACAAGCCGTTTCTGATTAAGCCGAACAATTTCGAGCTTGGCGAGATGTTCGGAGCGGAGCTCAAATCCGACGCCGAAATCGAAAAGTATGCAAGGAAACTGCAGCACATGGGCGCGGCGAATGTGCTGGTATCAATGGCGGGCGACGGCGCAATGCTGATTGACGAGCACGGCAGAAAGCTCCGCTGCGGGGTTTGCAGCGGAGCGGTGAGAAATTCTGTCGGCGCTGGGGATTCAATGCTGGCAGGCTTTTTAGCGGGGCTTTCCGGCGGCGATTACGAGTACGCGCTGAAGCTTGGCACAGCCGCAGGCGGCGCAACGGCGTTCTCCGACGGTCTTGCGACAGGTGATGAAATCAAAAGGCTGCTGCAAACGCTGTGAGGGGGATTGGGGGCGGCGTGTGCGAGGACATTTTGATGTATAATAAGCTTTTGCCGGATTTTTTCGACAGAATGGTGCGACCATTGGTCGCCCATTGTCGCAATTTCAGCAAAATCATGTAGGTGCGACCATTGGTCGCCCATTGTCGCAATTTCAGCAAAAATAATGTAGGGGCGACCATTGGTCGCCCATTGCCGCAATTTCAGCAAATTCCATGTAGGCGCGACCATTGGTCGTCCATTGTCGTAATTTCAGCAAAAATAATGTAGGGGCGACCATTGGTCGCCCATTATCGCAATATCAGCAAAATCATGTAGGTGCGACCATTGGTCGCCCGTTGTCGCAATTTCAGCAAAAATCATGTAGGGGCGACCATTGGTCGCCCATTGTCGCAATTTCAGCAAAATCATGTAGGGGCGACCATTGGTCGCCCATTGTCGTAATTTCAGCAAAATCATGTAGGTGCGACCATTGGTCGCCCATTATCGTAATTTCAGCAAAATCATGTAGGGGCGACCATTGGTCGCCCGTTGCCGCAATTTCAGCGTCATTCAGCCCGCCGATTATTCCCAAATCCGGATTTTTGCCCGGTGTTGATGGGCGAACAATGTTCGCCCCTACGATTTCTTGAATCGTGGTTTTGCATTTCACGAGCGGGCTTTTTCTACAGACTGAAAGCGCCCCGTAAAGGGCGCTTTCTTCTATTTCCGACCGCCTCGCAGCCATTACTCCGTGCGCAGAGCTACAACCGGGTCTTTTCTCGACGCTACGCCCGCAGGGAACAATCCCGCAATAAGCGTAAGCGCCATGCTGATAAGTACCAGCACAATTCCGCCAACCCACGGAAGCTGCGCCATATTTTCAATATCCGTCAGAGCGTAGATTATCAGATTTATCGGAATATTCAGCAGCAGCGTAACACCAATGCCGATAACTCCCGCAGTAAAGCCCACAATCAGCGTCTCTGCGTTGAATACGCGGGATATATCTCTCTTGGACGCGCCGATTGCGCGCAGTATTCCGATTTCCTTCGTGCGCTCCAGAACAGATATGTAGGTGATAATGCCTATCATAATCGACGATACAACCAGCGAAATCGCAACAAACGCAATAAGTATGTAGGAAATAGAATCTATTATCGCGCTTACGGAGGATATCATCAGCCCCACATAATCGGTGTAGTTGATTACATCAGCTTCCTTGCCCGCTTCTCTTTTTGCGCTGTTGTAGTCCGTGATAAACTGCGTCAGCTTCTCCTTGCCCTCAAAATCCTTGGCGTAAATGCTGATAGAGCTCGGCTTTGCAAGGTCTGCCACACCCAGCAGCTCAAGGTTGCCGTCAAAGGTCGCCTCGGTCTTTTCGGGCGCTTTGGTGAGATTCATAAGCTCTGTAACCTGCTCGCTGGTGAGATTATTCAAAAACGCATTCTGTATCGCCTGTCTGTCGGCTGTTTCAAACAGCTTCTGCTGAACCTTTGCAGAAGCGGCTGTCGTGAGCTCTTCCTGCTGCTCGGGCGTAAGCGACATCAGAATGCTCTGCGAAGCCGCCGCCTGCTGCTCGGGTGTAAGCATACCCGCAACCATTGCGCCCACCTGCTCGGGATCTGCCATTGCAAGCATTGCCTGCTGCATTGCCGCGGGGTCCGCGGCGTAATTCATAAGCTCTGCCTGCTGCTCGGGGGTAAGCGCTGCCATGATATCCTGCGAGAGCAAGCTTTGCTGCTCTTGCGTAAGACTGCCGAGCATTGCCGCTTGAACCGCCTCGGGTCCCGCAAAATCAAACAGCATATTCTGCATTTCCTCGCTGCCCGCGGTCATAATCTCCTGCTGCTGTTCGGGCGTGAGAGTTGAAAGTATATCCTGCGAGATTTTTGCAATCTGCTCGGTGCTCATCATCTGCATAATCATGCCCATTGCTTCTTCCTCGGACATTGCCTTTTCTTCTTCCTTGCCCTCGGTCGGGAACTCAATACCCGTGAAGATATCCACTGCGGGATTTGCCTGCTGCTCCTTTACAATCTCGCTGTTGTTCACGGTTTCAATCATGTGCTCGGTAAGCGCGTGTGTATAGCCGATACCGCCCGAACGCGCGGAATTTATCAGCGAATCGCCGTCGGGCTTGATGATACCGACTACCTTAATCTGCGGAGCGTTTTCAATCGCGCTGTTCATGTATTCCTCATCGCCGCGCATATCCTCCCACACGCCGTCGGCGTTCTTTTTATAGAAATCGGGGGCTGTGAGGAAGCGGAAATCCAGACCCAGCAGCTCGTCATAGGTGAACGAAAGGTCGCCCGTTTCAACGTCAAAGGTATCGCCCGCCATAACCGCAGACATCATGCCCTTAAGCTCGCTCTGGTCGCGCAGACCCAGAGAGTACAGTGTAACGTCGCTTAACTCGTTGTGCTCCGTAACAATTACCACTACCTCGTCCCAGCTGTCGGGCAGACGACCTGCAAGCAGCTTGTACTGTGATTCGAGAGTTTCGTTGCCCAGCAGCTCATCCCAGCAGTCGTACTGGTTGCCGGTAGCTCCCATCAGCCCCGAATATGTGGAGGACATCTGCGAAACGCTTTCTGCCATTGCCTTGCCCATCATTGCTTCCATAACCGTCGACGGATTTACCTGCACGATATTGTCGTTGATATCATGCGAATAAATGTACAGATTCGGCGAATAGCTGTATTTTACCTCGCTGATATACTGCGAAATTCCGTCGGGGTCGCTTTCAAGGTGAGCCTTGAAGGCAGCAAGGTTGTTTGTCTGCACCTCGGAAAGCATGGTCTTTGTCATTTCGGTCGAGATATTGTTGGTGTAGATGCGGTCGGGCTCGCGGTCTGCATTCATATTCTCGCGCACGCCCATCATGGACTGCATCATACCGCCGTAGTCAATGGTTTCGCTCTGTATCTGCACGGGGTAAGAGGCAAGCGTTGAGGTTTCCACGCTGTTGATGTACTCCTGCACACCGTTTGAAAGCGAAAGAATCAGCGCAATGCCGATAATACCGATACTGCCCGCAAAGGATGTGAGAAAGGTTCTGCCCTTTTTGGTCATAAGGTTGTTTTTTGAGAGCGAAAGCGCCGTCGCAAAGGACATAGAGGTCTTTTTGCCCTTGTTTACGGCGGATTTCTTCTCTGCCGCGCCCTCGCCGCTGTACGGGTCGGAATCCGAAATAAGCTGACCGTCAAGCAAGCGGATTATTCGGGTGGAGTACTTCTCGGCAAGCTCGGGGTTGTGTGTTACCATGATAACCAGTCTGTCCTTGGCTATCTCCTTAATCAGCTCCATAATCTGCACGGAGGTTTCGCTGTCAAGCGCGCCCGTGGGCTCGTCGGCAAGCAGAATATCGGGGTCGTTTACAAGCGCTCTTGCAATTGCAACGCGCTGCATCTGTCCGCCCGACATCTGGTTGGGTCTTTTATTGAGCTGATTGCCCAAGCCCACCTTTTCAAGCGCTTCCTTTGCGCGCTGTCTGCGCTCGGTTTTGGAAACTCCCGAAAGAGTCAGCGCAAGCTCAACGTTGGAAAGCACGCTCTGGTGCGGGATGAGATTGTAGCTCTGGAAGATGAAGCCCACCGAGTGATTGCGGTAGGTATCCCAGTCGCGGGATTTGAACTGCTTTGTGGATTTGCCGTTGATGATAAGGTCGCCCGAGGTGTATTGGTCAAGACCGCCGATAATGTTAAGCAGCGTGGTTTTGCCGCAGCCCGACTGTCCAAGCACGGATACCAGCTCACTCTCGCGGAAGCTTATGCTTACATCGCGCAGCGCGTGTACCACCTCGTCGCCTGTCTGATAGTCCTTGACAATGTTCTTGATTTCGAGCATAGTTTCTCCTTTCTGTATAGAAAGCACATCAGCCCTTGTCCGTCTGACCGCTGTGCTCTTTTTTCAATCTGTCCAGCTCCGACACCATATTGTCGGCAAATTTGCTCTGAAGCTCCGAATACAGCCGCAATTCCTCATCCGTAAACTGCCGCAGCACTCTGTCGAAGATTTCAATGCAGTTTCGCTTGTTTTTTGAAAACAGCTCCCTGCCCTGCTGCGTTGCGGCAATGCGTACGCTGCGTCTGTCAACTGTGTCCGCGCGGCGCTCGATATACCCGCGCACCTGAAGCTTATTCAGCAGCCTTGATATCGCAGGCACGGATACATTCAGCCTCGACGCAGCCTCTGCAACGGTGATGCTGCTGTTTTCCTCATACTCGTATCTTTCCATGCACAGCATCAGCGAAAATTCGGCTATGGTCATGCCGTTGAGCATAGGGCTTTTGTCACAGCTAATCATGCTGTGCATACTGCTCGCAAGCCGCGCGGAAGCCTCGGGCGTAAGCCGCGAAAAGCCAAAACCGCAGCATTTGTTTTCATTTTCCGTCATATTACCACCCAACTGCCGCCGCATTTTCGGCGACATATTTAACCTTGTTATCTATCCGCTGATTATTTTAACACTGTTAGCTATCATTGTCAATAGTATACAGAATTTTTCGGCAATACGCACAAATATATTCCACCATTCGCGTGAGAATATTAAGCTAGGAGATGATTATGAAAAAAAACCGATTTATTCCCGCAGCCGCGTTTGCACTTACGGCGGTACTCTGCGGTGCGGCGATTGTGTTTTTGCCGCAGCTGCTGTCGGAGATTATATGCACTGCGCTGATTGTGCCGTGCGTGTACTTTTGGCTGTATTTCCTCTCGCTTGAATATCACACCGCAGATAACACTCTGTATATTTCGGGCGGGCTGATTTTCCGCCGCACACACGCCCTGCCGTCAGACCGCATTCTGTGGCAGATGCGGCTGTCGCTGCCGTTCGCGGATTCTGCAATACTCACCGTTCTGCACACCGCGGGCGGCGCAGCCGTTATTTTCGCCGAGCCCCCAAAATAACAGTTTGTTGTTAATCTGTCCCGATTAGGACACACCCACAGCATATTGTGGTGTTTTCAACCTTTTCAACCAAGTTTTCAACAGTGAGTAAAAGGGGGGGGATTCCCTGCGGGGCTATTTTGGCTAGGACCGGCGTCCTTGCAGAGCCTCTGCGGGGCGGGTGAATCTAGGACTTGCGTCCTTGCAGAGCCTCTGCGAGGCTTTTTGGCTAGGACTTGCGTCCTAATACCGGTTTTGGTATTGGCATACCCTGCTGATTCTGGGGGATGAAACCCGTATGGGCGGGGGAAAGAGAAAATCCAACAAAAGCGGACATTCCCCCTCCCCTACGGTTTTCTCCCCCAGA
>JBJESB010000002.1:0-1671 GCA_051882575.1 Oscillospiraceae bacterium
GGCTCTATAATAAATGTTGGGGTAGCCAAATAGAGCCTAAGAAAAAATTTTTTCAAAAAGTTAAAAAAAGTAGAGCATATTTGGCTAAAATCCGTTATAATGGAATTGAGAACTAACCATGAACGGAGGACCGAATATGCTCTACAATGATTATACAGCAAAATTGCTTGGTTTGCAAGGGGTAATAGTAACGAATGTTGAGGAAAGCATCGAAAATCTGACTATTTATGCTGAAATGGAGAGGAAGCCGCACAATTGTCCTTGTTGCGGTACCGCAACAAGGACAATTCATGACTACCGAAAACAGCGGATTAAAGACGCGCCTTCACGGGGGAAAACCGTTGAGATAATATTACGAAAACGGCGATATTGCTGTCCCCACTGCGGTAAGAAATTTTATGAAGAAACACCGTTCCTACCAAAATTCCACAGAATGACTACACGCCTTGTCGAATACATAATAGATAAGCTACGGAACGAACGCTCTTTTACAAGCGTTGCGAAAGAAACAAATCTTTCTGTAACTACTGTAATCAGGGTATTTGATATTCTTTCTTATCCGAAAATGCTCTATTTGCCTGAAGCTCTTTCAATTGATGAATTTAAAGGCAACACATGTGGAGAAAAATATCAGTGCATTATCACCGATCCTGTGCAAAAAACAGTTCTGGATATTCTTCCGGAGCGATATTCGTATTACTTGAGCCAATACTTTAACAGATACCCAAAAGACGAGAGAAATCATGTTAAATTCTTTGTCAGCGATATGTGGAGAACTTACTCCGATATCTCTGATACTTGGTTTAAAAATGCCATTAAAATAGTAGATAAGTACCATTGGATAAGGCAAGCGATATGGGCTTTTGAGAAAATACGAAAAGAGGAGCAAAAGAAGCTCGGTGCTGAAATACGCAAATATTTCAAAAGGTCAAAAACCTTGTTAATGAAACGGTTTGACAGCCTGAAAGATGAAGAAAAACAGCAGGTTAATGTTATGCTTTATATGTCTGTTAATATCAGTCGAGCTCATTGGTACAAAGAAAAGTTTTTACAAATTCTCGACTGCAAAAATCCCGACAAGTCAAAAGAAGCTATGATAAATTGGATTAGAAACGCCGAGAATTGTGGGCTGAAGCCTTTTGAGAAGTGCGCACAAACTATGAAAAACTGGTTTACCGGCATTATCAACTCTTTTTATTCGCCGATTACTAATGGTTTCACCGAAGGATGCAACAACAAAATCAAAGTGCTGAAAAGAAATGCTTATGGTTATCGTAATTTCAATAGATTTCGTAACCGCATCCTGCATATTTTCTCTCATCAGAAACTTAATATACAACAAGCAGCCACCTGACGGCAGCTGCTTGCTTGATTCCATTTTAATTTTTTACCCCAACTATTGACAAAGAGCCAAACAAAAATAGGACACAAAGGGGGGAAAATTCCTCCCTTAAATTTTTTCCAAAACCTATGGACAATCAGCCGCTTTAAATTGTATTATATACAGAGACAAGATTCAGGAGGAACGATTTATGGTACCGGATTATTCTTCCGAAAGCATAAGAGAGATGTATGAGCGCAACTTCGACACATTGTACAGGATATGCTATCTGTATATGAAAAATGTACAGGATACCGAAGACGCAGTACATAACACCTTTCTTAAAGCTA
>JBJESB010000003.1:0-6255 GCA_051882575.1 Oscillospiraceae bacterium
GCTGACCGCCGCAAAGCGGCGAACATATATTTCAAGGTTCTCACAGCCGTCCGAACCTCCGGTTCGGGAAACGGCGTGAGGTTCTTATAATATCAGCGAAACGCCCTGTATTTACGGGCGCTATGGACTTAAATCAGGAAAGGAATGGTCTGAAAATGTTAGTAAAACGCGGTGAAATCTATTATGCGGACTTAAGCCCGGTGGTTGGCTCGGAACAGGGCGGTATCCGACCCGTACTTATCGTACAGAACGATATCGGCAACAAGCACAGCCCCACGGTAATAGCCGCAGCAATTACAAGCCAGAAGGAAAAGACAAAGCTCCCGACACATATCTCGCTCGACGCCGCCTCCTGCGGTCTGGCAAAGGATTCGGTAGTTCTGCTGGAGCAGGTTCGTACATTGGATAAAAGACGCCTTAAGGAACGCATGGGCGAGCTGGACAGCAACGCTATGTCACAGGTTAATACGGCTCTTTCGGTGAGCTTTGGACTATAATACAAATCGAGCAGCCTTCGCAGTCAGCGGCGGCTGCTCATTTTATGTTTTATTTGTGCTTTTTCATATAGAAGAACAGCAGCCACTGCACCGCCGCAAGCAAGACCACCAGCGCAACAATCAGAATCTGCGCCACGCCCCACTCGGGCATGAAAATACAAATTACCGCTGCTGCCAGAGTCAGCAGTATTCCGCTGCGCAGAAAGGGTTTTGTGTTGTTATTCATCAGCCCTGCATCTGGATACGCTTTGCCATGACCGTATTCTTCATCAGCATTGCGATTGTCATAGGTCCGACGCCGCCCGGCACAGGCGTGATATATGAAGCCTTTTCGGCAACCTCGTCAAAGCATACATCACCGCACAGCTTTCCCGATTCGTTACGATTGATTCCCACATCAATTACAACCGCGCCCTCTTTGACCATATCAGCCGTTACAAAGCCCGCTCTGCCAACTGCAGCAATAAGAATATCCGCGCGGCGGCAAACCTCGGCAAGATTCTTTGTGCGCGAGTGGCATATCGTAACAGTGCCGTTTTCGTGCAGAAGCAGCATTGCCATAGGCTTTCCGACAATATTCGACCTGCCGATAACCACACACTCCTTGCCGCTGACTTCAATTCCCGTGCTGTGGATAAGCTCCATGCAGCCTGCGGGTGTGCAGGGCAGGAAATTGTAATTGCCAATCATAATCTTTCCGACATTGGAAGCATGGAATGCGTCAACATCCTTTAACGGTGAGATTCGCTCGATTACCTTTTCCTCGCTTAAATGCTTGGGCAGAGGAAGCTGAACAAGTATTCCGTTAACCTTTGCGTCTGCGTTGAGTACATCAATAAGGTCAAGCAGCTCTTTTTCGGTTGTCTCTGCTGGCAGCGCGTACTCATAGGATTTGAATCCGCAGACCTCGCACGCCTTTTTCTTGTTGTTTACATAAACTCTGCTGGCAGGGTCGTCGCCTACTATTACCACTGCAAGACCTATATCCAGACCGTCGCGCTCTACCTCTGCGCGGATTTCTTCCTTAACCTTTGCGGAAACTGCCTTTCCGTCAATTATCTGTGCTGCCATGATTTATTCCTCGCTTTCGTTATTTTCATCATCCGACTCAACCGCGTCTTCAATTTCCGCCTCGGAAATATCTTCGGATTCTTCGGGCTGTTCGTCATATTCGGTTATTTCCGCAGTATCCTCTTCGGATTCTTCAGCCGATTCCTCTGCGGGAGTATCGTCGGCTAAAACCTCGTCGATTTCATCTGCGTCGGGTGCTAGAATACTCTCTGCCTCGCGCTCCTTTGCCCTGCGCTTTTCTTCGCGCTTTTCGGCTTCCTTGCGCAGCTCCTCTGCGTCGGCTTCAAGTATCGCCTTGCTTGCCTCGGTGTTGACGTACAGCGGGATTGCTTTCTTCTCGGTGTAAATCTTGAAGAATACAAAAAGACCTGCTGCCACTACAAATGATACAGCGCCGACAATCTGCGAAATTCTGAAATCGCCGAGCATCAGGCTGTCTGTGCGCAGACCCTCGATAAACGCTCTGCCGAGACCGTACCACGCAATATACATCAGCGTTATCTCACCGTCAAAGGTGCGCAGCTTCTTTGAGTAGAAATGCAGCGCAACAAATCCCAGCAGACACCATACGCTCTCATACAGAAAGCACGGGTGAACCAGCGCTCCGGGCTCGTTTGCCTTTGAGATAATCGTGCCGGTCATGCCAAAAATGTAGTTGGGGTCGGTAACAGAGCCGTATGCCTCCTGATTGAAGAAGTTACCCCACCTGCCCAAGCACTGTCCGATAAGAAATCCGAAGCTTGCAATATCGCACATGGCAAAAAAGTTCACCTTGCGGATTTTGCACATGATAAAGCCCACCAGAAATCCGCCGATTATTCCGCCGTAGATGGCAAGACCACCGTCACGGATGGTGGTGAATGTGGTTACAAAGTCGTAGCTTACGCCGGAATTCGGGTCGAGAGTCTGGAATACACAGTAGTAAATTCTTGCGCCCAGAAAACCTCCGATAAGCGCGCCGAATACCACATCAAACACTCTGTCCTTGCTTAATCCGAAGCTCTTTACCCTGCACATTGCATAAATGTACGCCAGAACAACTCCAAGCGTAATTATAACGCCGTACCAGTAAATATCAACCTTTCCAAACAGCTGAAAACCCCTGTAATAATTCATGGCAAAGCCGCCGAACAGATTCGGAAACTCTACCTCGATTTCCTCGGTAACAGCTGTGGCTGCCTGCAATAATGCCGTCATCATAATTCTTCACCTGCTTCTTTCTCCGGTCTTATTATGGAAAGACACGAATTATTCTCATCTAGCTGCCCGAGCCACTCGCAGAATTCCTCATACGAAATCTGCGCATAGGTTTCCATTTCATCATAGGGCTGATTAGAATATATCGCAGCGTCCATAAGCACTCTTGAATAGCTTTCAACATTATTGAACACGCGCAGATTGTAGCCGTAATACCCCTTGCGCACTCGCTCGAAATCCTCGCGTGAGGGCGGCGTGAGCTTCGCACGTGCCATCTCCGCAAGCACACTTTCGTATACCTCGTCGGGGTTGTCGGATTCACCTGCTAAATACTGCAGACACCCGCCTCTGAAATGAATATTGCTGAACGAAAAATTATAGTTTATCAGCCCGCTTTTGCGCTTATCCGAAAACCACTCGGAAGAATCGCCGAACAGTATTCCGAAAAGAAAATCGTAGCAGGCATTATCGCGAAGCTGGTCTTTTCCATAAAGCGGAGCGCACTTGAAGCCAATCGAAAACAGCGGTTTTACCACATCTCCGCAGCTTTCGGTTCTTCTGCATACAACCTCGCGCGGCTCATTGTATTCCATACGTCTGATTTCCGCAGAGGGTCTGTCGGGCAGGCACTTTTCGCATACCGCAATAACCTCGTCAACATCAACGTTGCCCGAAATAAGCAGAGCCATGTTTTTCGGCGTGTAAAACGTGTTGTAGACATCGTACAAAAGCTCGGGCGTTATCTCCGAAATGGATTCGATTGTGCCTGCAACATCGGTTTTTACGGGAGTTTCACTGTACGCCGCCTTCATCATCTCCATAATATTCTGCCACTCGGGATTGTCAAGGTACATGGTTATTTCCTGTGAAATAATACCCATTTCCTTCTGCACATTTTCCGCCGTAAAATACGGGTCAAGAACAAATCCGATAAGGATTTCAAGATTTTCGGCAAAATTCGAGGTGCACTTAAAGTGATACTCCGTCATATCATAGCTTGTAAATGCGTTGCAGGACGCGCCTGTTTTCGCAAACAGGTGAAACGCATCCTTTTCGGTGCTTTCAAACAGCTTATGCTCCATGTAGTGGGCGGTGCCGTCGGGAATCCTGTGCTCCCTGCCCTCGGCGTCAATCCAGCCGCCCTCCTGCGAGCCGTATCTTACCGCAAAACGCGCGCAGGCTGTGGAGTAGCCCTCCATAGGCGCGATATAGACCGTCACGCCGCTTTTGTGAACATATCTGAAACAGCGCTCGCCTATGCGCTCATTTATTATTTCTTCCGGCATTACTTTTCCTCCTCGGGCTTCAGAACATACACCGTATCAAGCTTAAACGTTTTAAGCGCGTCGATTACATCCTGCACGGTACACTGCTCGTATTTCATCAACACTTCCTCGGGCGAGTATATTTCATCATAAAATAATGCGCCAAGATACCATGATGTGATAGACGAAACCGAATCGTAAACAGCGCCTGCGCTCTGACGAAAGGATTCCTTTGCCTGCTCAAGCTCTTCCTCGGTGATTCCCTCGTCAATCATTCGCTCAAGCTGTGCAGTTACGGCTGCGCGTGTAAGCTCAAGGTTTTTGGGCTCAACCCCAGCAGACACCGAAAGCACGCTGTTGATGTTGTTTATTCCGCTCGCGCAGTAATAGCACAGCGACTGCTTTTCGCGAATAACGGTAAAGAATCGCGAGGTAGGCAATCCGCCCAGAATACTGCAGGCAAGCGCAGAAGCGCAGCGCTCGGCTTTGCCCTCGCTCTTATAATACATTCGCAGTATCGCCTGCTCCATTTCAGCGGTTTCGCAAGTCTCGCACACCTCGGTTTTAAGGGGGCTGGGTGTACGCTTGAGTTCAACAATATCACTGCGTTCAATACTGCTGAACGCTTTTGCGAAAAGCTCGGCGGTTTCGGCAAATTCGCTGCATCCCACCGCAAAAATCTCAACGTGAGCCGTTCGCAGCATTTCCTTGTAAGCCGCGTATGCGCTCTGCGGAGTAGCCGCCACAGCCTGCTCCATTGTTCCGTAATACGGCAGACCGCTGGGCTCGCCGCGATATGCCACAGCAGCGCCGCGCCTTGCGGCATAGGTGGATTTATCGTTCTTTTCAGCGTTAATATCGTCGATAAGCTGATTCTGTGCTATTTTGAAAGGCTCTTCTGCAAATGCCCCGTTTTCAAGTCTGGGTCTGAACAGGCATTCAATCAGCAGGTCAACGGTCGCGCGCTCCAGCTTCTCACCGTTAAGAGCATAGCGGTCATCAATATTTACCGCGCGAATGAGCGTAGCGCGGCACCCGCCGCAGCAATCTATTGAGGTGGAAAGCGACAGGTTGTAAAGGCTCTCCGTATAGCGATTAAGCGAAAGATAATCGGGGTATTTCTCACAGCTGTCCACAAGAATATCCGGCACAAGACAAAGCTCCGCAAGCGTTGCCTCGGATATTTCGGTGAACAAAACCGCCGTAAACTGATTCACCTTGAAGCGCTTGTCCGTTAGGGTATTAAGCATAACACCCTCGGAAAGCTGAGTACGTTTAATAATATATATCACTCCCTAAAAATATGTAGCAATTTTGCAAACACACTTATATTATATCACACTACGCATTTCATTGCTAGTACCTTATTCTAAAAAAACGGTGAAAATTGCAAAAAAAAAGAGCCGTGAGGCTCGCGCGGCAATGCCGCAAATGAAATAATAATTATGTGTAGAACAAAAGAAAGGAGACAACTAAACAAAACAAATGATTTAAGAGGATTTCTTGTATCATTCATTTTCTATATTATAGCCCGATTTAGTGATTTTGTCAATAACTTTTTCGATTGTTTTATATTTTCGTGCATTTGTCACAAAAACATACCGTGCTGTTTGACAGTAAGTTGAGATATTACTCCTATTTTTGTTCTTTTTTGTCATTTCAGCTACTTATTGGTACAGTTTTCCGTTTCTATTGTCCCAGCAATTCATCACATATCGTCTGCGGCTATTGCATTCTTTCTGAATAACAACGAAATACACCAAGCAGCCGAAAGCGCAATAACGATATATACAATTCGGCTTATTACAGTTCCCTGTCCGCCAAATGCCCACGCAACCAAATCCAGACCGAAAATACCTACAAGTCCCCAGTTGAGACCGCCTATTATAAGCAGTATCAGTGCAAGCTTGTCCATAATACTCCACCTTTCTTATTTAAATGCTTAACGGATATTCTCCGTCAATAGTATTTTTTCCGAACAGCAGGCGATTATTTAGATTCAGCTGCGGTAATATGTGGCAAAATTGTGCAAGATGAATAAATATGTTGAATATCGGGCGAAGTTTTTGACCTTTTGATATAATAGAAAAAATTTTCGAAAAAGTGCTTGACAAATTGATTCTTTTGGTGTAAAATATAAAAGTCGTCGGGAAACGATGATAAGAAATGAATGGGAGTTTAGCTCAGCTGGGAGAGCATCTGCCTTACAAGCAGAGGGTCATAGG
>JBJESB010000004.1:0-24549 GCA_051882575.1 Oscillospiraceae bacterium
CCTCGTCGCCTGCCATTTTTTCGATAAATTCTTTTGTAGTCATAAATTGACCTCCTAATAAAACGCAAATGGGAAAATCAGGTAGCTGCGCCTGCTGCTGCCAAAAATGTAGTTCCTGCTGCAGTAACGGCTGTTGCTGTTACTCCGAAAGAGATTAAGAATGCAGCGTCGTCAGAAATACCGCCGGCAACATCAGAAAGCTCCTCGTCGGAAAGTTCACCCTTAATCTTCTTGTTTACCGCTGTCATAACAGCCTTAAAGCTTTCGATATCGTCGGTCAGACCTGTTTCTTTCGCTGCCTCGTAAGCTTTCTCGGGTGACTTGCAGCCCTCCATTTTCTTGGCAAGGACCTCGTCGCCTGCCATTTTTTCGATAAATTCTTTTGTAGTCATAAATTGACCTCCTAATAAAACGCAAATGGTTCAAACGGGAAAATCAGGTAGCTGCGCCTGCTGCCGCCATAACTGCAGTTCCTGCTGCAGTAAGGGTTGTAGCTGTTACTCCAAAAGAGATTAAGAATGCGGCTTCTTCAGACATACCGCCGGCAACATTGTCAAGCTCCTCATCGGAAAGCTCGCCCTTAATCTTCTTGTTTACCGCTGTCATAATAGTCTTAAACTTTTCGATATCGTCGGTCAGACCCGCTTCTTTCGCTGCCTCGTAAGCTTCCTCGGGTGTCTTGCAGGCTTCCAGCTTCTTAGCCAAAGCCTCGTCCTTTGACATCTTCTCAATAAACTCCTGTGTGGTCATAGTATAATCCTCCTAAAAATAAAGATATTAAACAGTTGGGACGATAATTGCCGCAATACTGCACAAATCGCAATTAAGCAGCATATAAAGCATAATACTATGCTGCTGCAGCTGCTGTGGCCGCACACGCCCCAAATATTGTTCCAACTAAAATATTATTTTGACCCTCTTCACTAAGTCCGCCCGCAATGTTATCAAGCTCTTCATCGGAAAGTTCTTCCTTGAGCCGCATATTTACCGCACTCATTACGGTCGTAAAGGTATCAAAGTCATCGGTTAGCCCTGCTTCCTTGGCAGCAGCGTATGCTTCTTCCGGTGACTTGCACTCGGACAATTTCTTGGAAAGCACTTCGTCACTATTCATCTTTTCAAGAAGAATCTTTGTTGTCATAGATATATCCTCTAAAAAAGCGTCTCGTAAGAAATTATGCAGTGATTAGGCTGCTGCCGTGGTAAATAAAGCCACAGTAGTCCCTATTGCAATGCCACCCAAAACACATACGCCTATCTGTTCTTCCTTGCCGCCGGAAATATTTTCAAGTTCCTCTTCGGAAAGCTCACCCTTGAGCTGCTTGTTTATCGCTGTCATAGTAGCCTTGAAGCTTTCGATATCGTCGGTTAGCCCTGCTTCCTTAGCTGCCTCGTAAGCCTCTTCGGGGGACTTGCAGCTCTCCATTTTCTTGGCAACAGCCTCGTCTTTTGACATCTTTTCGATAAATTCTTTTGTTGTCATGATTAATTCCTCCTAAAACAAATGACATATAATAGATTCGCAGATTATTAAGCTGCCGTGCTAAACACTGTTAATACGATGCCGCCGCAAATCCCTGTGATAATTCCGTTGTAAACCGCACCTGCCGTAGAGCCGCCGGAAATATTTTCGAGTTCCTCTTCGGAAAGCTCACCCTTAATCTGTTTGTTTATCGCTGTCATAATAGTCTTGAATGTATCAATATCATCGGTGAGCCCTGCTTCCTTAGCTGCCTCATAAGCTTCCTCGGGGCACTTGCAGGCTTCCATTTTATTGGCAACAGTCTCGTCTTTTACCATCTTTTCGATAAACTCATTCGTGGTCATCGTTTTTCCCCCTATCACGCTGCTGCGGACAATGAAGTACCAACAACAAGAAAAGGTGCAACTGTCAGCCAGCCTTTGGCTGAACTACTCATACCGCCTGCAATATTCTCAAGCTCTTCATCGGAAAGCTCGCCGTTCGCGCGCTTATTCACTGCTGTCATCACAGCCTTAAAGCTATCAATATCGTCGGTCAGACCTGCTTCTTTTGCAGCCTCAAAAGCTTCCTCGGGAGACTTGCAGCCCTCCATTTTCTTGGCAAGGGTCTCGTCCTTGGACATCTTTTCGATAAATTCCTGTGTGTTCATAATATTTCCTCCTATTAAGCTAAATAAAATGGTATATCAGGCTACCGCAGCTCCTCCGATTGCGGCTACGGTAACAGAAATCCCTATACCTAACCACTGTCCGCCCGCAACATCATCAAGCTCATCGTCGGACAGCTCGCCTTTTACCTTTTTGTTTACTGCTGTCATAACAGCCTTGAAGGTTTCGATATCATCGGTAAGACCCGCTTCCTTTGCGGTTTCATAAGCTTCCTCGGGTGACTTGCATTCGGACATCTTCTTCGCAAGCGCCTCGTCCTTAGACATCTTTTCGACAAATTCCTGTGTGGTCATAATAGAAACCCTCCATACAAATTATTCTTGCTTCGTTTGCTCACATAACGGATATATCGCACTTATACTGCGGCAACAGCAGTCGATAAAGCGTATGCGCCCAATACGCCCAAAGTCACTTCTGCGGCTGTACTCATACCGCCCGCAACATTATCAAGCTCATTGTCGGAAAGCTCGCCCTTGATCTTCTTGTTTACTGCTGTCATGACAGTCTTAAAGCTCTCGATATCATCGGTAAGACCCGCTTCCTTAGCGGTTTCATAAGCTTCCTCGGGTGACTTGCATTCGGACATCTTCTTTGCAAGCGCCTCGTCCTTAGACATCTTTTCGATAAATTCCTGTGTGGTCATAATAGAAACCCTCCATACAAATTATTCTTGCTTCGTTTGCTCACATAACGGATATATCGCACTTATACTGCGGCAACAGCAGTCGATAAAGCGTATGCGCCCAATACGCCCAAAGTCACTTCTGCGGCTGTACTCATACCGCCCGCAACATTATCAAGCTCATTGTCGGAAAGCTCGCCCTTGATCTTCCTGTTTACTGCTGTCATAACAGTCTTAAAGCTCTCGATATCATCGGTAAGACCCGCTTCCTTTGCAGTTTCATAAGCCTCCTCGGGTGACTTGCACTCGGACATCTTCTTCGCAAGAGCCTCGTCCTCTGCTATTTTTTTGATAAATACCTGTGTGGTCATAAATTAACCTCCATATATAAATCAATCAAATTATGCTGCCATTGATGCTGCCATACCGCCAGCGGTAAGTGCTAGGATAACATAATTACCGGCATCAGACATACCGCCCGCAACATTATCAAGCTCATCATCTGAAAGTTCGCCCTTGATCTTCTTGTTTACTGCTGTCATCACAGCCTTGAAGGTTTCGATATCATCGGTAAGACCCGCTCCCTTTGCGGTTTCATAAGCCTCCTCGGGCGACTTGCACTCGGACATCTTATTCGCAAGAGCCTTGTCCTCTGCCATTTTTCTGATAAATTCCTGTGTGGTCATAATAGAAACCCTCCATACATATAATTCTTACTTCGTTTGCTCGCATAACGGGTATTTTGCACTTATGCTGAGGCAGAAGCAGCAACAATAGCTGCTGTCGTATAACCCAACACGCCTAAAGCCACTTCTGCGGCTGTACTCATACCGCCCGCAACATTTTCAAGCTCATTGTCGGACAGTTCGCCCTTGACCTGCTTATTGAACTCCGTCATCACAGCCTTGAAGGTCTCGATATCATCGGTAAGACCCGCTTCCTTTGCGGTTTCATAAGCTTCCTCGGGAGACTTACACCCGGACATCTTCCTTGCAAGAGCCTCGTCCTTTGAGAACTTTTCAATAAATTCCTTTGTAGTCATGATTATCTCTCCTAAATAATATAATCAACAAATCTTAACCGAAGCTTTTTGGGTATATCAAGTGCCGCGAAATCAGATGCTGATAAAGCTTGTTCATATTTGCCTGTGCTCAAGAAGCTGCTGCCGCTCCTCCTCCTACTACTACCATAGTAATCAGTGTAGTGAGCATTTCACCTTCAGCACTATTCATTCCACCTGCAACACTCTCAAGCTCATCATCGGAAAGCTCGCCCTTGACCCTTTTATTTACTGCTGTCATTACTGCCTTAAAGGTCTCAATATCGTCGGTAAGCCCCGCCCCCTTTGCAACCTCAAAAGCCTCCTCGGGAGACTTGCACTCGGACAGCTTCTTTGCCAGAGCCTCGTCCTCTGCCATTTTTTTGAAAAATTCCTGTGTGGTCATAATAATATCCTCCTGAATTGTTTTTAGCTAACGGAATTACCGGTGAGATTTCGAGCTGTACTGCGCTCACATAGTAGCAGATGCCATCGCACTTGCTGTGACTAATGCCGCGGCAGAAAATCCAATATAAATATAACCCGCAATATCTTCTGCGTCAGCACCGCCTGCAACGCTCTCAAGCTCATCATCGGAAAGCTCGCCCTTGACTTGCTTGTTTACCGCTGTCATAATAGTCTTAAACTTTTCGATATCGTCGGTAAGCCCCGCTTCCTTAGCGGTTTCATAAGCCTCCTCGGGTGACTTGCATTCGGACATCTTATTCGCAAGAGTCTCGTCCTCTGCCATTTTTTTGATAAATTCCTGTGTGGTCATAATATTATCCTCCTGAATTGTTTTTATCTTACGGAATTACCGGTGGGATTTGAAGCCGTACTGCGCTCAGACAGCAGCTGAAACCGAACCTGCTGCGACTAATATCGTGCCATACACTCCAATCTGAATATAATCAAAAACATCTTCTGCGTTCGCACCGCCTGCAACACTCTCAAGCTTGTTCGTAACCGCCTGTGTTCAAAGAGCAGCTGCAGTTCCTAACGCTACTGCTACCGTAATACCGCCCAGTGCGTACTTCCTCTGAAATTCAGGGCTGCATGTTCCACCTGCAACTGCTTCAAGCTCATCATCGGAAAGCTCGCCGTTGACCCTTTTATTTACTGCCGTCATCACAGCCTTAAAGCTCTCAAAATCGTCGGTAAGCCCTGCTGCCTTTGCAGTTTCATAAGCTTCCTCGGGAGATTTGCACTCGGACAGCTTCTTTGAAAGAGCCTCGTCCTCTGCCATTTTATTTATAAAATCCTGTGTGGTCATAATAGAAACCTCAATAAAATAATTCTAAATGTGTTTACCCGCGCGAATAATATTTCGCACTTATGTTTATGCCGAAGCAGCAAGAAATGCGGCAGCTGTCCCTGCGCTTAATGCGATTCCACCGGCTATGCCTATAACTGCTTCTGTGGTTTTACTCATACCGCCTGCAACTTCATCAAGCTCATCGTCGGAAAGCTCGCCGTTGACCATTTTGTTTACTGCTGTCATCACAGCCTTAAAGCTCTCGAAATCGTCGGTAAGCCCCGCCGCCTTAGCAGTTTCAAACGCTTCCTCGGGGGATTTGCAGCCCTCCATTTTCTTCGCAAGTGCCTCGTCATCAGACATTTTTTTAATGAATTCCTGTGTGTTCATAGAAATAACCTCCAAAAAATTGTTTTACCTGAATTGACAGGTGATATTCAAATAAGCTGTTCATAGCCGTCTGCGCTCAAGCAGCCGCCGCTATAAAGCCAACTATTACTACTCCGTCAATCGTATATTTAATCACATTTACAGCCGTGTCAGACATTCCGCCTGCAATAATTTCAAGCTCATCGTCAGAAAGCTCGTCGTTGATATGCTTGTTTACTGCTGTCATCACAGTCTTAAAGCTCTCGATATCGTCGGTCAGCCCCACTTCTTTGGCAACAGCAAACGCTTCATCGGGGCACTTGCAGCACTCCATTTTCTTGGCAAGCGCCTCGTCCTTAGCAAGCTTTTCGATAAATTCATTCGTGGTCATAACTAACCCCTCCGATTAATCACTTAATATCACCCGAGATTCTCCGGTGACCACCGTAAATTGTGAAAGTGAACTTATGCAGCGGCTACAGCGGCAACAACAGAACCAGTAGCTACTCCATAGAGAGCCAAAGCTACTCCTTCAGACATACCGCCTGCAACATTTTCAAGCTCATCATCGGAAAGCTCGCCATTTAGCTGCTTGTTGACCGCTGTCATTACAGCCTTGAATGTATCAATATCATCGGTAAGCCCTGCTTCCTTTGCAACTGCATACGCCTCCTCGGGGGATTTGCAATCGGACAGCTTCTTTGAAAGCTTCTCATCATCCGCCATTTTTTTGATAAATTCCTGTGTGGTCATAATGTACTCCTCCAAAAAAATTACTCAAACAGCTTCGCTAGTTCTTCTGTGCCGATATCAGCCTTGCTCTCAAGCTCGATAAGCTTGTAGAAAAGGTCGGTGGATTCGGTATATTCGCACTCGCTGCGGTGTACACAGCCCGCGCAATCGCCGTGATTGCATACAGGGTAGACTTTCTCAAGCACCTTTTTGGGGTCGCTCATATCATCAATGACCTTTTCCGCAACATCTGCGGTACACATTTTTCTTATGACCGACTCTATATTCTCACGGCTCTCGTTATATGCCATACCGCCGACATAACTGCGTACAGCGCTATAATAATTCCTGTCCTCCGGACTCATATTGCCCAAACTGGGTTTTATCGATTCAAGGTACATCAGTGATTCCTTGTATTTACCCAGACGATAGCAGCACATTGCAATAAGGAAACCAGCCTCATCGGGACAGCCGGGTATTTTTTTCTTGAAGTTCATCCATGCTATATTGTTGTAGCTGTTTTCAATGAGGGCATATCTGTTTATAATACAGAATCGGATTACTCTTTCAATATCAGCGTCTGTCGCCGTATCAATGTTTCTTAAAATGCGCTGAACGGATTGTCTTAGCTTTTCACGTTTCAATTCAAGAACATCTATCGGCAGAACCTCGCTTATTCCCGAAGCGTAAATAAATACCGTTGGGAATCCCATAAAAGATACATCCTGAATATACACATCTCCGCTCATTTCATCAAGCTTTGAAAGCATTTCTTTCATCACCTGACGATTATCCATACCGGATACATCCTTCCAAGGCTTGAACTCATAAGCCGGTTTGCCGAACAGCAGACTTGCGGGATAATATCCAAATCCTACCTTTATAAGATTCCATGTGTTTGTAAAGGAAGCTCTTGAATTTGGCTCAAAATTGGGGAAGCCCGAATTGCTGAAATGCTCGATAGTCTGTCCCTGCATTGCTTCGGACAGTGTTCTTTCCAGAGCGACCGCCATATCGGGGTGAGAACCGAACTTTACTCCGAAAGCCTGAGTTTCGGTGTTAATAATCACTCCGCAGACTACAGGAAGTCCCTGACCGAGCGAGCAGTCAAGCATATATACTCTGTACTTCCCGCGGGATTCTATCTCTGCGATGATTCCGAACAGCTTCGGATAATGTTCCTTTATGTAATCGCGGGGCACCTCAGGCGGCGTGATATTATCGCGGATAACCGCAATATTGGCGTAGCGCTCAAATATTTCCGAGGTTGCCTGAATGATAGCCTCCTCAAGGCTGTTTCCCGCTGCCATTCCGTTCGACATCTGAAACATTTGCAGCAGTCTGACGGGAAGCATTACCTCCTTATGGTCCTTCATTGACCAGAACGGACGAAGCACATATTTTCCCTCTTGATTTCCGTAAGCTACATCCTCCATAAGGCTTTCCACCAAATCCATAGGCTCGGGGTCGAAGGGTCCGCTTTTTTTAACTGTTTGTGCAAAACGCTTTTTCAGCTCGAGAACACATCTCGGCTGATAATCACCCCTGACCGTATACCAGGGCTTATCCAGAAGCTCTTTTTCCTTGCTTATAAAATCATTGTCTATCGCAGCAGGTCCTGAACAGAACATCTTATTCTGAAGGCGCTCCATAAGCTCCGCATGAGCGCTTGCGGAGCAAAGCTCTTTAGACGCGCCCTTGCCGTTTGCTCCGATACTGCCCTGTGTTATCGAGGTGACTTCTATTCTGCTGTGATACATTCCTCCCGCGTCACTCGGGAAATCCTCATATTTTACGGGAATTCCCGCCTTATCCAAAGCCTCGTTAATCTTTCTTACAGTGTTTTCCGGAGAAGCGTCCTTTCCTCTTTTCTGCCACTCTGTTGCATTATCCTTTACCATTTTCATTCGCCCTTTCTAGACTTATTATAGTTTTCGGTCATCTTTTCCCTGATGTTTTTCATCACGGGAGCAGCATAGACCATCTTACACTTTCCTTTTTCCCGGCAGTTTTCACAGTCAAAGCAGTTAAGCTTCGGAAGTGCGCCGAGAGGGTCGTTCAGCACCGCAAGCGCTTCGTTGACGTATTTTTCGGAGAACATTACACGCAGGAAATCCGCTGCTTTGTCAATATCTCCCGATTTTCCTTTCACATCGACAAGCTGTCTTAGAACATTCAGCGCCGTTGCCGCTCCGGACCGACCGTATGAATATCTGCCGAGAATACTTACTGCCTCGGCATAATTCCCGCAGTGAATATCGTACATTGCCATGATAAGATAGCCGTCAAGGTCAATTCCCAGCAGCTTCGGATAATACGGAAGTCCCGCCATAAACCCGAAAGAGTTTTCTAAGGACCAGCCGCTTTTCAGCTTGACATAACGCATAGCTTTCTGTCGTTCCTCCTCGGAAGCAGCCGCCATATTCCTTAGCGTGGGCTGTACAGAAGCAGCAAGCCTTTTCTCGGTAAGTCTTTCCGCGCCGAAATTGAATATCATGCTTTCTCCCGGAACAACGATATGATATGTATTGAAGCCTAAGAACGAGCAATCGCGTACATAAGGCGTCCAGTTAAGCTTTTTATAGAGCGCCAGCATAAATTCAAGCTGTCCCTGCGCGTTTTCGGGTGCTTTTTCAAATGCGGTAAGCTCCCACGAAGGCGCAGAGCCAAAAAGCTCCGACGGGAAAACGCCTGTTGCGTCCTTAAGGAAGTTGAAGCGATTTACAACATTCTGTGAATAATCGTCGTTGGTAAGGTCATACCTGGGAGAGTAATGCATGGAATCTATATTTTTGCCTTGAAGTATTTCTGTCAGAGTACGTTCAAGAGCGACTTCAAAACGGGGGTGAGCGCCGAATCTTAAAGTAACTCCGCCCGTGGACTTGTCAATGACCGCAGCGCAGATAACGGGAAGTCCCATTCCGCAGGACGCGTCCATGATACGCAGCGAATACTCATCGTGCATTCTGAACTCTCTGACCGTTTCGGCAAGAGTGGGAATACCTTGTATAGCCTCATCGGGTATCACAGGCGGCGTAAGCTTTTTCGTCAGTATCCTGTTTGCCGCCCAGCGCTCCGCCACCTCGCTCATTCCCTGCACCAGAGCCTCCTCACGGCAATTACCCGCGCAGGAACCGTTGGTGAAATAAAACGCTCTGTATATGCAGTCGGGAAGATATTCGGTTTTACCGTCGGTAAGGCTGACAAACGGCAGTGCCGGAAATTTTCCGTTTTCCGCCGCAAAGTCCCACCTCGAGATATATTCCGACACATCAACGGGCATAAAGCTCATTCCGCCGCTTTCGCGGATTATTGCTCTCACAGAATCCTCCAGAAGTTTGCCGCCAAGCTCCTTTAATTCCGAAGCAGTCGCAAGCCGTTCATCAGGACCCGCTCTGAATCCGCCGCAATGGGATATTTCATCGTCAAAGCTGTGCTGAAACAGATAGCCTGTCTGTAAGCGTTCCATAAGCTCGGCATATCCGCTTGCCCTTGCATAATTTGCAGCAGCGCCTTTTCCGTTCTGACCGATATTCGTGTTTTTCAGGGTCACTCGCAGAGAGCATATACTGCCAACGCCCGACTGAATATCCATTTCCTCGGGTTCAAAGCCCACTGAATCAAGCACTTGTTTCAGTCTTTCAACAGTCTTTTCGGGAGTTGTTGTTTTGAATTTACTCTTTTCATATTCGCTCTGCGGAGCCTTAGCTGTATAGACCTCGGGATTTTTTCCGACGATAAGCAGATTGCTTCCGCCCGTCCATTCCCAAACCTCATTTTCATTCAGGTCTTCAAGCAGGGCGTCGCGGCGCAGCGCGATAAGCTCCTTATATCTCTTCACCTCATTCTCGGACAAATAGTCGTCCGCTCCGGGCAAAGCGTATATCGTGTCTAGCCGCTGTATCTCTGCGCTGTAGTCCAATTCTATGTACCGTTTGCGGACAGCTTCGGGAGTCGCAGCATTGGAAAGCGAGAAAAACTTTCCGAGAGGATAAACGCTGACATTTTCCATTTTCATTTCCGAAAATACCCTTGGAATAATGACAGTATCCGCACCCACCGCAAAGCTGTTCATTGGCTTCATTGCCTCGTAAAGCGTCTGTACCTTTCGTAACAGTTCGCGATATTCGCCGAGCCATTCGTACTTTGCGGGATAGTAACCCTCATAACCGTTTGAGAATTTGAATGTATCCGCAGTGACCGAAGCGATAGTTCCTCCGGGCTTGCATACACGCTGCATTTCCCGAAGCGCTCCCCGATAATCGAACACGCTTGTAAGGAATGTATGGGATACGACTATATCAAAGAAATTGTCATCATAGGGAAGCTTCAGCGCGTCGCCTGCGGTAAATGAAAAGGTGTTTCCGGAGCTGTCCTTTTTTGCGCGCTCAGCTGCTGCGGCAATAAATTGCTCGTCCATGTCAATACCGTAAAACTCCACGCCCGAACACTGCCCCGAAAGATAAAAGGTAAACTCTCCTGTGCCGCAGCCCACGTCAAGAACCTTTATGTTTTCTCTCAAACCAATCTTTTTCGCGGTATATTCAGCCATATCCCTATTTATTATCATAATGCGGCTTTTTTCCATAAAATCGGGATTTTGAAAGTATGTTGACCATTCGTTCATAATAATACTCCTTTGCTTAATGATTATCAGTCATTATAAAAAGCATACGTTTTTCAATGTCAGGACGGCGGATTATTCGGAGTTCCCTTACACTTTTTCAGAGCGTCGTCCAATATGGAAGCAGCGTCGCTGTAGCCTGCCGCAACATATTCCAGCTCGTCATCCTCAAGCTCGCCGTTTGCCGCCCCGTTTTCAGGAAAATGATTCTTGCATGAAACAATGGTTTTCAGACCCAGCGCCTCCAAAAGTTTCTCTTTTGTGACAGGATATGCTATCACACCGTCTGCGCTGTCTGCGCGGATATTCCCAAATGCATCAATAATTTTTCGTTCATAAAGTTCGGATGTTTCACCGCAGATAATATACTTTGCTTTGGGATTAGAGTGTCGGGCAAATTCTTTCATTTTCAGCCCGTCCAATCTCCTGTCATTGAGATTTGCCAGAACAATATCATACGGCTCTAAGAAGCATGTTTTCCCCGCCATAAGCGAATCTGCTTCAGCGACAATTTCATCATCGGGGTACAGTTCCTCTATATACTCCAAAAGATTTTTTAGTCGATCGATATTATGATCCACCAACAGTATTTTCATATTAATCTCCTTGTCATTTGCTGCGTATTAATATGTATTTTATATCCATTATTATACACTACTGAGTGCAACAGAACTGCAACATACCCCTAGTGCTTGATTCGTCATTTTATACAACTTTTTTTGGCAATTTCAACAAAATCCACCGTTTCTAATATCGGATTTAATTATTGTAATAAAAACTTTGCGAAAAAGCTTTTTCAATAACAGAAAAATGTTGCAAATTTCCAAAAAGTATGATAAAATAAAGTTGCATTATAATATCAAAACCTATTTTATGACGCACTTCTTGGTATTTAGGAGAAATTATAAATGAATCTCTTTGTTGTTGACGATGAAAAGCATACATTGAATTATATTGTTGCAATTCTCAAAGAAACCTATCCTCAAGCGGATATCAGCTCCTTTGACAGAGGGAAAGACGCATTGCAAACGGCTAAGAACAAAAAATGCGATGTTGCCTTTCTTGATATACGGATGAACGAACTGAACGGTATTGAGCTTGCAAAGGAACTCAAGGATATAAATGGCGAAACCAACATCATTTTCACAACAGCCTACAGCGAATATGCTCTTGATTCTTACAGCGTGTATGCCAGCGATTTTTTGATGAAGCCCGTTAGCGGCAATACCATTATCAAAGCTATGGAGCACCTTAGAAATCCTGTTAAGCCTGCGGGAGAAAACAGGCTAAGGATACAGTGCTTCGGGAATTTTGAGGTCTTTTACGATAATAGTCCCGTTCGTTTCAAAAGAGCCAAAACAAAGGAACTTTTGGCTTACCTTGTAGACAGAAAAGGAGCTGCCTGCTCCCAGAATGAGCTTATTGCGGTTCTTTGGGAAAAAGAAACGGATATCGCTTCACAGCAAAGTAATCTTAGAAATCTGATTGCCGATTTGAAAAAGACGCTTGCGTCGGTCAATTCAGAATCGGTGCTTGTTAAGGAAAGAAATTCTCTTGCAATCAATCCCGACATGGTTATCTGCGATTACTATGATTTCATTCGTCAGATACCTTATGCGGTAAACAGCTACTACGGCGAGTACATGACTCAATTCTCGTGGGCGGAGTTTACTCTTGCATACATAGAAAACAAAAAATAAACAAAAACAGGAACCAAGCATTTTGATTCCTGTTTTTTTCATATTATTTTCTAAAGCTGATTGTAACAACCGTACCCTTATTTTTTTCACTTTCAACAGAGAATTTACCGTCGGGAAAACGCTCAACTCGGCTCTTTACATTTTTGAGTCCCAGATGTGAACGTGCTGAGGAGTTTTCTGTCGGTTCGTTTACATCAAATCCAACACCGTCATCAATTACGGTGATAGTAATAACCCCGTTTTCTTCCGAGGTTCTCAGCGTAACCGTTCCTCCTTTTTCTTTCATACAAACGCCGTGCTTAACCGCATTTTCCATAAGAGGCTGTATCGTCAGAGGCTGTATCTCAAAATCCTCTGCCTGAATATCATACACCACATTTACCTTATCACCGAATCTCATTTTTTCAAGCTTCATATATGTCTTTATATGAGAAAGCTCACGCCTAAAAGCGACAGGCTCACTGCTGCTTATAGAATCCATATTCTCTCGGAGATATACGGAAAAGTCCACAAGCGCATCGCGTGCTTTTATTGGCTCGGTGCCGCAAAGGTCGCATATTGCGCTTAGCGCGTTGTAAAGGAAATGGGGCTGAATCTGGCTTAACATCACTGCCACTTTATTGTCCTGAAGCTCCATTTGAAGCTCCTTTGCGCGAATACTTGCTTTAATATTCAGCGGAATTATTCGCAGAGAGTATAACAGAGCGCATATAAACACCACTGCAAACGCAGCCTTTGATACTACGGGAGCGTCCCATACTCCAAAAAGAACTGCAAAATCATCTGTCAATAGCGCAAGCAGAGAGCCAATACACACCGCCGTCATTACATTCAGGCTTGCATTTGAGTCTTTGAAGTTCAACGCACAAAATACTATCATTATCAGCGACGCTGCAAGCTGTACCATAAACATATAATAATTCAGATTATATAAAAGTTGATTTCCCGTCATCGCAATAATAATCTCTGCCATAGACAATACTCCGTAGATTGCTGTGACCGCGCCGCCCGCTTTTGCGGTTTTTTCTTTAAGACAGGTTTGGGCAAGCGAAAGAAGAAACATCGGATACAGTATTATACACAGTTGTTTTACCGTATTATTGAATACAATATTTTTCCCGCATATGCTGAAATTCGGCGAATCAATTACACAGAATATTCCGGCGAACAGAATCATAAATCCGAATATCCAAAGTATTCTGCTGTATGGCACATTAAGAATGGATGAAAAAATCGCCACACCAAGCATGATAAATGAAAACACCATTATCGTAATGCCTACCATGCGCGGTATTGCACCTTGTCGCAACATCGGTTCATCAAAAGCAGCAGAATTATATATGTACATGGAATTTAGGAAAATATTTACAGCGTCGCTGTTGCCGTATTTATGAGGATTTCTAAGGACAATTTCAAGAGTATCAGTTTCTTCGGCAGGACAGTCGAATGCGATCCAGCTCTCACCGCAGGAGCGGTTTCCGTGCAGTGAGTTTTCCATATCGAAATCGTGAACCGACTCGCCGTTTACGATGAAACTGCCGCCGATATGGTCGAAGTGTGCAATCAGATTTGCGCCCTTTTCCACTTTACCTATAACCGTACCATCGACCATTTCAAGCTGAAAAAAACCTCTTAGTCTTATTTCGCCATCGGTAAACGCGAGATTATTATCGTCAGGAATGGGCTTCCAGTCCTCGCTGCCTGTTTTATACTCTCCTTGAAACGACACATTCAACAGCATTGCGGGAATAGCGTTATTTTCGTCATTTGTCATAACAAAAATCAGAACGACAGATAATACTATCAGCAGCGGACAAAATATTACAAAGGGGTTTATTTTTTTCATTTCATCATGACTCTCGCTTTCAAATAGTATTGAGCCGCTCCGGACAGGTATCTTTTTCAGAGCGTTTTCGTTTTTTCGATTACGACAGCTACATGACACCCTTCTATTTCCGCCGCAAGTTCTTCCTGCAAAGCGCATTGAAATGCAGCTATTTCCGTGAATGTTGTGTCGGGGAAAAAGCTTACGGAAAGGTCAATGTTGACTTCGGTGCCGTTATACCGCGATTTAATACTGTTTAAGCTGCTGTATTCATAATCGTGCTTTGTGAGAACTTTTAGTATTTTCATCTGCTCTTCTTCGGGAAGAGTTTTATCAGAAAGCTCGGATATCGCTTTACGAATGTGATTTACACAGATAATCAAAAGAACTATCGCAATAGCAAAACTAAGTGCGGGGGATATATACCACGAAACAATGCTGTTTCTCAAAATCCACACCAACAGTAGCGACACGAGAGCGCCTGCGTCAAAAAGAAGCGCACTTACGACGGCAATAAACTCGCTTTGGGCGATGTTGGTGGGGTTCTCCTTTTTTATCTTATACTGACTTCTTACAATTCCCGCATCCAAAAGAACACATACCACCTTGAACACGATAACATATATCAGCACATCGCTGGGGCGCTGCGGGAAAAACAGCTCAAGAACGGAGATGACCGCTACCGCCAACAGTCCGCAAATCTTTATGCTGTCACAGAACAAAGCGGTCATAGCTTCAATTTTGCCAACGCCGTAATTGTATTCATAGCGCAGGTCCCTGCTCATTTTGCGCGACAGCAGCAGAACCAGACATTCGCTCATTGCATTCCCAAGCGAATCGATAAAGTCAAGCCATACGATAAGTGAATGTGAAGCGATTGCCGAAACTGTTACCGCCACTAAATTTGGCAACTCCATAAGGAACTGAACTGCCGTCAGCTTCTGCTGCTTTTTATAGACAGACCGAGGTTCCATTCTAATTACCTCGCTTATTTTATATATTTTTGACAATTTCAGAAATACCGAGGAGGATTATTCCCACTGACAGGATAAACAGACATAAATACTGCTTTTTCGACATTTTTTCCTTAAGAAATATCCTTGCGCCTATCATTGAGAAAAGGAAGTACGAGGTGGTTACAGGCGGCGTAAGTATTGGGTTACTCGCTATCGCAAAGGTAAACACGATATTTCCCGCATTCTCGGTCAAAGCGGCGGCACACTTTACCATCTCGCCCTTTCCGAAGGGATTATATAGGGTTTTCTTGGCAAGCAAGAGATATATCCAAGCACCTGCTCCCATAATAAGGAACATTACACCCTCAAGGATAATGAAATCTATTTCGCCCATAGCCTCTCCACCGTCCTCTTGAAGAATCACTCCCTCAAATACAATCGAAACGGCGTCAAACAGAGTATAGACAAAGGGAAAAACAAACGCAAGCGCACCCAATGGGTGTTTCTTTTTAGCTTCAACCGAAACAGCTTCCGCCTTTGAAATTTTCTGCTCCTGTATCCCCAGATAGACCACGCCAAATACTATCAGAATGAAGCCGATAGGGTCAAGCAGTGTAAAATGCTCGGAAAGATTCGTTATTGCTCCCGTGGCGATAAAGTATACGAGCAAAATTGCCGAAGCAAATGCTCCGTCAATATTTTCCAAAGGCGAAGTAATAGAAACATCAAGATAGCGTCTGCCGATTATACCGCACATAAGTGCAAGCACATAAGCTGCCGCAATCGGCATATATTCAATATATTCTAAAAAAAGTTCACCAAGGGGAAGCTGACGCTCCGACAGCGGCAGGAGCAAAAATGTTGATAATCCCATGACAATGCCCAGCCATACAAGAAATTTCAGATGAGAGAGTTTGTCCGAGATATCCGAACCCATTTTATAAAATAGGTCAGTAAAGCTCCAGCATAAAATGCAAGCCAAACACAAAAATATCCAAGTCATTTTATCGTCTTAACCGCCCCATAAATTTATTCAATATTGAGAATATCGGAAAAACCGGTCATATCAAAAACTTCCTTTACATCGGGGCAGACATTTTTCACCTTCAAGGTTCCGACTCTGCTCATCTTCTTGTGAACTCCGAGAATAACACGCAGCCCTGCGGAAGATATGTACTCAAGCTTTGCCATATCTATTATGATATCCGTGATACCATCGGTGTTCTCCATCAAAAAGTTCTCAAGCTGAGGCGCGGTGTTGGTGTCCAGTCTGCCTTCGATTGCTATGGAAAGCTGTCCGTTGTTTATTTCGTTTGTGATAGTCATGGTAAAATTCTCCTTTAAATAGTTTTTTTCATGGTTAGTATATTTTCGCCGTCTTTGTAGACATAGCTTACTTCGTCCATGGTCTTTTTCATCATAAAGATGCCAAGACCGCCTATCTGCCGTTCCTCGGCGGATAATGTAATGTCGGGGTCGGGCTTTGCAAGAGGGTCAAAGGGTACGCCGCTGTCTGTCATTCGGAATGTTATCTGTCGGCTTTCGGCGTCAAAATCGATTGCAAGGCGAACCTCTCCCGAACTGCTCGGATAAGCATAATGCGTTACATTCACAAATACCTCTTCGAGAGCAATCGTAATTGGCATTACAGTTTTCAAGGGACATTCGGCTTTTTCAAGCTCCTCCTCCGCAAACGCAAGAACATCGTTCAGCGCCCCGTCGTCTGCGGGAAATACCTTTTCGGTCATAATCAATCTCCCCTTGTCGATTTATAGTCGAGCATGAGCATTGTCATGTCATCAAACTGCGGAGCCTCGCCGACAAAGCTGTCGATATCCGCTTTCAGACCGTGCAGAATATCCTCCGCCGAAGTATCGGAATGTTTGTTAAGATATGCGCTAAGCCGTTCCTCTCCGTAAAGCTCATTTTCGGAGTTTGTGGCTTCGGTGATACCGTCTGTATAGAGAAACAGCCTGTCACCGATATTCATTACCAGCTCATTCTGACGGTATTTTACAGTATCCATTCCCGCAAGAACAAAGCCGGGACGTGAGCGTAGATATTCGAAGCTGCCGCCGTCGTGCTTAATCATAGGGGGATTATGCCCGGCGTTGACGTATGTCAGTTTTCCCGTAGTAAGCTCAAGCACGCCAAGCCACGCGGTAACGAACAGCCCCGCGTCGTTTCCGTCGCAAAGCAGGCGGTTCACCGTAGTAAATACCTCCTCGGGCTTTATGCCGCTCTGGGCGTAGTTTTTGATAAGCGTTTTTGCTATCACCATAAACAACGCGGCGGGAACGCCTTTGCCTGATACATCGGCAACTACTGCCGCAACATGGGTATCGTCCACCATAAAGAAATCGTAAAAATCTCCGCCTACCTCTTTTGCGGGAGTCATTGTTGCAAAAATGTCAAATTCACTGTGTTCGGGGAATGCTGGGAAAATACAGGGCAGCATATGAGCCTGTATGCTTGAAGCAAGGCTCAATTCCGCGTTGATACGCTCCTTTTCGGCGGTGACTTTTTTCAGGTTCGTGACATAGCCGCCGATGTCCTCGACCATGGAGATGTAGGAGCGCGCCAGGTCGCCCACCTCGGTGTTGTCGGCGGAATACTCCTGACAGGCGTCAAGCAGCTTTTGCCTGTCCTCCTCACCGGAATGCTCGCCGTAGTAGCTGTGCGCTACCCTCGCGAGATTTTCCACGGGTCGGCTTATCTTCTTTTCGGTGAACCACATGAAACCCATTGACAGCGCAAAATAGAAGTTAAGCGCCAGCATCTGAAACAGGTATATCTGCCCCCAAATTCCAACGGAACCGATTTCGTTCGACAGCTTTGCCGAAATATACACCGCCGCGCCGATAAGTATGCAAATACCAAGTCCCGTTATAAGGGAGTTCAGTATCATGCGCTCGTTAAGTGAGAACACCACGATTTTATCGTGCTTTTCCTCGAGCATATTACTCATCTTACGCTGGAGAAAATGTCCGAGTATCATCAGCGGGCAGCCGAATATCAGTCCCGAATCGAAAAAGTTCATGAACGTGTAGAGGCTGTTTATCGTGATGATGTCCGTTACATTGTAGGCATGATTTATCACCGCCGTGCAGACAACCGAAACAGCCGCAACCGAAGCCATAACCAAAAACAGTTTAAGCAGCCGCGAAATGCTGTCAAGGCAGAACTCGCTTCCGTCGTGTTCCTTATTCAGCCTTCGCCACATAACATAGGCAAGCATTCCGTAAAGAAGCTGCTGTGCGCCACTTAACAGCGCGTAGCTCACCCCGTACCCCGAGATTAGGTCGGAGACGATATTCCCCACCGCACAGCCCAGCGAAGCGGGAAGTCCGAAGATAAGTCCAAGCACGGGAGTAAGCGCGGAGGAGGGCCGCATTTCGGTTATCTGCGCCGCCTCCAGCCTAAGACGAAACGGCATTGTAAAGCCAATGAACAGCAACGCGCTAAACAGGAATATGAACGCTGCCGCACCATATTTGTTGTACTTGATTTTCATTCGGACCTCCGATAATCAGATTTTTCTGTTAGCTTTGCGGTATCAGCAATTACCTTTTCAGGATTGTCAAAGAAAATAGATTTCAATACTTATTTTATGCCAAACAGATATTAGCGTTTAAGTTCCTGAAGAAGATGATGATGATGATGAAGATTATCTATCGAGGAGGTGACAGCAGTCGTCATCATTTGCTGATACACAAGTGCCTCGGCGAGGCTGTGCAGCGACTGCATAATAGGTTTCATTCTTAAAGCATTATGTATTATCTGCGCTTTCTGCTGAGTGCGATACCGGCTCCGGCAAGAACAGCTATTGCAGCTGCTGCCGCGATACCCTCAACGCCGGTGTCGGGAGAGCCTTTGTCCTCTTCAGCCACGGGAGTAGTGTCGGGTTCAACTGCGCTTATTTCGCCGCTGAGTACCTTTTTAACGCTGTCAAGGGCTATGTCAATGTCCTCCTGAGTAGACTCGTAAATGGCGAGTGCCTCCATTGCGCTGTTATATATGGGTTCGTCGGTCTTGCCGGCTTCCTTTATCTCGGCGCAAGCCTTGATAAGCTCCGCCTTATTCGTCAGCGGTTTGAGTGCTTCGCTTCCGCCCAGCGAGGAATAGTCAAGACCGAGGTCTGCGCCGCCGCAGAATACCGTGAATTCATAGCAAATTACATCGCCGTCAACAGGAATGTATTCCCCGATATTCTCCTGTGCCAGTTCGTCGTTTACGAACCACAGCCACAGGCTGTCGGATGTGTAGTCACCCATGCTGAGATAGCCCTCTGTCACTCTGCCGAAAACCTCCGGGCAGACCTCCGCAACAGCGTCCGGGAAATAAGGCTCGCCGCCCTCGTCTGCAAAGGAATAAATAAAGTTGCCGTTTTCGTCCAAAACATAGTCAACTGCTCTCTCGACTACGTCAAGACCCGTGTCGCCCTCGTAGAAAGCCACCTTTGTTGGCTGTACAGTAAAGCCCTGACCGATAGTTGTCTTATCCGCCATGAAATACACATAGCCGGCGGGAGCGTCCTCTGCATAGGTGCATACTGAAAGTAAGCCGGCAGCCATTGCCGATGCTGCGGCCGCGGAAATAAATCTTCTGATGTTCATTTGTTTTTTCCTCCGTTAAATTTTGTGTGAGTACTTTATAAATACTCAATATAATTATATCACACAATGGACATCATAAGGACATCTCGCATTACATTATATGGAATAAAATTGTACAAACTTATAGCTTGGAAAATATTTTTTTTTGGGAACGGCAAATTATTTGCGGAAACGTTGACAAGCTCGCTTAAAATTGCTATAATCAAAAATAAACAATTTATTTGAAACGAGGTGCAAAAAACTATGTACATACTGGCAGTAGATGATGAGCTTCATGCTCTGAACTTTCTTATAAATGAACTATGTACGGTATTTCCCGGGTGTGAAATCCACGGTGAACAAAATTCCGCCGAAGCATTAAAATGGGTGCAGAACCTTGACAACTGTAATGAGCTTCGTTATGCGTTTCTGGATATACAGATAGATAATTTCAGCGGATTAGAGCTTGCCCGAAAGCTTAAAATGATATGTCCCGATATAGTACTGATTTTTTGCACTGCGTATAGCGAGTATGCTCTTGACGCGTTTAATCTGTATGCCAAGGGGTATCTGCTGAAGCCGGTCCGCGCCGAGGATATTCGCCGTGTACTTGACGAAATGGTGAGTGATTGGCGCATGGAGCAAAGCAGGCTCCCGCGGGATATCCGAATGCGGACATTTGGTCATTTTGAGGTTTTTGTGGACGGAAAGGTGCTTGAATTCAAGCGGCAGAAAGCAAAGGAGCTTTTGGCATTACTGGTAGATAGGCACGGCGCAGCGATTTCTACCAAGGAAATATCTGCAATCCTTTGGGAAGATTACGACTATACTCCCCAAACCAAAAATAAAACTACCTCCGCAGTTTCTTTCCTTAGAAAAACATTGAATTCCGCAGGTATAGGGTACATTCTCATAAAGGGCTGGAATCAGCTGGCGGTGGATGTTACCAAGATAAAATGCGATGCCTACGATTTTGAAAATATGGATGTTGCGGCTATAAATTCTTTCCACGGGGAGTACATGACAAATTACTCATGGGCGGAATTTACCACGGGGAAATATTCGCAGATGAAAAACATATAAAGATTTAGCAAGAAAAACACAACGAATAAAACATATAGGAACATAAGAATTTATCGGATAATTATACATATGATAGCGCCTTGAATATCCGTGCGGCACGCATTGATTAGCCTTGATTAAATATGTAGGTTACCACCTGAATTGCTGTAGTGGAAAGATGGAAAGTTGCAGACGACGGTGACAAAAAGCAACCAAAGGAAAATGCGTATTCTTGATTTCCGGAGCGTATTTGGAATAGCTCTAGCCGAATAACAAAAACACCCTGCGCCGCCGGCAAGCACCGACAACGCAGGGTATTTTTATGCAGTAGTATCTCTGTATCCGTTGAATTCCTTGTCAAAAAGGCTTTCGAACACATCCATACCGAAGGTGTTGGGTGCAAACGGCAAGCAGAGTACGCTTTGCATATTGACCTCGTTCAGCAGCCTGCCGTAGCTTGAGTTTCCACTGCCTTCAATCTGTATGGGAGCATTAAGGCGCTCGTTGTCGCAGAAATTGACGAGGATAGTGTAATTGTACTGCCCGATAAGCGTCTGGGACTGGTAGGTAAGCGGAAACTCGTTCCATGAAATGCCGCCGACAAGGTAAATGCGGTCGAATGCAGAGAGTTTTTCGGCTTTATTCTCATCAAGGACACCTAAATCGTACACTTCAACATTGTAGTCAAAGACGGGCTGCCAGCCGTTCGGGTAAAGCTCAATGCCGCCGACAGTATAGTAACCGTAATTGTCCTCTCCGTCATAAGCGTCGTTTATCATCGCAAGCTGCTCGTCGCTGTATTCGGAACCGTCGGCGGCAAAAACTGCGGCGCTTGCCTTGTGATGAGCGAAATAGTCCGCGATATGTATAGCGGTTGAGGTAGTGCCTATTCTTGCCTGCGCGCCGACAACAGCAATCTTCAGCTTGGCATTAGCATAGGTCGGCTTTTCTCTTTCTTTTTTCAGCAATTCCGCCTCGTACCTTGCCTCGGCGGTCGGGTCGTAACCCTTTTCGTATCTGCGCCACTTTTTGCGGGATAAGCCGTCCTCGCTCATACATTCGGCAAGGTCGGCAAGCATAAGCGACATATTCTCGGCTACATCAACATTGTCGTACTTGGCGACTATGTTCGTAATGCCGCATTTGACGAGCCTGTCGAGAAGATTATCACCTGCGTAATGTTCTCCCGCATACACAACTATACGGGCGTCGGTCTGATACTGAACGGATTGCATACAAGTGATGAAATCATCGTCATTACCCTTGCAAGCCTGTACATCGAATACATAGCAGTCGCGGAATTTGACCGTCTTAAACTCGGCATTGATTATTTCCTGGAGATTGACCTGCTCGGAGTAAACGAACGACAACACGGTTATGCCGTTTGCTTTGCTCCATTTGTCGAGAATACCGCCGTTCTTCTTGATGGCGTAGAGGGTCGGTAACTTGATTGTAGGCATTTTGAAATCTTCCTTTCTTATCGTTGTGAGGTGTTTTCTTTGTCCTGCCGCTTGTAAATCAGCTCGGCTATCATCTCTTTTGAGAGGTCGCCGCGCCCGAATAGCAACTTTGAAGCCTTGTAAAACTCGGCGTTGGTGTGCTGCTCTGCGCTGTTCAGCAATGTCATCAGCGAACGGAGTAGGTTATCAACAGCATTTCGTTCGTGTTCGTCAATGCGGTTAAGGAGTATTGTCGCATACTCGCACCCGTTCTGTTCAGCGTGTTCAAGCAGTTCCTTTGCCTTGTCGGTGTCGTGGAGCGTGTCGGAATAGTAGTAAGCAGCGCCTAAAATGCTTTCAAAATAGGCTCTCTGCTCTCCTTTGGCTTGCTTGATAATCTCGTTCAGAATAGTTTCGGCTTGGGTATGCAGGCTCGGTTCCTTTGATTGCAGATAGAGCCGGGCAAGGGCGGCTTTGGCATAGATGTGACCGCTTTCAGCGGCTCGCCTTATGTTGGTTAGGGCTTTCTCTGCGTTTCGCTCTGTGCCTATCCCGTCACGGAACATTTTGCCGACGGTGTACTGCGCGTTATGGTTACCGCAGCCGAAGCTTGGCTGCCGGCATCCGTGCCGGCTTTTGGCTTCGGCTTTCGCAGCGTCCATGCTGCCGTTTGCGGCTTGTTCAAGCCATTTCAGCGCTGTTTTCATATCCTGTTCCGTGCCGTAACCGTCATAGTACATTCGTCCGATACGGTATTGCAGATATGGTTTCATTGTTGTAGCGGTGGTTTCTACCTGCATAAAGCGTTCAAGGGCATTTCTGAAAAGAGCATTGATTTTTTCCTCGGTGGAAATCGCCAGACCTCTGCGGAAGATGTCGGCTATCTCATAAATGGCAAGTACATTTCCTTTTGAGGCTTCGGCTTTGTACAACCGGAGGGCTTTCCCTATGTCGTTTTGTTCCCGTTCGGCAGCTTTAGCGTCTTTGAATTGCTTGCTCCATTTGATGTAGTAATGCTTTTCGGCGGTCGGCGGCGTTTCTTCTTCCTGTGGTTCGTCCGGAATAACAGGCGGCTCATAGCTGTCGGAGTGAAATAATCCGCTGTCAAGAACCGTTTTGTTATGCTTTTTCTCTTGCGACAGGGTTTTCAGAATGATATTGCTCATTCGTGTATCAATATCCTCGCATAACTTGTCCTTGTACTTGGCAAGATTGTATCTGCCCCAGTTGGTATCGGGGCTGTGCAGCATTTCATTGTATATCTGCCTTGTGTGGAGCAGTTCGGAATAGAGCTGCGCGGCTTGCTCGTTGTTGTCAATGATGTAATGAGTGAGCCGGTCAATTTCCGCTTTTAGTTCCTGCGGCATATAGGCATAGACAAGCTGACCTTTTGTCGGCAGCTTACCGTATATGCTGTTCAGCATTTTGGCGGCGGTATGAATATATTCGTTCGGCTCTCGCAGCAGCAGAGCGTTCTGTGCGGTGCTGCTCACCTCTGTCCGCATTTGTTTCATCAGTTCATCTTCTCGTTGACGGAGTTGGGTAAACTGACTGTGATAGGTGTCTTTGATAACATCAATTCGGATTTTGTCGCAGATTTTTGGGTCGAGCTTGTTGTGGCGCACCTTCTGATTTAAGTCCCAGTACATAATATGGACGTGCGGTTGTCCCTCCTTTAGGTGGACGGAGGCGTACCACTCCACGCTTTCAATCTTCATATCCATATTCTGTGCGACCCTGTTCATGCTTGAGGTAACGAAACGCTGCCAATCAGCAAGGCTGTTAAGCCCGGCTTCGGCGGCGGTTTCGGGAGTAAATGAAAACACGCAGCGGAATATGTCAAGGCGCTGGTTGCTGACTTTTCGGATATGGCTCTGCGCGGCTGATAATGCTGTGCTTGGCACAAACGCACCGTTTATATAACCAAAAAGTCCGTTGTTCATATCTTCGGTATCAAGTGTGCCTGGGCGCTTGCCTATATACTGCAAGTGATTTTCGGGTTCGCCTGTTCGCAGCACTCCCTCGCGCTCGCCTATGTATTGCAGATGTGAGGCATTGTCCGCAGGCGAAAAGGGCTTGCCCTGTTTCTTTGTATCTCGGTGGCGCTGTTTGAAAATGATTTTTGGTGGCATCGTAATCTCCTATGATTGTATTGACTTTATTATATACAAGATGTATAA
>JBJESB010000005.1:0-6188 GCA_051882575.1 Oscillospiraceae bacterium
TCGGAAAAGGAGAGGTCAACATGAAAGAAAATCTTACGGAGCTTGTATTCATACTGGACAAGAGCGGCTCAATGCACGGGCTGGAAGCGGACACAATCGGCGGATTTAACTCGCTTATCGAAAAGCAGAAGAAAGAGGACGGAAAAGCGCTTGTCACAACGATTTTGTTTGACGACAAGACTGAGGTGGTTCATGACCGCGTGGATTTGGAGTACATTCGCAACATGACAAGCGAGCAGTATGTCACGGGAGGTTCAACCGCACTTTTGGACGCTGTTGGCGGCGCGGTAAGCCATATCAGGAAGATTCACAAGTACATTCGCCCGGAGGACGTTCCCGCAAAGACGCTGTTTGTAATCACAACGGACGGCATGGAGAACGCAAGCCGACACTACACCTACGAAAAGGTGAAGAAGCTCATTGAGCACCAGAAAGCAAAGTACGGCTGGGAGTTCATCTTCCTCGGCGCGAACATTGACGCCGCAGAAACCGCTGTCAGCATGGGAATAAGCAGAGACCGCGCGGCTGACTACATCAGCGACAGAGCGGGTACAGCGCTGAATTACAGCGTAATCAGCGAGATAACTTCCGCTGTCCGCTCCGGAAAAGGAATCGCCGCGGATTGGAAGAAGCGCATTTCCGAGGATAAGAACGGCAGAAAGTAACATTTCATTTGAGAGCGAGGTGAAAATCATGCAGAAAGCTACAAGCCCCTGCCCCACTTGCCCCTACAAGCGTGGGATAGTCAAGACGCTCGTAAACCCCTGTCCGCAGTGCAAACGTAATAACTACTCGTTCTACAAGGAAATTACGCAGCAGAATGGTGAGGTTCTGAATTCAATAAAAAAGCCGATTAAGGAAGGAGATGAATAACATCATGAAGTATCCATCATATACCATTTATGGAACAATAGAGATGGTGGATGAATATACAATAAACGATATGCGTATTGTTACAAAGCTATTACAATTACCAGTAACCGGTGAGGTAGGTGAGCTCCAGCAATATGCATATATGATTGAGTATTTCATGCAGCGTCCGGAAATGCTTGTTGGGACAGAGTATGGCAATAGTGTCGATGAGGTTCGCCTAACTCTTGCCAGTAAGAAAACTAAGGAGCATGATCGTCGCGTCCAATGGTGGATGATGACAATCAAGCAATACAACTCTGAGAAACGCACATAGTACACTTGCATTGATCTATCTATGCCAAAAAGTATGAACTCTTGAAAGCAAACAATTCGCCTCCTGCCTGCGCAGGAGGCGTTCTTTTTTGATAAATCCATAAAAAGGTTCTGAAAACGGAAATTTTTCCTATGCTTTTTAAGGTTTGAATTGTGGAATGTCTATATGCTATAATGAATAAAAAGGAGGTTTTTGTCGAAATGAGCATAATAGATGACATAAACGTCAACCTCAATACGCTTGATGAAAAGGGCGTATATGAGGCTTTCCATGTTGAGGGCAACGAAGCCGAAGCCCTTACCGACAGTTATTTTGAGCTGTATCAGCTTCTTGGCGCGGAGGCAATGCTAAAGCTGTACAAGCACTATCACGGCGACAAGATTGACTGCCCTATGAAGCTATATCGTGCTGAATATGTCGCCGACCTTGCAAAGCAAACCACCGAGCGGCGTCAGCGGGCTAATATCGCACGAGCAGCAGGGTATTCGCTGAAATTCATTGAGAGCGTACTCCAGAAACGGAAAAAGGAGGACGAGGAAGATAAGGAAGAGGATTAAAACTAAACAAATGATAGGTCTTTACTAAATCTAATTACGAAAGGAATAGGTACAACCATGGGAGAAATATCAGCACAGATTGATTCTATTATCGCTGCAAGAAAAGCGAAAGTTAGTGTTCTTAAGAAACAAAAAGATGATATCAAGAAAATTGGAGATAGCATTGGTAGGTTTGAAAAACTTCAGAGGGACATTTCTGAACATCCCGAAAGATACTCCGTTCTTCAAGGAAATAGTGATGTTTTAGGTAGAATTACAAATATCTCCACAAATCGTTTTTATGACTTATTTTCTAAGTACAATCGAGAGCTAGATAGAATTACAGCACGCGTACAGCGTGATTCTTTGAATATTTCGTTTGTCGGTTGTATGGGACAAGGTAAAAGTCTTGTTATGCAAAGCATTAGTGGATTGGGAAGCAATGTTATCCCTTCAGCAGAAGGAACCAGCTGCACAGGTGCAAAATCAGTTATTGTAAACACCGACAGCAACACTGTAACAGCAAAAATCTCTTTTTTCTCTCAAGTAGAGATAGTTGGTATAGTGAATAAATATCTTGAGTATATCACAAGATTTGAACCTGAGAAGGTATCCGTGTCAAGTGTTGAAGAAATCAAAGCATTGTCTTCAAAGAAAGAATATCTGAATAATTGTGCTTCCAATCAGTTTGAGGCGGCTTCAAAACTTGAACAGCTTACCAAATATATTGATCACTATGACAGCTATTATTCGTATCTCGGCACTGAAATAAATGTGCCCGAAAATGAAATTGAAAAATATGTGGCACAATATTCCAGCAATGATTGGTCTCAACAGTATTACTTGTACTTGGGTGTTAAAAGCGCAAGCATTATGTGTCACTTTCCACATGAGGATGTAGGAAAGATTGTACTAGTTGATACCGTAGGATTGGGTGATACTGCTCTCGGTGTTGAAGAAGATATGCTTAACGCTGTTGCAAATGACAGCGATGCCATCATATATCTTATCAAGCCTGATGTTCAGCGTCCGGATGTGGATTCAAAAACAGTAGAAGTCTGGGGCAAGATTCAAAAAAGGATTTCTGCAGAATACATGAAAGAAATGCTTTTTGTCCTTCTGAACAAAGTAAATACAAATAAATTTAATAATACAGGTGCCATTGACCGAATGAGAATGCGGATTGATGGCAAAGGTTATAGTTTTGCCAAAGTTCTTGCAGCAGATTGCTCAAAACCTAATGAGGTTAGGAGTGAGTTACTTGGTCCTGTACTTAAGCAGCTTGCAAACCGTATTCAAATTGTAGATCAGCGACTGATTGACAAACTTAACGAACTCGGAGACGAACTGAGACAGGCGTACAATGAAATTTGCATCCAGACCGAAAAGGCATTTGTAAAGTCAGCAAACGAGGATATGAAGCGTCATTTCCACACAACAATACAATCAACCTACGATCATATGCTTGACAAGTTAAGAGAACTTTATATTCATAAGTATAATGATCTTCGTTCTCAGCCTTGCACCGAGCTTGAAAAAGAATGCCATCAGAAACTAAAAAACATTCTGACCTCTGTTCCGAATGTTAATGAAATCAAAGATTTACTTAACATGGGTTCAATGAAACCGTTGGATGTGTATGACACGGGCACAAATATCCTTCGTATGAAAATTATTAACGATTTCACCAATCTGAATACAGTTCTTTCGGAAATAATCGAAAGAATGAAGTTAGAAATCCTTGACGTTTTCTTCAACAATGGTCTGCTGAACAGAATTGCCTCATTTGACAAAGGATATTCATCATCTGATTGGATAAAGAGTTTTCTGATCAAGACAGATTCAGATAGCAAATACCCTCTTATTTATGAAGCATTAAAATCGTTTGATAATTACACAATCAATGTTCAGGGATTTATCATACATGAAGTTCGCGACAGGCTTGATTCTATTGATCTGATGATTTATAAAAAGTACCCTCACTTTATATTTGGCATCGACCAGAAAGATAAGCTAGCCAATGAGATTGTAGAAGAACTTAAAGGCAAAGCTTTTGATATTAAGTCTAAACTGACAGGTGCATTGACGGATCTATATAAGATACCAAATAAGTCTATGTTTGCAGCAATCACTGACCTTTGTGACAGACTTTCGTTCTCAAAAAAAGGCAACGATTCTGTAACACTTGAATGGCGTTACCTTTATGAGGATTGGATGCGCCAGATATGGACCGAAGAATATGATAAGCAGAGTGGTCTAAGACAGGTTATCGGAGAATGGAACGATATTATCACATCTCTTAAGGAAATGAATAAGCCGGAGTGCTTCAACATATAATTTGGAGGAACGATATGTCAGAGTGTAAAGTTAAAGTAATGATGTTCGGTGGCAGACGTTGTGGAAAGACCAGTGTTATTGCTGCTATGAAAGGCTGTATTGAAAACCAGTTTGGAAAAAATTCTCACTTGGTCCTTACTTATGATATGGAAACAATAGGTAAGATTTCACAAAAAGAAAAAGAAATCAGGAAATTCCTGTCTGGGGCTGAAAAAACATTTGTTCCGGATGAAGGCCCAAATATTTCTGAATACATATATAATTTTGATATTTCTATCAAAAACAAAAAAGGTACAATCAGGCTTTCATTTATTGATTATCCCGGTGAGTGGTTAACAAGACCAGACAAACAGGAATACCTGAAAGCTTGTATAATAGAAAGCAACATATTTATGATTGCAATAGATACTCCTATGCTTATGGAAGAACCTGACCAGGCTGACCCTGACAAGATAGGTCGGTTCAATGTTGATTCAAACAAGCCAGAAACAGTTTGCAATACAATCATGAGTTTGCTAAAGGATAGAGCCAACCCCAAAGTGCCTCCGCTGATAATGTTTGTACCGCTAAAGTGCGAAAAATATTACAACGAAAAGCGAATGGATGAAGTTAACAAGAAAATACATGCAGCATACAGACATCTGTTTGATTTCTTTGGCGGTCCAAATGAAGGCAATTTTGAAGTTGCAATAACCCCTATCCTAACATTCGGTGAAAATACCGCTGAATTCAGCCGTTTTGCAACAGATGATGATGGCGAAATCGTTACAAATGCATTTGAGCTACCCAGTGAATCAATTTATATTCGACTTAACCCAGAAGCCAAGTATTCGCCCATGTATTGTGAGCAGCCTTTGCTATACGCTCTGGAATATCTGCTGTATATGGCTCGCCAGCAAAAAGAAAAACAGATTCGTGATGCCGGTTTCTGGTCATTCTGGATCAAAATGTGGGACAGCTTTTTAGGTCTACCTAATGCAAATGATTTCCTAGAGCAGGAAAGCACAATTCGGGAAAAGCTTCGCAAAGACGATGATGGTGCTGGTTATGAATTAGTTCACAATCCTATGTGCTTGTAAGGAGGATTTGATGTTAGTACATGTTTGCGCTTCATACAAGCGCTCACCTGTTGGATTTCAACCAGGAAGCTTTCTTTGGCAGAAAAAAACATCGAATAATTATTCGCTCTCAGATTGCAAAGGCAGTAAATTACTATATCAATTATTTGAGCAAGGCTTTATCAGTGGCATAAAAGGTAAGCTTCCAAACAAGAATAAGTATATTTTCCTCATAAAAGATGTAGAGTATTCATACGAAAACCATGTGGAATTTGGTAGAGATGTATATGTAAACCTCATCTTTGAATTCGATAATGCTGATGAATATTCATTATTTGTAGCAGGGTATCAATCCATAGATTCATCTTTATCGTCAAAAATGATTGCCGATTTTGTTGTTCCTGACAACACAAACAAACAGTACGCATTACACATCAATGGTGACTTGTTTGACGGATTTGTTGAGAAAGTACTTAAAAATTCGCAACCTAAAACATGTGTGGACGATACTCTTGAGGTATACACGATTTCTGCTAACACTAGATATGATCAGCAACTCAATAATTTATTGGGTGTAGATTTTGAAAAAGAAGGATATGTATATGTGTACCCGCCTAAAAAAAAACATATCCTGAACAGGCATTGGAATCAAGCCGCAAAGGAATCTCCGATATGTTCAAAATCAAGTTCAATTAAGCAGCTGCTTTCTAAGTATAAAATGCAGTTGCTTGCTATCGGCGGTATATTGAGTTTTTTTGCGCTGTTATTGCTATTAATATTCATGATTATTCCCAAGCTACATTAACAAAATCAATCGCAGGCGACAGCGCTTCAGATATATATTATCTTTATGAAACAGACCAATAGGTTTATTCACAACTTCCCCTGAGCCTCACGGCTCGGGGGATATTTTTGTTTATGGAGGAAATGCCATGTTCAACAACCAGCGCTATGTCACGCACGGCATCAGCAGCGAAGTCCCTCTGCTGACGCAAATCATCTTATGGGGCTTAATCGATTCAATGGAGGTAGCCGAAAAGGACTACCTCCAAGTCTTTTGTCTGTCAGCAG
>JBJESB010000006.1:0-1649 GCA_051882575.1 Oscillospiraceae bacterium
CAGGACGACAGGAACGGAGATGTTGTATCATTCCGCGAGGGACTTGACAGCATAAGAAGCGAGATTAAAGACTGATGTATAAACTTGTTGTTACCAAAACGGCGTTACAGGATATACGCTCTGCGGCATTGTATATTTCCGATACGCTTATGAATAAGGAAGCGGCAAACAGATTGCTTGACGCCGTAGATGAAAAAATCGGAGCTTTAGCTGAAACGCCGTACATCAATCCGCTTGTTCATGACAGCATACTTGCCTCAAACGGAATCAGATTTCAGCTTGTGAATAATTATCTGGCATTTTATATTGTTCATGAGGACACAAAAACGGTTTCCGTCATTCGCTTTCAGCATTCAAGGCGTGACTGGGTTTCACTTTTGAAAAATGGAATGTCCTGACCTGATAGCTGTAATTATTATTCCATCGCTGCGTACCCTAGTTCAATCACCTTATAATGAACACCTGACCGGAGAAGTATCCTTTTCCGGTCGTTTTGATTGACATAACTTTTTGGTTATGATATAATATAGTCATCGACAAATCGAAATATGTGAGGAGGGAAAAGAAGTGCTTGTATTGGGAATTAACAAAATCTTGAATTGGTGTCAAATTGTTTCTGGTGGACGAAGATATACTTGTCCTACGAAATTGATAGATGGAAAGTTGTTTTTTCACTTCAAAAAAGAATGGCATAGTGTGGCAGAGTTTATTTCTGACCATGCTGAAGAACTTGTTTCAGAAGGTGGGAAGGTTTTCTCTCGTCCTTTCAAAGAATAAAAGGCGGTAATTGTTATGAGATGTGCAAATTGCGGAAATGAAAATGAGGATACTCTGTGGGATGAAGGTAATACTATTTACTGTTCCCTATGTGCTCATAGAACAAGAACATCTGACGGAGAAGATAATTTAGTTGAATATCCTCACTGCCATGAGATGAGAGATAGTATGGCTTATTATTGCAGACACTGCAATATGTCGTTCTAACATAGGAGGTAAAAATGAACAGAGAAGAACTGAAAGAACAGATTGATGAGTTAATGAGGCAGTATGCTGATGAAGAAATTGATGGAGATACTTACGCACAAAAGATGATGGAGTTAACCACATCTACTCAGAATAAAAACAACGATGAGTAACATGCAAGCTTGTTCTTGTAAAGATTGTATAACAGCAACATAAAAACATAGTGATTAATTCCGATTTTATCGAGCTGCCGCTTGGGATTCTCCAACCTGACAATACTTATCAATCTTGAAAATACGGCTGTATCACACCGAAATAATTGCAGCTAAATGCGGCTCAGAGCGTGGAACTCTGAGCCGCATTGTGTTTATTTGGATAACGCCAAGCGAATAAGCTCCCCGGCTCTGTCAACAAGGAACAGCGGGATATTCAGCAAATGCCCGTCCAGAGATAGGTTCATCAGCGAAAATCTCACCATAAGCGGAGTTTGCTCCTGATACTGCTGCGAGTACTTCTTCAGGCTGGTTGACTTCACATTCGTCCCCGCTTTGCATTCCACAGGAATTATGTCATTGTCAAGCTGCACAACGAAATCAACCTCATACGGGGCTTCTGCCCAGTACCTTGGCGCTGTTTCAAACTGCCTTGACAGGCTTTGCAGAACGAAATTCTCGGTAAGCGCACCC
>JBJESB010000007.1:0-24048 GCA_051882575.1 Oscillospiraceae bacterium
TTTTTGCATTACTCTGCACAAAGCCGTTTGTTCCGCAGAGGTTGAAGAAAATTTAATGCAATACTTTGCGGTACTATTCGGCATTGAACAGAGTGGGAGAATATGAGATTGTGAGCCGCGGAAAACGCCTCAAGTCTAACGTGCAAAAACTAATGAAAGTCATTGGCTTGTACAGAGTAAAAAGCGGACAAAGGGGTGGGGAGAGGGGAAAAGAGGGTCTGGGGGAGAAAACCGTAGGGGAGGGGGAATGTCCGCTTTTGTTGGATTTTCTCAGTCCCCCTCCCCGAAGGGTTTCATCCCCCAGTCCCCCGCACAGGAGTGTGCAAAAAACATACAAGTAAAAGAAAACAAGTCTACGACAAAAAGCCCGCCGCAGGTTTATAATAGGACGCCAGTCCTAGATTCACTTGCCCACCGCAGGTTCACACTAGGACAGCAGTCCTAGCCAAAAATTCCGCGCTTCGGTAGAAACCCTCTGCCGAAGCGCGGAAAACATCAATCCTCTGCCCCATATACTATCTGCTTGATGATGCGAAGGGGGCGAATGCCCAGACCGCCGCAGCGCTGAACGAAATACAAAAAGGTGTAGCCGCACTGTGGGTCGTTCTCAAACTGACAGCCCAGCCAGCCGTCCCAGCCGTATGCGCCTGTATGCGCGCACGGTCCCGCAAGCCCGATATCATCCACAATTCGCAGCAGATTGCCGTAGCTGTATCCCACCAGCGCATCCCAGTTAAAGGCTTGCTTCTGCTGCGGGGTGAGACTCTTTGCGGTCATCCAGCGAACGGCGTTTTCACTGATGATTCTTCTGCCGCCAAAGGTTCCGTAATTGAGCAGCATTGCCGCAAACCGCGCGTAATCGTCAGGCGTGGAAACAAGCCCCGCACCGCCCGATTCAAACGCGGGAGGCTTTCTGTGGAAATCCGTAAGACCTAAATGCTGCCATTCGCAGGGTACAAGACCCTCGTCCTTGGGCTCGTAAATCTCTGCAAAGCGGCAGAGCTTTTCTTCGGGGACATAAAATCCCGTGTCGGTCATGCCAAGCGGCTCAAACAGCTCCTCGCGCAGAAAATCGGAGTATTTTCTGCCCGAAACCACCTCGATAATCGCACCCAGAACATCCGCGCTTGTACCGTACAGCCAGCTTTCGCCGGGGTGAAAAGCCAGCGGCTGCCTGCCGATTTCGTTTGCAAGCTCAATTGTTGAGGTCGGCTTGCCCGCAAAGTGATTCTCATAGAATTTATCGAAAAGGTCGCTCATTCTGTCGCCCGCAGGAAAGCCCCTGTCGGGGTAGCACAGACCCGAGGTCATATCCAGCAAATCCTTGATTTCAACCGCGCGCTTTACAGGCTCAAGCCCGTTTTGCGTTACCACCTGCTGATTGCGAAAGCCCTCCAGAAACCACTCTGCCTTGTCGTGAATATCCAGTTTTCCGCGGTCAAGCAGCAGCATTACCGCCGCAGAGGTAATGGGCTTGGACATGGAATACAGCCTGACTATCGTGTCATTCTCCCACCTAATGCCGCGTGCCGAATCCGCCATGCCCGCATTTGCGCGGAAAATAGGCTCGCCGTTTTTCAGCACCAGAGCAGAGCAGCCCATTGCCGCGCCGTCATTCACCTGCGCATTGAGCAGCTCGGCGATTTTTTCAAGTTTTTGTGCGTTCATTTCAGCCTCACTTGGTTATTCTGCGCGCTTCGCAGTAGAAACGCTTGTCGTGCGCGTGTCCCATTGAGAAGGTCTTGCGGGGCAGCGCTCCGTCCTTGATTACCGTCGGGAAAAGCTCCGCCTTTGTCATTGAGGGCAGCAGAAAGCCAATGCTGTTATCCGCGCCGCAAAGCTCTCGCACAACATCCTCGCCGTGTATGTAGTCGATTTTTCCCGCATTTTCCGCAAGGTACTTGTCAAGAAAGCCCTGCAGGCTGCCAACGGTGAGATTGGAGGTCGGCTTTGCAACGGAATACGCGGTCTGTGTGCCGTTGAGGATAACGGTAAAGCTCTGACCCTCACTGCCCTCGGAAAGCCCCAGAGCCTCGGTCATTTCGCGCATGAGCTTGTCGGTATCCACATCCAGAATCACGCGGTGAATCGCCTCAAATTCAAGCGCGGGGCTGTGCAGATTTACAATCTCTGCCAGAGCATACCGCGCGGTTTCGGCGTCGGGCGAGCCCTCGCGCTTTTTCTGCTCGTAGCATTCCTTTGCGGTGGCAAGCGAGTGATTTCCGTCACCCATTGCGTACAGCAGCACATCCTCGCCGCAAAGACCGTACCTCTCGTTGAAACGCTCCTTGTCCGCAAGGGCTTCAAGCGCGGCGAAAACTGCAGTCTTTGCCGAATCATCCAGCAGATATCCCTCCAGATGACCGCCGTTTTGCATAAGGTCGAAATCGTACAGCCTTTCAAGCTCTGCGCGGCGGGCTTCAATCGGCTCTATTACCGACTTGAGCACATCATCTATCAGAATCATAATATGCGGCAGCTCCAGCGGCGCGTCGCGGCGAATCCTTACACGCGGCGGAATGCGCGAGGCGACGGTGGCTTCGGTTGCGCGCACGGGGGATTTGCTGCCCTTGTTGTAATCGTACTGCTCCAAATCAACCGCGCCCACAATGCCCGTACGCACTCTGCCGTCTGCTTGAGTGCGCCGTGTGAGAATCAGGGCGTTGGGGTATTGAGCAAAAACTCCGTCGGCAAGGTATTTGTTCATGCAGGCGTTAATAGCCGCAATACGACTGTCTGCGTCGGGCTCATCAAGGTAGACCTCGGGCAGAATCAGGTTAAGCGCAGAGGGCGCTTCCCCCACGATTTGGGAAACCTCGCGCCAGTAAGCGGGCTCTCCTGTGTACTGGTCGCAGGCTACCACGGACCATTTGGTCATGCCCTCGGCGTTGAGCTTTGGCAGCAGGATATCGGCTGTTGTAAAGGCTGTCATATATTTATCTCCTTTCGGTGAAAACGAAAAATTACGTTATTATTTTATCATACTTTGCCGGATTATGCAATATCTTTTCAAAAAAATCTCGCGTGCCGGCGGGCTCGCGCACAAGCGCACAAGTGCAATCTGATGAAAATCATCGCAGACGTTCGCCCAACGTCGATAGCTGAAATAAATCTGCGCAGACTTTGCCCCACAACCGCGGAGCGTCAACGTTTTTGGCGGGCTTGCGCGCAGCCGCAATCTGATGAAAATTTTCGCAGGCTTTCGCCCAACAACCGCGGAGCGTCAACGTTTTTGGCTACCTTTTGTCGGACAAAAGGTAGCAGGGGGCGCGGGGGGCGGCGCCCACCGCACCGGAGCGCAGCGACCTAGCAGGGTATTGGTCAGCACCAGCCGTACAAGAACGCAGCGACCCAAACGCACCCAAAAGCGCTAAAGGGGGGATAGGGGGAAAAACAAGAGTTTTTCCCCCATGCAACACCTCGGCTTAATGAGGTGTTCCTCAAAAACAGTCCGGTGGACTGTTTCTTGACGTGCAAACTAAAAGCTAGCAGTACTATCTTTCGGCTTGCATTGTCGCAATCAGTCCACCGGACTGATTGCGAGGGGAGATTCATCTGGGTTATGCGTTGCTGTTGGGGGGAAAACTCTTGTTTTCCCCCCCTTCCCCCTTTAGCGCTTCTGGGGCTTTTGGGCTTTGCTCTTTGGGCGTGGTTTACACTGAACCACACCCCGCTGGGTCGCTGCGCTCCAGTGCGGGGGCGCCGCCCCCACACCCCTGCTACCTTTTGTCCGACAAAAGGTAGCCAAAAACGTGGACGCTCCGCGGTTACAGGGCGAGAGTCTGCAAAGATTTATGACGGTTCGTCTGCGGCGAAAGCCTGCGCAAATTTATGACGTTTCGGCTGTGTGCGTGAGCCCGCGCAAAACCCCGCCCCAATCCCCCAGAAAACCAAACGCCCGCCGCACAGTAATTACCATGCGGCGGGTCGCCGTTTATCCGAAAATTACTCCGTCTCGGGTACTACGCCGTTCTTTTCAAACAGCTCTTTAATCTCATCGCCCGAAAGATGATTCTTAACCATAAGCTCTGCCACCAGCGCATCCATTGCCGTGCGATACCTAGTTATGTACCCCTTTGCGCGCTCCAGCTGCTCGGAAAGCAGCTTGTTTATATACTCCAGCACCTTTTCCGAGGGCTTCTCGTCAATGCTCGCCATGCCAAATTCTTCAAACATTCCGTAGCTGCAAATCATGTTCTTCGCAACCGACGTCGCATTGCTAAGGTCCCCCGAAGCGCCCGTCGAAATTCCGCTCTCATCACCGTAATACACAAGCTCCGCAGCCCTGCCGCCCAGCGACGTGCATATCCGCGAAAGACACTCGCGCTTGGTGTGCAGCGGCTTTTTCTCGCCGTCGGAATGCTGCATATATCCGCCGTGATTCCCTCGCGCAACAATCGTCATGTACGACGGCGCGTCGCCGCCAATCCAGCTTATCAGCGCGTGTCCCGCCTCGTGTCTCGCAACACGCTCCAGCAGCGACTTGTCCCAGTCCTTCGCCTCGCCGTATATCGACGTTTCAAACGCCTCGTCAAGTATCTGGTCGGTTACCTTAAGCTCGTCGCTTCTCGAAGCCGTTCGCAGCGCAAGCTCAAATACCTGCTCCAGCTGCGCAAGGCTCATGCCCGTTGAGCGCATTGCAAGATTGTCAAGCATACCGTCGCTTACCTCAAACGCCTTGCCCTGCGACTTCATCTTCATAAACTTCAGCCTGCCCTCAAGGTCGGGAAGGTCAACATAAATTCTGCGGTCAAATCTGCGCAGGAATGCAGCGTCAAGGCTCTTGGGGCTGCCGGGCTCCGCGTTGAAATTCGTCGCCGCAAGCACAAACACGGGCTTTGTAACATCCGTGCGGAAGCCGTCCATTTCCGTAAGAAACGCGGTAAGAACTTCCTCGCTGGCGTGCGAAAACTCGCTGCCCGTGCGCTCCTTGGCGATTGCGTCAATCTCATCAAGGAACAGAATAGAGGGCGCGTATTTTCTCGCGCGGGCGAAAATTTCATGCACAGACTCGGGACCCTCGCCCACATATTTCTTCATAAACTGATTGCCCTCTGCGGCGATAAAGGTCGCGTTGCACTCGCCCGCCATTGCCTTTGCCAGCAGAGTTTTACCCGTGCCGGGAGGTCCGTAGAGAATTACGCCCTTTGGCGCGGAAAGCCCGCTTGAAAGGTACTTGCCGGGGTTTTTCATGTACTCTATGAAGAATTTAAGCTCCTTTTTCGCCTCGTCCGCGCCGATAACCCTGTCAAAGGTTACGTCGGGCTTTGAGGCGAGAATCGTGCCTGCGTCCTCGGAATCAACAGCGGTGCGCAGCTTCATATCCATAAGGATAATCTCTGCCTCGCGGCAGTCCGAAGAAACTCTCTGCGCGGAGGTAAACGAAAGCATCTTGCTTGCTCTTGCCAGCTTTTCCACGCTGCGCTGACGCTTGAGCCTCTCGGAAGCAGCCTCGCAGTGAGCCGCAAATTCGCCCTTTGTTCTCTCGGGCAGCACGAATGTACCTCTTACGCCGCGGTACAGGTAGGAAATACGCTCCTCGTCGGTAAGCACCAGACCGTCTTTAAGCAGGATATACACCGGCATATCCATATATTTCTCGCGCAGATAGCCCAGAAAATCTCTTGCCTCGGACTGAATATCGTCGTAATCCAGATAGTTTTCGCCGCCTGCGATTCCGTGGTGCAGGTCGATAATGACATAATTCACCGTGTGCGAGATAAGAATTTCCTCCGCCTGCTCAATCGAGGACGCGGTAAGATAATTGCTGCCGCTGTACGCCGCCCTGCATCTGTCGGTGGTGGATTCGTCGGAGAATACCAAAACGCTGTCGGGCTCGTTGTCCTCAAAAAGCTCTACAATCTCTGCCTTGTCCCTCGGAATATCCGCTGTAACCTTAACCTTTTCAATCATGGAAACATCGGTATCGGGGTTAGCGTCGGCAATGCGGAACAGCTCGTATATTTCGTCGCTGAAAAACGCCTCCGCACGGCTGCGTATGGTGCGTGCGTCGCTTCTGCCGCCGTCTGCAAGCAGCATTGCGGAATACACGTTCGGGTCAATGCTCATGGAAATGCCCATGGTCTTTTCAAGCATTGCCGAAAAACGCTCCAGCTCGCGCTGGGCAATTCTGCACAGACCCATAGCGTCGATGTTGTTGAACATTGCAATATTTCCCGTTGCAAAACGCGAGATAATCTCGGGCGGGAAATACGGCATACTGCCCGGCGTGGGGCGGTCGTTTTTAATCGCGTCGATTATAACCTTGCGCGGAACCGATTCCATGCTGCCGCCGTGCTCGTACAGCTTTCTGCCGGCGTTGGTGGTCATAATGATAACAGCGTCGGTGAATTTTACGTTCTTGTCAAGATTGTCGTCGCGCAGGAATCCGCCGTCGAGTATCTGCAAAAACAGGCGAATAACGCTGGGGCTTGCCTTTTCAATCTCATCAAAAAGCAGAATACATCTCGGATTCTTCGCAACAAAGCCCGTAACTCCGCCGGGCTTGGAATCGTTGTAATTCTTTGCGATACCGACAAAATCATACACCGCCGAGCCGCCCGAAAAATCGCTCATGTTAAAGCGCTTGAACGGTATTCCCATTTGCTTTGCGACAAGCTCCGAGAGCATGGTTTTGCCCACTCCGGGAGGTCCCGCAAACAGAAACGTAGAGCGCGGCGCGCGGCGGTCCTTGTCGAGAGCGGCGGCAAGCTCGCCCCTGAAATAGCCGTTTATGAACACCTTAACGGCATTCTCCTGTCCGATTACGGATTTCAGCAGCTCCTTGCGCACCTCGCGGATATTCTCAACCAGCTTCTTAATCTGCGCTTTCTCCGAGGCGGTAACGTCCGAATCCTCGCGCGGCGCGGGCTTTGCGGATTCCGTGGGCTTTTTGTCGGGCGCCATCATGCTGCGGGCGGATGCCTCCTCAACCTGCTCGATTACTGTGCTGAAAAACAGCTTTGCAAGGCAGGGCGTGGGGTCGTCGAATATCACCCACACAAGGTCGCTTAGCTTAACCTCGTCGCCGCTGCGCTTTTCCGCGCGCGCAAGATATTCCTCAAACTGCGATTCCTCGGCGTTTTCCAGCCTCTTGATTTCATACGAAAGCTCGTACATGACGTCCAGAATTTTCAAGCCGTTTGCCGCCAACAGCTTGTCCAGCTGCGCCGACTCGCCGATGATGAAAGCGTAGTTATCCGCGTCCTTGCGGTAATTGCACAGCTCGTACACTATTGATTCAACCGTAAGCACAATGCCTTTCTTGGCACAGCGCGCTTTGGTATCCTCCAGCACCGAAGCCAGCGCTTGGGACATTGTTTTTGTTGCGCTCATAGATTTTTGCTCCTCCTACAACAATAATACCTTATAACAGGTTGGCGAGAAAGGTGCAGATGCTGGGAAACAGCATATCGGCTAGGCTTTGTGCCTGCCGATTATGCCGTTGACAACGCAGATGCGCCTTTATCGACAGACTGACCTTATAATTATACCATTTTTCTGTTATAATGTCAACAAATTTTGTATATTTTGTCGGAGTATTTTGCCTTAATCAATGCCCGCGTCCGAAAGCTCCTCGGCAATCTGTATTCTGCGCTCAAAGAACTGCATCTGCTTGCTGTGGGCAAAATACGCGTCGCTGCCAAAGTGCCTGATGTACTCAAAGGATACGGGATTGGCTGTAAGCTCGGTGACGAAAATAAGCTGCTCCTGACCGTCGGGATATACCTCGTCGCAGAATGCAAAGGCGTTGTCAAGCGCCGAATTGCACCGCTGTGCGCTTTCGGTTATGCTGTCAAGACGGGCGTTGTACTTATCCCTTACCAAGGCGGCTGCGGCTGCGGAATCCTCTGCGCCGCGGATTACGGGCAGGTACTTTTCAAGCTCTGCAATCAGGCGCAGCAGCCTTTTGTGCTCCTGCTTTGAAAGCGTTCCCGCCTCGGAATTTACGCCGATTGATTCACGCAAGGCGGATATGCGCTGATTAAGCGCTTCCTCGCCTGCGCCAACCGAGCCGCCAAGCGCCTCCAGCACCGCCTTTACCGACTGCCGCAAATCCTCGTTTATTGAATACTGCGCAACAGCCTCGCTCAATCTGTCCTCGATACCCGTGATAAGCAGTCCCATGAGCATAATCCGCTCGTCAAAGCGCGCCTTTGCCGCGCGGCTTTTGATTTTCGCAGAAGCCGTGCCGTCCAGTATGCTGTCAATCTGATAATCGCTTTTGTACTTGTTGAACAGGTCATAATACGCCGTAAAGTCCGTGCAGATTTTCCTGTCCTGAACATACTGGCAGACAAGCTCACCGTCAACCTCAAAGCCGTTCATTTCGTACAGCTTAATCATCTGCGAAAGGTCGTCCCAGCCGCGTGCCGTAACAAACGCCTTGCCCTCGGGCGTGCTTTCAATCTTGTAGAAATTGAAGTTCTTTATCTCAAGGTATGTAAGCACCGCCGGGTGAACGCCCGCGTGTGCCGCGTAGGATTTCCATGCGGCAAAATCGGGCTCAATGTCGATTCTTTTCAGCCTGTCCCATGTGGCGACGTCAAAATCGTGCACCGAGCTGTTGTACTCGGGCGGATTGCCCGCGGTTACCACAATCCAGCCGTCGGGCACACGGTGCCTGCCGAATACCTTGTACTGCAGGAATTGCAGCATTACGGGCGAAAGCGTTTCGGATACGCAGTTAATCTCATCCAGAAACAGTATACCCTTCTTCACGCCCGATTTTTCCATAAGCTCATACACCGACGAGATTATCTCGCTCATTGTGTACTCCGTAACCTCAAACTCGCCGCCCGAGTAGCTCTTGTGTACAATGTACGGCAGACCCAGCGCGCTCTGGCGGGTGTGGTGCGTCATGGAATACGAAAGCAGACCAACGCCCATTTCCGCCGCAATCTGCTCCATAATCGCGGTTTTGCCGATTCCGGGAGGTCCCATAAGAAAAACGGGGCGCTGCTTTTCAATCGGTATGATATAGCCGCCGAATTCGTCGGTGGTGGTGTATGCGGTAATGGCATTCATAATCTGCTGCTTTGCTTTTTCAATGTTCACGGTATTCTCTCCTTTATGGCAGTATGTGCACGGCTTTATGCGGCGCTGTATTATATCTCATTGCTTTGCAGTACGATTTTTATCGCCCACGGCGGCACATCGGGATTGTTATACCCGTCATCCAGATACACAACCGCGGTTTTGTACTGCGGCTGACGCTGCGGAAAAGTGCCGTAGCCGTCGGTGAAGTAAATCATTCCCTCAAGATTCGCAAGCTCGCCGCTTGCAGCCAGCTCGTCAACCCGCCTGAAAACGGGTCGGAAATCCGTGCCGCCGAAGCCCTTTATCTCCATGCGGTTTATGTACTGCTCCAGCTCTTCCTTTGAGGTTATGCGCACATCCTCCTGTATCTCCGCGTCGCACTGAATTATGTGCAGATTTATGCGCGAGAAATAGCTTTCCTCCTGCATGAGAATGTTGTAGGTTTTCTGCACGAATTTCTTCACAATCTGCGAAACAGAGCCCGAGGTGTCCAGCGCTATCACAAAGTCCCTGATTCGCTTGACTTCCTTGTATTCCAGCGGCTCTATAAACGGCATTCGGTTGTAGTGCTCCATGCCGTAGGTGTAGAAGATGTAGTCAAATTCGTCCTCGTTTATCTTCATTGCCTCGCCCGGTACGGCAAACTTTTTCAGAAAGCTCTCGTAGTCGTATCTTTCACGGTTGACGCTGTTGAGATTCATCATCAGCGCGCCCGCGCTGTCGCCGCGCTGCTTGGAAAAGGTCTCAAGGTCGGTCTGTATATTCCTGCTGATGTTCTCCCACATTTTTTCAAGAGCCGCGCGTGAACTGCCGTCACTGCTGCCGCGCCCGCCGTATTCGGATTCGCCCCCCGTTTTCTGCCGATTCGCTTCGCACGGCTGCATTGAAACGCGCTCGCCGTTATCTCCCGAGCGCGTATCAGCCGATTTTCCGCTGTCTTGCCTGTACGTTTTCGGAGCATACCACTGCGAATGGTCGTCAATCTGAAAGAGCTTTTCCCAGCTGTCAAGCAATTCCTCGTCAAAATTGCCGCTGCAAAGCAGGCTGTACAGCTTCTCTGCGGTAAGCAGCGGCACGGATTCGGATATTTTTTCAATGGCGCGATTCTGCTCGGCTTCGCGGTCAATTCTGACGCAGCCCAGCTTCAGCCCGTTGATTACATTCTCTGCGGCAATATCGCAGGCAAGGTCCCACAGGCGCGGGTTAACCGTCGGCTCTATAAAATTGTGCCTGAATATGCAGTGCATCAGCAGGTGCAGATAGCAGCGCACGGGCAGCTCCTTTGAAAGACGGTACATTGCCGCAGTGTACCTCGGATTGTAAAACACCGTTTCGCCGTCGGTGTATATCGTGCCGTCGTATTCCTCGGCATTTAGCGCCCTGATTGCGCTCGCCAGAAACCGCAGATTTACCGCCAGTGTGCCGCGCGCAAGATTTATGATTTCCAGCGCCGCCTTTGAAAGCTTTGCGTTTTTATCCTCCAGCGTTATCACCCCCGAATTTTTTGATTCATTATAGCACCGCCCGATTTCTTTGTCAACACCCTGCGGGGTAATTGTTTTGCTTTTGGAACACTTTGCGGCTGCGCGGCAATTTTGTGCCGAATTATGCTTGACATTTTGAGCCAAAAGTCTTATCATTATGAAAAACCGATTTATTCCGATTTTCCCGCCGAAAGGAGAACGCTATGGAGTTTAATATTCAGGACAATATGCTGATTAGCTGCCGCATGGAAGCTGACGACGGCGATACGGTTGTGATTCCCGAGGGGGTCGTGGGCATTGCGGCAAATGTATTCAAAAACAACACCGAAATCAAGAGGGTAATTCTGCCCCAAACGCTGATTGTTATCGGGCAGGAGGCGTTTGCGGACTGCAACAGGCTGGAGGAAATCCGCCTGCCCGATTCCGTAAGAGATATAGGCTGCGGCGCATTCTACGGCTGTCACAGCATTGATGAGCTCACTCTGCCGCGCGGGCTGGTCGAGGTACGGGATTTTTCGTTTGCCAACTGCGGTATCAGGGAGCTGAATCTGCCCGACACTCTCGAAACAATCGGCAATTCAGCCTTTGCGTACAATCCGTTAAGGGAAATCACACTGCCCGATTCCGTTAAAACGCTGGCGCGGTGCGCCTTTGCCAAATGCCAGAAGCTTGAAAGGGTCGTGCTGCCCAAGGGTCTGAAGGCAATCGGCGAAATGTGCTTTACCGATTGCTGGATGCTGTACGAGGCGGTAATCTCCGAGGGCACGGAAATTATCGGAGAGTGCGCGTTTTATCACTCGGGCATAAGGAATATCACACTGCCGAAATCGCTGAAAAAAATAGGCGGGTTTGCATTCGGGCTCACGCTGCTCAACGAAATAGAAATCCCCGACGGGGTTGAAGAAATTGAGAGCGTCGCATTTTATAACACTAACATCAAGGAAATCACGCTGCCCGATTCCGTTGTAAAATTCGGCGGCGACTTTGCAGACAGCACCGTGAAGATAACCATAAGCGAAAACCACCCCGCATTTGTTCAGAAAGACGGTTACATTATCAGCCGCGACGGTAAAACACTGCACCGCAGCGCCGACCGCATAGAGGCGACAGTACCCGACGGCGTGGAAATTATATGCAGCAATGCGTTCAACAGGTGCCGCTCGCTGGAGCGCGTGGTTATGCCGCCAAGCGTTACCGTAATCGGGGAGCTGGCATTCTGCGGCTGCTCAAAGCTGAAGGAAATCGTGCTGTCGCCGAATATCAGGCGCATTGAAAGAAACGCGTTTTTGTCTGCGGGAATCAACAAAATTACTCTGCCCGACAGCCTTGAAGCTCTTTCCGACGCATTCTCAAACTGCCAAATGGAGCGGCTTGTTGTGCCGCCGAATACCGTAATCACCGACGATTTCTTTTTTCGGCACGGGCTGGAGTACATAAACAGTCTGACGATAAACGTAGCCGCAGACGGTTTTCCGCAGGATGCATACGACAATAACCGCAACCGCAGCATTACCCTGAAGATTATCCGCGGCTATGCCGAGGGCGCAAACGAGGGCTATCCGTTCAGCGCGGAGGTAATCGCGAGGAACAACAGCATAATTAACGGCATGGGCACAGCGCAGCTTATGGATTTTTCCGAGGATTTCATCTACTTTACCATAAAAGTCGGGGCGCTCAATATCGAAAGCGCAGAGGGTCTGCTTAAGCTCAACGCCGAGATATCGCTCTCGCTGCAGTCAGCGCTTGCGGAATACACCGCGCGCACAGACGGACCGGTTGACAGATTCAGGCTGTAAAGGAGCGGGCAATGAGCTACTATACTACCATACAATTCAAGATTACGGTAAAGCCCGAGCACAGGCAGGATATGCAATATGTTGCAGGCAGGCAGTGGGCAAAGGTCACCGACACGGTGCTTTCCGCCTTTCGCGCAGAGGCGGAGAACTATGCGCGCTGGGGTGAGATACCGTTTGGCGGCAAGTGGGATGAGCAGGCGGGAATATGGGAGGTTAAGGGCGACTACAACAAGTTTTCGCCAATCTTTGAGGAATATCTGCTTGGGCTGATTGCGGTGCTTGCGAGCAATGTTTATTACTACCGCAGAATGGAAGAGGACGGTCAGCCGTGGACGTACTACAAATTCGATTATCGGGGGAACGTTTACCTTGCGCCGACAAAGGAGCTTGAGCTGAAAGCGCAGCTGAAGCCCGAGTATATCGAGAGCTTCCGCATTTTTTTGGACAGCGGTTACTGGGAATACGATTACTGGGATTATGATTCTGATTCGGGATTTTCGAGCGAGCTGCCGTTTGAGAGGTTTCTAAAAGAGCATCAGCTGGTATTCCAGTCGGAATTCAGCGGGAACAGCTTGCAGGGCGGCACGCTTGTGCTGAAATTCACGATACACGACGAGGACTTCTACATTGAGGATTTGCTGGATGAGCTGGTACTGCCTGCCGCGGCGCGAATTGATTATTGCAGGATAAAGAAAACGGATATGGAGGAGGTGTATGCCGAGACGGATTTTTATTTTAAGCGCAGGCAAAAGGAGCTGCTGGAGCGGGCGCGTGATGAGGAATAAAAAGAGCGGGGAGCAAGTGCTCCCCGCTTCAGGCTGTCGATAAAGGCGCATCTGCTGTGTCAACGGCATAATCGGCAGGCACAAAGCCTAGCCGATATGCCGTTTCCTTGCATCTGCACCTTTCTCGCCACCCTGGGAAAGATACTTTTTCGACAAGCAGAAGCGGGGAGCAAGTGCTCCCCGCTTTTCGCGGGCTGATGTTCCGCGCACAATCCGATTAAATCTGCGCAGGCTGTCGCCCAGCACCGCAATCTGACATAAATCTTCACTGACTCACGCTCCGCGGTTGTTGGGCAAGGTCTGCGGAGATTTACAACCGAATGTGCACCCCCTACTTCATCGCAAGCTCCCAGAACGCCACCGCGCTCGCCGCCGCTACATTCAGCGAATCTACCCCGTTCGTCATCGGTATCTTTACCGCATAGTCCGCGTCCGAAATCGTCTTGTCCGCAAGTCCCTCGCCCTCTGCCCCTAACAGAATCGCAAGCCTCGCCTCGCTTCGCAGCCGCTCGTCGCGTATTCCAATCGTGTCGTCACGCAGCGCAAGCGCAGCACTGCAAAAGCCCAGCTCATGCAGAATCTCAATCCCGCGCTCCTCCCACTGCGCCTGCGTGTCTGTGACGTATGTCCACCCAACCGAAAATACATTGCCCATGCTTACCCGTATCGCACGGCGGTACAGCGGGTCGCAGCAGGCAGGCGTAAGCAGCACCGCTTCAATCCCCATTGCCGCCGCACTGCGGAATATCGCGCCGATATTCGTGGGATTCACCACGTTCTCCAGCACCGCAATGCGCCGCTTTCCGCGGCAAAGCTCCGCGGGCGGACACAGCCTTTTTCGCCTGAACGCGCACAGAAAGCCCTCGGTAAGATTGTACCCCGTGATGCCCCTCAAAGCCTCGCCGCAGCTGTACACCGGAATCTCCCCCGCCCGCTCGGTAAGCTCCGCGGCAGCCGAAAGCCTGCTGTGCTCAATCAGCATGGAAATCGGCTCAAAGCCCGCGTCAAGAGCGCGCTCAATCACTCTGCGGCTTTCGGCAATGAATATACCCTCGTTCGGCTCGGAATAATGCAGCAGCTGCGCCTCGTTCAGCGCGTGGAAAATTTGCAGCTCCTGCAAAGAAAGGTCGTTGATTTCAATAATGCGCATGGTTTTGCCTCTTAATTCAGACGTAAAACTCCGCCATGTCCTCCAGACGCAGGCAGGCAAGCCTTCCACCCTTGAATGAGGCTCCGCAGTCTATGCAGATATTGTTGCGGTTTTTGTAGATTTCGGGCAGTCCCGAAAAGTACGGCGTAGGCGTATGCCCCGTAACGAGATACACAGAATCATCGGCAAAATACTGCCTGTTCGGGTCGAGACGCTCAAACAGCAGCTCCTCGGCGGTGTATTCGCTTAACTTTTTGCCCTCGCGGTAATTGCCCAGCCCCGCGTGAACCAGCACAAAGGTCTTGTCGCCCACATCAACCGCCTCGTACAGCGTAAATTCCTCCAGATATTCCAGAATTGCCTCGCGCGTATCGGCGTCCTGCTTTCTGAACTCGGTGATAGTAGGCTCGCCGCCGTCGTTCATCCAGCTCATAAGCTCGTCTGCAAGCTCGCGGTCCAGCTGCGGGGCGGTGTTTTCGTCGGATATGGATTCGTTCAGGCGGGACAGCAGAGCGAATGCCGCGAGGTCGTGGTTACCCAGCAGCGGGAATACATTCGGGCGGTTCATCATGTCAAGCAGAATCGAAATCGGCTTTTCGCCGCGGTCTGCAACGTCGCCCAGCACAAAAAGCTCGTCCTTGTCCGAAAAACGAATACTTTTCAGCATTGCCCTGTACTTTTCATACTCTCCGTGAATATCGCTCATTACATAGGTTGACATAGCCTCACACTCCTTTAGTCGTTGCGCCGATAGGGAAACATATTATAGCATATTTTTCGGGCGATTTCAAGTATTTTTTGGCAGGAATTTTTTCTGCGGGAAAAAGCGGCTGAATCGGCGGAGCGGAGAGTTTTTGGCGGGCTGTTAATCCGCGCACAATTCAAATAAATCTGCGCAAGCTCTTGCCCACAGCCGAACTGTCATAAATCTGCGCAGGCTGTCGCCCCACAACCGCGGAGCGTCAACGTTTTTGGCTACCTTTTGTCGGACAAAAGGTAGCGGGGGGTGTGGGGGGCGGCGCCCACCGCACTGGAGCGCAGCGACCAGCGGGGTGTGCTTCAGCGCCGACCTAGCCCAAAGCTCACAGACCGATAAGTCCCAAAAAGCGCTAAAGGGGGGATAGGGGGAAAAACAAGAGTTTTTCCCCCATGCAACACCTCGGCTTTATAAGGTGTTCCTCAAAAACAGTCCGGTGGACTGTTTCTTGACGTGCAATTGAAATGCCCAGCGGTACTGCTATCGGCTTGCGTTGTCGCAATCAGTTCATAGCACAGTTGCTTGAAGTGCAAACTAAACGCCCCGCGGTACTGCTATCGGCTTGCGTTGTCGCAATCAGTCCACAGGACTGATTGCGAGGGGAGATTCTGCTAGGTTATGCTTTGCTGTTGGGGGGAAAACTCTTGCTTTCCCCCCCTTCCCCCTTTAGCGCTTTTTGTGCGTTTGAGGTTTGCAATTTAATCGCGGCGGGTGCTGAATTATTACCCCGCTGGGTCGCTTCGCTCCAGTCGTGGGGGCGCCGGTCTGTCGGTCAACCCCTCCGGCACTTCGTGCCACCTCCCCCAGCAGGGGGAGACACCCCACACCCCTGCTACCTTTTGTCCGACAAAAGGTAGCCAAAAACGTTGACGCTCCGCGGTTGTTGGGCGAGAGTCTGCAGAGATTTATGACGGATTGTGCGCGGATTATCAGCCCGCCAAAAACGTTGACGCTCCGCGGTTGTTGGGCAAGGTCTGCGCAGATTTCTTCGGATTGAGCAAAGAGCATAAGCCCCGCCAAAATCCCCGCCCTTGCAAAAAATTTTGCCGAAGCTGTTGACAGCCCGTCAATAAAATTATATAATAAAAGCAGTATGTCGTATAATCATTAAAGCTGACGCTCCGAGGTGAAAATATGAGAAATGTCTTTGCAGTAATTATGGCAATTTTTACGGTAATTGCATTCTTCTACGCAACACGCGTGTTCTATAACAGAAACTACCGCAAAATTACCTACCGATTGTTCTCCATGATGGCTTTCGCAAGCGGCTTGTGGAGCCTCGGCTACGGTATGATGGCTTGGACTGATGACTTCACTTCCTTCGCCTGCTTCAGAGCCGTCGGCGTTATCGGCATGATTCTGTATGTGATTATCGGTCAGGTCGTTCTTGTTCTGATTTCGGGCAAGCTCAAAAAGCTCTACCCCGTTTTAGCCGCAGAGGGCGTTCTCGGCGTGGGACTTATGGTGCTGATTACTATGCCCTCAAGCTTCGAAATGCGGTTCACCGACAACGGCATTACGTCAGATTTTACAAGCCTGCTCACCGCCGTGCTGAATTATTCGTACTTCGCCGCTCTGGGCGTGGTTTTCGCCGTTGTAGCGTTCCGTATGATAACGCAAAAGCACTCGCAGCGCACCATTTCCTTTGGAAAGACTTTTCTGCGAGTGGGCGGTCTGGTTGCGGCAGGAATGCTGATTGATGTGATTATCTATGCCTCGGGTGTATGCTACAATTTCTCGCCCGGCGCTATCGTTCAGTTCTTCGGGCTGGAAATAACATACTACGCAATGCACAAGCTCAACCGCAACAAGCTCGGCATGGAAAATATGACGGAGTATATCTACAATTCGCTGAAATCACCCGTGTTTTTGCTTGACAACGAGCATAAGCTGTTTCTGAAAAACAAGCAGGCAGATACCATGTTCGGGCTTTCCGGCGACGACGGCATAGGCAAGGCGGATTTCTTCTGGGAGAAGCTCTTCGGCATGAAGCCGCCCGTAAACATCGCACAGCATATCGACACCCTGACCGTTGACGCAATCTCGGAGTGGGACCAGACGCACTTCCGCCTGTATATTGACCCGATATACGACCAGTACGGGGATTACATAGGCTATATCGTGGTTGCAACCGATATGTCGGAGAATATTCGCGCAATGCAGGCGATTGAAAACGCAAAGAACGAGGCGGAGCTTGCAAACAGAACCAAGAGCCTGTTCCTCGCGAATATGTCGCATGAGATTCGCACGCCGATGAACTCGATTCTGGGATTTTCGGAGGTCGCGCTGAAAGAAAATATCGACGATATTTCGCGCGGGTATTTTAACGACATTCACACCTCTGCCGAAATGCTGCTTTCAATCATCAATGATATTCTGGATATTTCCAAGATAGAATCCGGCAAGGTTGAGCTTGCCAATGCGCCGTATTACTCTGCGGATGTATTCCGCGAGGTATCAACGGTTATCGGAATGCAGGCGCAGAAAAAGGGGCTTCAATTTGCCATGAATATCTCCGAGGATTTCCCCAACGAGCTTTGCGGCGACAAGGACAGAATCCGCGAGATACTGATAAACCTGCTGAACAACGCAATCAAGTATACCAATCGGGGCAGTGTGGGACTGGAAGCGAGCGTCTGCGGCAAGGCGGGCGATACGGCAAGCATACGCTTTCGCATTACCGACACGGGAATCGGAATCAAAAAGGAAGAGCTGGCGCATATTTTCGAGAAATTCAGGCGGGTTGACGCGGCGGCAAACAGCGCAACCGAGGGCACGGGTCTGGGGCTTTCCATAACCAAGGGCTATGTTGACCTTATGGGCGGAAAAATCAGCGTGGAAAGCGAATACGGAGTAGGCTCTGCCTTTATTGCGGAGATTGACCAGCGGATTGTTGACGGCTCACCGATTAAACAGGCGGGCGCACAGAGCAAATCAGCCGAAAACGGCAAGCTGATGTTCAAGGGGCTGAATGTGCTTGCGGTAGACGACAACCGCATGAATCTCAAGCTGATTTCCAAAATTATGAGCGTACACGGGCTGGAAATCGACACTGCGGACAGCGGTATTGAAGCGATTGAAAAATGCCGCGAAAAGAACTACGATATTGTGCTGCTTGACCACATGATGCCCGAAATGGACGGCGTTGAGGCAATGAATCGCATACGCCGGCTGGGCGGCGGCTACGAAAAGGGCGGAGCAAATCTGATTATCGCGCTGACTGCGAATGCGCTTAACGGCGCGCGCGAGGAAATGATGTCGCTGGGCTTTGACGAGTTTTTAAGCAAGCCGATTGATGTAAAGACGCTTGACGCAGTGTTTATCGGGCTGCTTGACAGCAGTCACTACGAGTATGTATAGGATTCGCCGATTAAAGCGATTTAGCACGGGGTGAATTTGTTGCGCTGTGCTGTAATCGGCGTACCGCAATTTAACCGAAAAGGAGCAGCGCTGTTACTGCTCCTTTGTTTTGGTATTTCGGAAAGGACTGCACAAATGTACAAGATACTTTTTGTCTGCCACGGCAATATATGCCGCTCGCCAATGGCGGAGTTTATATTCAACAACGAGATAAGCAAGCGCGGAATAACGGGCGTTGCTGCGGCTTCTGCGGCGACAAGCTCCGAGGAAATCGGCAATCCTGTTCACCGCGGCACGGTTAAGATTCTGAAAAGGCTCGGCATTGACTGCTCGCACAAGCGGGCGCGGCGGGTTACGCCGCAGGATTACAGCGGGTTTGATATGATAATCTGCATGGAGCGGTTCAATCTGCGCAATATAATGCAGCCGCTGGGAATCAGCGCCGACACCGGGCACAAGCTGCACCTGCTGCTGGATTTCAGCGAACACCCGCGTGATGTTGCAGACCCTTGGTACACGGGCGATTTTGAGACAACCTACAAGGATGTCTGCGAGGGCTGCGAGGGTCTGATAAGGCATCTCGCCGAAAACGGAATCATATCGTAAAGCCCGCTTAACCGCCCTGCTTCAGGAATTTGTCCAGAAACTCCAGATGCCCCTTCGACAGCCGCCTGTACATCTCAACGCCCTCCATTCTGCCCGTCAGCAGCTTGGAGGGTATATAAAATTTCGCGTCGGTAAAGCCTATATGCGTCATTTGCTCGAATACCTCGCTTTGCACATACGCCTGCGTGTTAATCAGCGAACGCGTTTCAACATTGCAGTTATCACTGCACGAAAACTGCAGAAACGGCTTGCTCATGGTCATTCCCGTATAATCGCCGAATATGCCGCCGTCTATGTTGATTCCGCAGGTGATTTCGTCGCTGTGCTGGCACAGGTAATACGCCGCTGCGCCGCCCAGCGAATGCCCCGAGGCGGCTGTGCCCCTGCTGAAATCAATATGCTCCGCGCAGCGTGATTTAAGCTCGGAAAACACAAAAAGCTCGTCGCTTGCCCACTCGCTCACGCGCCCGATAATATACGGCGTGTGCTTTTTCTGGAATGCGTCAAAGCGCTCTGCGGCTTGCTCGGGCGAAAGCTTCGCCTTTTGCAGCCTGCGCTGTGAAATCATTGTTGCAATCACATTATCGTACATCAGCTTGTTTATCTTCTTGTCGAAAAGGTCAAACGTGCCGTCGTCGTAGTCGTTTTCAACAAACTCGTTCGCATGACCCACCGAAGCCACGAAATAGCCGTTTGAAGCCAGCTCGCAGCACAGAAAATTATTCGCCTCGATATAGCTGTTGTAGCCCGAGCTGAACAGCACAAGCGGGAATTTTCCCTCGGCATGGGGCGCATTCTCGTAAAATTCGCCCGTGAGTATGTTCCGGTCGGTAATGGGCTTGATGTGGAATGCCTTGGTAACAGCCGCAAGCTTTTGCGGCGAAAAAACCTCTGCGCGGGGCAGACCCTCAACCGCAGCTTTTGGCGCGGGATAGTACAGCCGAACAGCGATTTTTCGGTTACCCGCGGCGTCGCCCAGAACCTCTGTGCGCGAGTTGTCGGTCAGGCTGAAGCATTCCGTGCCGACCGCATATTCGCCTGTTATGTATTCGGGTATTGTGATTGTCATTGCTTTCACTCCTTTATATTACTTATCGGCTCTGCTGCCGTTAAATTCCTTTTCGATATGTGCGTGTTCTGTGACGGAAATCAGCTGCTGCCCGTCGAAATCCAGCTCGACAATATACGGCATCCAGTCGATAATCCGCAGAAAATCCTCGCAGCCGAACGCGGGGCGGTAGTAATTAAGAATTGAGCTTAACGCTGTGCCGTGCGTTCCTATCACGATATTCCTGCCCTCGTTTGCGGCTAAAAGCTCTTGCAGCGCCTCAATATTGCGGCTTTGCACCATGCCGATTGACTCGCCGCCCTGCTCGTGGTAGGAGTGGTCTGCCCAGCGCTTTTGGAACATTCCGCCGGCGTTGCCGTTTTCACCATTTTCACGCTCGCGCAGACGCTCGTCGGTTTTTATATCCATGCCGTAATACTCTGCCGTACTGCGGATTGTATCCATGCTGCGCTTGTACGGGCTGCAGAAAAACGCGTCGATTTGCTTGTCCTTGAGTGTTTGTAGGACTAAATCGGTATCTGCCATGCCCTCGCCTGTAAGCGGGCGGGTTCTGTCGTCGGGGTGAGAATGCACGGGCTGTGCGTGGCGAACGAAGAATACTTTTGTCATAACTAAATCCTTTCGATGTGTAATGGTGGGCTTATACAGCATAATTATAGCACAAAATCAGCGATTTGTACAGTACTGCAGGGTAGAAAGCAGCGGCGGGGCGGTGCGATTAAAATCTGCGCAGACTTTGCCCTGTAACCGCGGAGCGTCAACGTTTTTGGCTACCTTTTGTCGGACAAAAGGTAGCAGGGGGCGCGGGGGGCGGCGCCCACCGCACTGGAGCGCAGCGATTAGCGGGGTATTGGTCAGCACCCACCGCGACTAGAGAGCAGAGACAATTCCACCCAAAAGCGCTAAAGGGGGGATAGGGGGAAAAACAAGAGTTTTCCCCCCAACAGCAACGCATAACCAAGATGAAACTCCCCTCGCAATCAGTCCGGTGGACTGATTGCGACACCGCAAGCCGAAAGATAGTGCCGCGGGGCATACCAAAACACCCCCGACAAAGCGCTTGCGACACCGCAAGCCGAAAGATAGTGCCGCTAGCTTTTAGTTTGCACGTCAAGAAACAGTCCACCGGACTGTTTTTGAGGAACATCTCATCAAGCCAAAGCGTTGCATGGGGGAAAAACTCTTGTTTTTCCCCCTGTCCCCCCTTTAGCGCTTTTTGGGGTGTTTCGCCGCTGCGGCGGCGACAAGGGCGCTGCCCTTGACCTGCTACCTTTTGTCCGACAAAAGGTAGCCAAAAACGTTGACGCTTCGCGGTTACAGGGCGAGACTCTGCGCAGATTTATTGCGAACTGTGCGCAAAGCAGCAGCCCGCCAAAAACGTTGCCCCCAAAATCCAAAAAAATGTTGAAATATCGCCCGAACTGTGATATACTAATAATCAGTAATGTGTTTTGGAGGTACTTATGGAACTGATTCAATCCTGTAAGCTTCAGATAGCCTGTCTGGTGTTCTTGCTTTACATAAGCTTCCTGTATATCACCGAGGGCAACTCCCTCAATAAAAGAATCGGCAAGCACCTGTGCAACAGAACCTTTGACGTGCTGTTCGTTCTGGGCGAGCTTTGCGTAGTTTTCGACGGCGCAACCGCTTATACCGTAAACCACCTTGATACCGTGCCGCAATTCCTCAACAGCCTTATCCACCTGCTCTTTCTGCTTCTGCTGGAAGCATTCGTGTGTACGCTTTTCGCCTATTGGCTGCAAAGCACAGGCTCGCTTCCGAAAAAAATCTCCAAACGAATACTCTGCTTTGTGCCCGCAGGTGTTTTCTTCATTTTAACCATAGCAGCAATGCCGCTGATAAGATATGATATCGGCGAGTATTCAAACTACTCAATGGGTCTGCCGGTGTATTCCTGCTACGCAAGCGTCGCACTGTATGTCGCTCTTACGATTGTGGTATTCATGCGCAAAAGCGCGTACATCGAAAAGCGCAAGAAAACCGGCTTTTTTATGACGATTATAACCTGCATTGTAATATGGTCGCTTCAGCTTTTTGTGCATGAGTCGCTTTTTGCGGCGGTCGCCGTTGTGCTTATGATAACCAGTATCTATTTGCTTATGGAAAACCCTGCCGTAAAGGAATCGCAGGAGTATCACAAGGAAATGATAATGGGCTTTGCAACGCTGGTTGAAAACAAGGACAACAGCACAGGCGGTCACATCAAGCGCACATCAATGTATGCGGAGATAATCGCCAACGAGCTGCGCAAGGATATGCACTACCATTATTCCATTACCAAGGATTTTATGAAGAATCTGATAATGGCGGCGCCTATGCACGATATCGGCAAAATCGGAATCCCCGATGTGATTCTGCAAAAGCCCGGCAAGCTCACCGACGAGGAATTTGCTGTAATGAAAACGCACCCCGTTATCGGCGCGCAGATAATCAACGATACCTTCGGGCATCTTATGGATGATGACTACCAAAAAATGGCGTATGAGGTCGCTTTCTATCACCACGAAAAATGGAACGGCAGAGGCTATCCCAACGGTCTTAAAGAAAACGAAATTCCGCTGTGCGCAAGAATCATGGCGGTTGCGGATGTGTTTGACGCGGTTTCTGCAAAGCGCTGTTACCGTGACGCTCTGCCGCTTGAAACCTGCTTTAAGATAATACAGGACGGCAAAGGCAAGGACTTCGACCCCGATATTGTAGACGCATTTTTCCGCTGTCGTGAGCAGATTGAAAAAATCGCGGCAACCGTAAACGGCGAGTAATTCACGGGCGGGTCAGCGGGGAATATCAAAGAAAAAAGCCGTGCAAAAGCAACGGCGGGAGGTAAAAATGGAGATAAACAGCAAGGAAGAATTTGAGCGGCACATAAAGCGCGTGATAATATCCGAGGCGGAGATTAAGTCGGCGATTGCGCAGACGGGCAGGGAAATAGACGCAATGTACGACGGTACGCCGATTCTGCTTGTGAGCATACTTAAGGGCGCGTTTGTGTTTCTGGCGGATTTGGCGCGGGCGGTTACCGTGCCGTGCGAGATTGGATTTATGTCGGCGAAGAGCTATTATGAGGGTACGCAGTCCTGCGGCGAGGTACAGATAAGCATGGATTTGAAGCAGGATGTGAGCCGATATAATGTGATTATCGTTGAGGACATCATAGACACGGGCAGAACGCTGCGTGATGTTGCGGCGCTGCTTAAGAGCAGGAATCCGCGCTCGCTTAAGGTAATCACGCTGCTGGACAAGCCGTCGCGCAGGGTAGTGGAATTTACGGCGGACAAGGCGCTGTTCACAATACCCGACCATTTTGTGATTGGGTACGGGCTGGATTGCGGGGAGTATTTCAGAAATCTGCCGTACATAGCGGAGTACTGCGAGTAAGTGCTGTTCGGGGCTGTGGGAATAATGTAAGGTCTGCCGGTGAAAGTCGGCAGACCTTTTGCTTGTTGGAAAGGCGGTTGCGCGAGGGCGAACGCTCCCCGCTGCCCTCACGCAAATATGTCATTCAAGATATTCAGCCTGTTCCCCGATTTCGCAATCACTATCACGTCATCACCCGGCTGTATAACCGTGTCGCCGTTCGGAATGAAAACCTTGTCGCCGCGCGTTACCGCCGCAATCAGTATCCCCTTCTTCAGCCTGAACTCCGGCGCTTTCAGCGGTACGCCCTTGAGCTTGCAGTCGTCATACGCAACAAACTCAATCGCCTGCGCAAGCCCGCCCGCTATCGAATATATCCTGCGTATGTCATTGCCCTTTTCGTTGTACACCGTAACATTGCGGACAAACCGCATAAGTATATCCGCGCAGATTACCGTCGGCGAAATCGTCGTGTCTATGTTTACCTTGTTAAGCAGCCGCTCGTACGACGGAAGATTAACCTTCGTGATTATCGAACCAACTCCGCAGCTCCACGCAAACAGCGATATCACAAGGTTCTTTTCGTCCTCGCCTGTAAGTGATACGCATACATCGGCGCTTTTG
>JBJESB010000008.1:0-6087 GCA_051882575.1 Oscillospiraceae bacterium
GAACCGTCAAACTTGCTTTCGTGCGGTGCAACAATAGGTATCAGCGGTTTGGTGGTATCAGTACCGACAACGATAATATCCGCTTTCGGCTCAATGCGGGAAATGTTGTGTGCAAGAGCAAGAGAGGTCGTTGTCTTGTATGCACCAGAGCTGCCGTATATTGAAAAAATCTTACCCACTTATTCCACCTCGCTCTCTGCGCTTTCGTCATAAATCTCGGCGGTATCATAAACCGCCTCTGCCGTTTCATAGTCAACTACACCGAGCAGCTCACGCTGGGCGGCAAGATATTCGGCTTTATGTTCGCTGTCGCCGCGGCAGACAAATACTGCATGGAGCGTTGTGTTCTCGCACTCGGCAAGTTTGAGTGCCTGTGCGCGGTCCTGACATATTACGGTTATCGTTGCGTATAAAGCCTGTTCCTCATCATCGTCCTGGACAGCGTTCACCTCATCTGCGTTGTAGGTATCGTCCGAACCATTGTCTGCGGTAGTCGCTAACACCTCGACATACTGTAATTCGTCATAAATGATAGCTTCATCGTCTTTGTCCTCGTTGACAGAGATTATCTGAATTACGTCGCCTGTCTGGAGCTTACCGGAAAGACCGTTCGCAAAGCTGCGAACTGTTACTGACATAGCGGTTTCGTTTACTCCAAGCTGACGGAGCAGAGTGTCTGAGGTGTCGATGGTGTCGGACAGCTTGTTTGCGGAGAATGTGTCGCCGGCAAACATCGCGGCTACCGTGTACTTGCCAACGATCTGTTCGGGGTCGGTGATGATATTATCGGGAAGATTGAGTGTGCCAACCTCGACGGCGGCAAGCATAGAGGGCTGTATCTGCGCTCCCTGCGGAATATCCTCTTTCAGTTTGATGACAGTTGTTTTCTGTTCGAGAACAGCAGAAAACAGCGGTGTTATCCCAAAGCAGAGAATGATAGCAAGCACAATGAGAATTATGCCGATTAGTGTACGATTTTTAAGCATAGAGAAAAACCTCCAATAGAAAAACAGCCGCATTAGCAGCGCAAATAAATGGTGCAAGCGGCATTTCTTGTTCTTTTTTGATGTGTGCGAATATCTTTGCTGAAATCAGCGCAAGCAGCACCGCAATAAATTCCGGAACAGCCCCAAGCGCAAAGCCAAAAGCAGCGCACAATTTAACGTCACCCATACCTATATCCGCGATTAGATTTGCGGCGAAAAGCGTTATAAATAAAGCAAGCAAGCCTGTTATTCTTGCTGAAAGAGAAAGCTCATTCAGAAACGGGCTTGCTGCAATAATTATGAACGGAGCAAAGTTGCTTATTTCGCGGGTGCGTATATCTTCTGCGGATATATGGGTAAGGTATATGGCGAGTATGACCGATATTGTTAAAACCATTTTGATTTGTACACATACCGGTATCGCCGCTGTGAACGGGCAAAACGCACCATGTTTTTGACCTGTCCCACTACGGAAAGGCGGGTAATGGGGTCTTTACGCGTCATCATAATGCTGCTGGCAGCGCCGATCATCATTGTGAAAACAAGAGCCGCAAGGTTGCCCGTGATAAGCATAAGCACAGCCGCGACAACACCAAAGCAGGCAATTCCGATAAAGCATTGTTTAAGCTCTGTTCTGCCAAAGCCGATAAAATACTCCGGCTCGATGTTAAGTCCATACGGAATGTATAGCTTTCTACGATTTTCGTTTTCCATATTACACCGCCTTTCATGTGAGATAGCTGACGATTATGCTCTCGATTATAAACGGGAGCTGCGCGATTACCGCAAAAACAACCGTGTTCTTTAAGCGTTTCTTGTACTGCGGAGCCTCGTCTGATTCGTGCGTGAGCTTCAGAAAAATGTATATGGCTCGCATAGCAAGTCCGCTGTTTATGGCTATCTGAAGATAGCTGCTGAGCTGGTCTATCTGTGATGTGTCCATTTTTTCACCTTACTTTATTGCTCCGCGCACCATTTGTGCAACTCTGACCGTTTGGAAGAATGTGTTTCCTGCCGTTCCGCCGCCTGTCGGCACAAGAAATTCACGCAGGATACGGGGCGCTGTGGTTGCCGCAAACATACAAGCAATACCCCAAGGGATATTGGTTATATCTATCACATTTGACGAAAGCAGGAATGCAAGACCTATCTTTAACAGCGTTATCTGCACGATAGTAGTCACAAAGGCTCTAACAAACTGTGTGACATAGTTGCGGAAAATACCCTTGTCGTTTTCAAGCAGACCTAAACACGCAAGCGGTATACCGGCTACCATTACCTGCATCTCCACTCCCCGTGACATAAACTGTAACAGTAATATGAGATAGAAGATGAAGAACACAAGGCAGGCAAGTACCGGAACAATACCCAGAGAAGCTATGCCTGTCAAGACGGTAGCTGTGTAGTTGGTTTCTGCGCCTAGCTGCGTTAAAAGTGTGGTCGTTACACTATCGCAAACCTCTACGAAAATATCGTATATCCAGCGGAACATAAGCGCCGTTGCGATTGCTTTCACAAAATTCACAAGCAGCATTGTAGGGTCGGTGTCCGGATTACCGTCCGTCCATAGCACATACAAGTCAAAGCCTTTTTTGAGAAATTTCAGCACCATAAGCGATAGTGCAAGCGAAAACGCCATATCCGAAACGGTTGTAAAGAAATTAACGCCTGTGCATTGCGTCATCATCTCGTCTGCGTGAAAAACCATGTCGTACAGACCGCCAAGCACCAGTTCATTCATGAAAGTGGTTACAATTCCGGTTATGAGCGCAACAACAAGCGTTATAATGATAAATACCATAAGCGTGTTTCCTTTCCAAAGCAAGAGCCGCAGGGACAATCGCTCGGCGGAAATGACCGAGGTGTCACGCCTCTGCGACTCGCTTTATGCGGATTGGATAGAGGGTGGGTATCAGCCCATGTTGAACATGGATGTTACCTTGTCCTCAGTAGAGGGCATGATAACGTTGTTCATCAGAGCGATCAGTCCTACCAGCAGAATGCCGCCGAGTACTACGCCAATGATGATAACGATAGCGTGTTCGGAAACGGAGCCGCGGGTTTCCTCAATCTTGTTCTTTGCTGCCGCAACAGCCATAACTGCCTTGTTGATTGCCTTAGTCTTGATAGCGTTGATCTTGTTCATCATAGTTTTGTTCCTCCAAAAATTGTAGTAGTTTATCTTTCAGGCTCGTCGAAAGACGGAGCGTTGAAATCCTGTGTGTTATCTGCGGTGTTCTCACCGGTGTTGGTATTGGCATTCGCATTTGCGCGGAGCTGTTTCATGAGCGTTGAGTAAGCGCCGATTACAACATTGCTTATCTCGTCGCGCAGCTCTTTGGTCGTGGGGAACGCCGTATCAACATACTTCTTATCGCCGTTCTGGTCGGTGTAGGACACGTTCGGCATATTGACAAAAATGCCCTTTGAACCGTTCATCACGGAAAGACCTCTCACAACGAACGAATTTTCAAGGGTAATGCTGACAGTAGCAAGACGGCTGCCGTTCGGATTGTTCGAGAGCTTAATGTCCTTTTCGGGATTGCAGCTTATCTTCATTATGTGTTCCTCCTTTGCTGCGAGATGTGGCTGCGGTGAACATTTTGTCGGGGGGGAGGTATCCACGAAAGGCGTAACATTATGTACCACCTCCAAAGTAACCTGTGATTACCGTAAGCAGAGAGGTCGCTACTACCGCACCGATAGTGGAAACTACTGCGGTAATAATGCGGTTATCCCACTTTTTTCTGTCCATTTCGTCTGCGGCAGAACGCCTGATACAGAAATAGACAATGCAGACCGTGCCGACTACTGCGGCAAGTCCCAGCAGAATAGTTGACGCGTCATTCAGCAGGTTTTTTAAGCCTGTCGCAACGACAGAGCCGCCTAAACCGCCGCCATCGTCAGCGAAAGCGGTAACGCTTAACGCTGCTGTCATGACCGCCGCCGTAACAGCGGAAATGATACCCTTGACCTTACTTGTCATCTTTTTCCCTCCTTTCAGAACATAGAATTGTGACCTTCGTTTTCCGCATTAACAGCTTTTCGCGCCTTTGCAGCTAATTCCAGCCACGGTTTCCATAATTTTATCTCAATCTCGCCGTCATAGCTTGGTCTTGCATTTTCATCAAGCTCAATTAACCGCTGATTATGCTTTTTGTCGCCCAGACCGAGCATATCGTTGAATGCCCATTTGGAAATATCCGGCGACTCCATAACGGCGGGAGAGTTGTTAGAGATAACGAGCGAATATGGACGTTCAAAACCGTTCATTATTTCCTCCGCAGTAAGCAGGCTGCGCTCTATCAGCGACACATTCACGGAGCTGGACGGGTTTGAATACTTTTGTGCGGAGCTGCCGAGTGAATAGGTTAGGGTTGTGTACTTTCCCATTGCTTCGGAAAGCTCCTTGTTGGTTTCAATATCGGTGCTTTGGAGATATATCCAATAGCGGCAGTTTCCCTTTGCTATGTTGGCAACCTCCTCGCCGTACACAAGTTTAAGCTGTGCAAAGCTCTGCAAAAACAAATTCCACCTTATTCCGTAGCCGCGCGACACCGTAAGTTTCTTTTCAAAGGTTTCAATCTTTGAAAAGTTACCAAATTCGTCCAGCACGAAATTTACACGATAACGCAGGCGGTTTCCTGTTTTCTTCGCAGCAACAACAAGCAATTCATACTGCTGTGCCACAAGTATTGTGGTGATTGGATAGAATGTTTCACGCTCATCGGGAAGAACATAGAACAATGCTCTTTTCGGCTCTGTACCGAACGATGCAAGGTCAAAATCTGACTTTGATGTAATCCGGTAGGTGGTCGGATTGGTGAACAGACGGAGCGTTGTGAGTGCCGAGGTATAAAAGGACGCTGCCGTTTTATCGGGAGCGACATTTGCGATAGCAAGCGTTTGCCGTGCGGGGTGGTTGTCCGGAATACTGCGGAGGTACTTTTTGTACTGTATCTCTTTCTCTCCCTGCGCGGGAACAGACATATTGCTGATAAATTCGTAGACATTCGTGAGATTTTGGTATTCGGGGCGGTCTTTGTTATCGTAGACAACTGCCAGAATGGACGCAACGATGATAGCCATTTCTCCGTTGGTCCAGATAGGCTCGCCCTTTTCGCTTTTTTCTACAAGAATGTTCACCATATCCCATGCCTTTTCGCTTGCTGTGTTTATCTCACCTCTGTTTACCGCGTCGATTATGGGCTGCAAAGGATTGTAGCACATAGATTTCCGCGGCGAATTAAAGTCGATAACGCAAACGGTATAACCGAGCGTTTCAAGGAAGGTGTGCATATAGTGGTAAAGCTCGCCTTTCGGGTCGGAAACCACAATACCTTCACCGGCAAGAGCCAACGCACACAATGTTTGAAGGACAAGCGTTCGTGTTTTGCCGCAGCCGGTTGAACCGATAGTCATTGTGTGAACGTCATCGGTGATACAGCTTATCTGCTCCTTGATTGCTGTTGCATTTCTGCCGAGGACTATCCCCGCCTCATCAAAGACATTGCCTTTTATGCCTATGGGCTTTGCATGGTAATACTGTCCGTTGTCAACAGCTTCAGCTCGCCGCAAACCTTCCGCAAGCAGCCGCTTTATTTTATCGTCTGCAAGAAACAACACAACGGCGGGAAATATTCTTGCTTTTTCATCATCGGGCATAAACCACGCAGAACCATGCTGCTTTTGTCCGTAGGGTTTTGGTATCTCAATTTTCGGAGTGACTTGATACATTTCCGCTTGATAGGGTTTGAGGGAGCTAAAAAAGTAGACAAAGCAGACTAACGCCGCCATAGTTTCAAATATCCAGAACAGCTTGCGCGGCTGTTCGGCGGAGAACGCTCCGTCTATCAGCGAAAATATATTGAGGTAGTTCCTCTCTGAAAGGCTCCGGTGAGTGAATGAGTCGTTGATAAGATTTGCAAGGAACAGTGCGGCGAATGTGCCGATAATCACAAACAGGCAGCATAGGAACAGCTTGTGAGAATTGTCCTTTATCAACCGTTTCAACGTACTTTTTAACCGCTGTGGAAACTTGGGGACACGCTGATTAAAGCGAAGCGTACCAAATTCAGCCGCGCGAGTATGCGGGTTTGAG
>JBJESB010000009.1:0-5951 GCA_051882575.1 Oscillospiraceae bacterium
TGTGTGTCGCCTGCGCGAATTTTACTAAATCAATAAGCTCGGATTGAAGCATTATCATCACCTTTAAATAGAATTATACGAGATTTATACGAATTTGTCAAGAGAAAATTCGTATAAATCGATTTTAGTGTTATAAAATTCGTGTAAATTAAAGATTATTCGTGAAAAATCCGTGCTTGTTAGTATAATTCGATTTGTGTTGCAGATATACACAACCAAGTAGGTGTATATGTTGCGGAGATCAGATGTATTCTTTTCCGGCGAGTGCTTTTTTCAAAACACACCACAAGCTACTCCTGAAACTGTTCACTGCTTCTGGAGTAGCTTGTAGTGCTATATGTAGTACCTTATTTTATAGATTTTATTGCCGCATTTTCGGTAGAATAAGAGTTAACAATACTTGCCGATTTCCTCAAGAACGGCGATAAACCGCTTATCATCACGAATTGCGTCATACCTGTCCATCTGCATTTTATCGTACAATACATTGCAGTTAGTGAAATCGTAATTCTTGATTGTAGTAAGTGGATTATATTCAAGATTTTTCACAAGAAGTGATGTGTGCTGTGCCTTTTCGGGGAGCGTATCTGACATTATTGCAAATTCAGCCGCTTTTTCAAGACTTGCTAATGCAAGCTCATAGTCACCCTCAAGCATAGCCATATCCGCAATATTACGGTGCGAAGTCGATACTGTATAGCTATAATCAAGATAGTCACCGTTCTCGTACACAAGATCAAGAATTGCAAGTGCCTTTTTCATTATTGCTATTCTTTCTGCCGTGGACATAGTTTCGTCCTTGTATTCGAGGTCAGCCAGATTTCTTAACGCGCCCCAGAATGCAGCTGCATACCACTTTATCGCACATTTCAGATGTGTTTTTTGCTGTTCTCCCTCATATAAATCTCCAAGAACTAGTGTATTGGTACACCCTATATTCGGAAGTTTCATAGCATATTCAATCGCCTTTTCTTTATCTCCGAGCCTTGAATAGATATAACAAAGCTGGTGAGTTGTTTTGTTAATAATTACACCGTCTGTACAATGTGATAGAATGCGATTCCCGATTTCGGCAGCCTCACGATTAAGGCTGATTTGTTCTTCTTCTGATAACCCCATACCGTTTTTGTACTGGCAGAATGTAAGCTGTTGAACAAGCCTGAATTGAAGCTGATAATTTGTGGGATAGGTTTTTACCGCATCACGCAGAAGCAAGATATTCTCATAAATCAAGCCCTTTGAACCGTTCTCATCTAACTGTGCAATCAATTCTTTGAGCTGTTCCTCGCTCTTGAAATCCTCCATTCCCATAAGCTCGTCAAGAGTAATTTCAAAATAGCTCGCAATAGTCGGGAGCAGCGTTATATCGGGATAAGTCGTTCCGTTCTCCCAGCGGCTCACTGCCTGCGCTGAAACGCCGAGAACATCCGCAAGCTGTTCCTGTGTAAGCTCGCGCTGTAATCGGAATTTCTTTAGGTTTTCGCCAAGTTTAAGCATGGTGTTTTCCTCCGTATTATTCATTTGGAGCTCCTGTTACAATAATACTTGATTTCAGCGAATTTGTCTATAGCTTATTTGTTGAGAAAAACTTAACCATAGTGAGAGATTAATATATGTATTTATTGCGAGATATTATACGATTGCCTTCCCCATATTTTATTTTTTTACAATCCCATAACTATATATTGAAGGTAATGTAGCACAAATTCATTACCTTGCCCCACTATTCCTATATTGACCTTAACGGGATGAATAGGGTAGAACCATTAATTATATATATTATTTATTATATGTTTATACTATATTTATATAAATATATAGGGTATATAATAGCGTGCGGCAATACACTAAATGCGCATATAATATGTTAATTGCGCAATAAAACAATGGAGGTAAATCAATGAAGAATGAAACAATTCATTTCAGGGTAAGCCCTGAAGAGAAAGCAATAGTATATCGTAGAGCTAAGGAAGCAGGCTTCTCATCTGTCAGCAACTACATGGTAGATATATTGGTTTATAGAGGAAGGTACTATAATCCTATGACAATGATTCGGCTTGAGAATATCAGGTCGATACTTAACGAAGCTGCTCCGGGCGTAAGCCAGGAATGCAAAGACAGATTCACACAGGAGGTAAATGAGTTATGGAAATCGTTAAACTCGTAGACGAAACCTATAAGAGCGTTGACCTTAATAAACACGACAGTCTTGAAACTGTTATTCACTATATTCTGCATAGAAAAGATGTGGATATGCCTTGGAGATTCATTGGTGGTATTGGAGTTAATCCTGCCGATGCGTCGTATCAGTTCAGAGCAGTGAAGAAATTCTTCAGAAAGGACGACAAAACCAGACGACAGCTTAGACATTTCGTTGTAAGCTTTGAGGGTGGAGTGAATGCAGATCCTTACACTGCCTATATTCTGGCAGGAGAGATTGCAAAATACTATTCTGACAAGTATCAGATTTTCTATGCTGTTCATGAGGATACGGACAATGTACATATCCACTTCGGCATGAATACCGTCAGCTATGTTGATGGAAGCATGTACGCAGAAGGGTATGGGGACTACTACAGGCTAGTCGCATATATTGAAAATATTGTAAAAGCGTATCTCTGAAAGCCCCTGTTCGGAGGCGTTGAGGAGAGCAGCAAGGTGATTTTTAGCGTTGATTTAGATTTTTTCAGCTCAATAATTTTGCCCTATGGGAACAGAATTTTTTCGGGAGTGTACCCAAAACTGTACCCAAGACACTGTTCCCAAGGAATTTCAGACAAAAAGAAAAACCGCTCAACCCTAACAGTTAAGCGGTTTTCTTATGGCACGCCAGGAGGGATTCGAACCCCCGACCCTCTGGTTCGTAGCTACAGATAAATCGTTTTATGCCGTTTGGTAATGTTTAATATTTGGCTATGCTATGCGGTTTATTGGGATTGTTCGTTTAGCGGTGCTTCGTGATATTTCGTGCGCTATCGTATCTTTAGCGCACAAATAGCGCACAGAAAACCAGCTTCAAATCTTGTTCTTAAATCCAGATTTTTCCGTCATGAAATCTTGCTTTGCTCCTTATCTGGGTCATCAAATATCACATCTGCGATACAGTTCGCGGCGGCTTCATCAGCTTTGCGCATAATATGTCCGTATTTGTCGGTCGTTGTACTTACTTTGCTATGCCCAAGACGTCGGCTTATACTGATACTGTCAACGCCGTTAAAGTACAGTACACTAACCATAGTATGCCGGAACGCATGAGGGTTAATGTGAGGCAGCCCATAACGCTCCGAGAAGTCGTTGCAATATCCTGTTAAGCTAGTGGGGTTCATTGCCGAGCCGTCCTCTTGAGTGAACACAAATCCCGTATTCTGCCATTTGTCGCCGAATAGTGCTTGCTGCTCCAACTGCCAGCGCCTATACTCCTTTAAAAGCCCTATAGTCTGAACAGGCAGCTTTATATAGCGCTGTGAGTTCGCCGTTTTGGGAGTATCTTCATATATTCCCCTGTCGGGTGAGTACAACAAGTTGTTGCATATATAGATTTGATTGTTTTTCCAATCTACACAGTTCCATTTCAAGCCGAGAATTTCTCCGCGCCGTGCTCCCGTTATCAAAAGCAGATGAATAGCCGTTTTCCACTTTATCGGTATCAGCTCCAAACAGTCGCGTATGCGTTTTATGTCGTCAATCTCAAAGTAGTTAGCTTCTTTTGCTATGACTTTGGGCGGTGTAGCCTTTGCGGCGGGATTGTACGGTATCAGCAGCTCCTTTTCGGCTTGAGCAAGAACAACCGAGATAAAGCGGTGATGTTCCAGAATGGTTTTATTTGAGAGCGGCTCAATATTCTTTTGTATATCGAACAGCGCGGTGGTGTTTTCGCCTAGAGCCGCTGCTATCGCGTCCGCTTTGTCGGAGGCTATGTGTTTACCGTGTACGGCGTTAGCAAAAGTATTCACGGCAACTTTTGCCTTTTGAGCAACAGAACAGTGAGTAACTCCAAGTTGCTTCAAACGAGCGGCTAATATCGTTGTGCCGCTCGCATCGGTTTTTGCCGTTGCTTTGCCCGGTGTTTCTCTTAATCCGCTCTTTGCAAGCTGTGCATAAAGCTCGTTGAGGTGCTGAGGGCGTATATCATTCAGCTTAAAATGTCCGATACCTTGATTTATTCGCTCTGCCAGTTTACGGTATGAGTATATCGTGTTGTGCTTTACGCCGCTGCGCTCTTTCAGCTGGATAACATATTCGGCATACTCTGCGAACGTCTGTTTATTGTCGGGCTTATATCCCTTTGTGCACTGGTCCTCAAATTGAACGACAAAACGGTTTAATGCCTTTTCGACCTGTCGAGACGTCATTCCTTTCTCAGGCTTGAAGGACGTTGTAAAGGGTTTGAGCCGCTTTCCGTTGCTGTCATAGCCGTGATATACTCTTATCGTGTAGCTTGTGATATTGCCGTTCTTGTCGCGGCGCGGAGTGATGTTAGCTATTTTCATCAGATCCTTTCTTGCAATTGAGTTTTTTATCAAATTTCTCTAAAATTGTATTTATTGTGTTAAGCTGTGCTTTATAAAATTCAACTGCTTTAGTCATTCCCTTTTTAGATTCATTACCGTCTTTAGATTCTGACTCATATTCTTGAACTAGCTTTTCTAAGTCATTTTTACGTTTGACCAAACCATCATAAACCGATTTACCACTCAACTCATAAATCTCTTTGTCCGCACTATGTTCCGCTTTTATCTCATCTGTAATTGACTTTAAAACCTTGCTTAATTTGAATTCATAAAGATCTATTTTATCAGCGTATTCATATTCTAGGTGTTCAATACTGTCAACTAAGCCAATCTGCGAACTGATAATATAACGAAATTCCTCATACAAAAGTTCTTTTTCTTGTTCCGCGCTCTTGCTGCCTTGTGTGTTATTTTCATTAATGGCAGGCAATATTACTTTACTGTAATAATTATATTTTGATACCCATTCATTAAGGTTGGATAAAATGCGTATAAAAGCACCAAGCCATTCGGATTCTAGCAAAATATTTGCATTCCAGCCGCCCTCAGTTATGAAGCATATATTGTCAAAAGACTTCTCCGATAATCCCATTATTTCGAGAAATTTTTCAAGCTCTGGGTTTGGTGTCTTGGTTTGAGTTCGTCCCAGAAGATAATCTGTGGAAACGCCGTAATATTCTGCCATTTTAACAATAGCGCTTATAGGGCATTCAGCCTTATCTCCCTTATATTTTAAAAACGTGGGATATGGTATGCCCATTTGTTCCGCTTGTTTTTTATCCGAAAACCTATAATCGATGTCTCGCTTTTTTTCTGTAAGTTCGTCTAAACGGTCAGACAATATTTTCGTAATTTCATTTTGTGCCATTTTATAATCTCCTGCTATCTGATTAGATAATTGTTTGCTTAAAATTACCTAATGTTATCAAATAGGATTTTATTCGGAGATTTGCCAGAAATATGCTATAATACAATCGGACAGCAACAACGGCAAAATCACCTAATCATATTATAACCTGTTATTTTGTTGTTGTCAAGTATTTTTTTATAGAATTTGAGAGGGGGGTGTTTTATGAACGGTGCAGATATCAAAAAGCTTATACTTGATAGCGGTGTGAAACTGTGGCAAGTCGCTGCGCGTTGGGGGTTGACGGATAGTAATTTCAGCCGTAGGTTGAGAAGACCCTTTAACGAGGAAGATGTTAAACGTGTCAAGGGTATTGTTGCCGAGCTTATAACGGAACAGCAAACCAACACCAGCAAATAAAAAGCCGCTCGGTGCGGGAACACCGAGCGGCAATACGGAACTTTAACCACAGTCAATAGGTTTATATGCTCCACCGATATTATACCACAATCGGCGGGGATTTGCAACCGGAACAGGAGAATATTTTGAAAACCTATATCGAAAAACTCACAGAGCTTATTCCCACCGGAAGA
>JBJESB010000010.1:0-5834 GCA_051882575.1 Oscillospiraceae bacterium
CCTACTACATTCCGCAAAAGGAACAGCTTATTGCGGAGGTTGAAAAGGTTATAAATCGGTGGCATGAGGAGAATGATGATAAATAACACGATATGCGGAAGTGATTGTATGAGAATAGCCGTATGCGACGACAATAAAGTTACGCTGGATTTTCTTTGTGAGGAGATAGGCAGGGAGTTCAGTAAAACCAAAGCGAATTTCTCCCTTGGCGTATTTGAAAATGGAGCTGATTTCCTTTCGCAGCATGAGAAAACGCCGTTCGATATTGTGTTCCTCGATATTGATATGCCGACTATAAACGGGTTTGAAATTGCCGAGAGAATAAATAGGGACAACTCATCATTCATTGTCTTTGTTACATCTCACGATGAATTGGTTTACTCCTCTTTCAAGTTTCAGCCGTTTCGTTTTATCCGAAAGAACCACATAGCTGCTGAACTGCCCGAAACAGTAAAGGCTTTGGCTGAAAGAATTATCGAACGCACAGCGGCGGGGCATTTTGAAGTACGGACAAGCTACGGAAATGTTTTTCTTGATTTGAATGATGTTGAATATATAGAAATCTACGGGCATTGGCTGAGGATTACCGTTAAGAATTCCGACGCAATTGAATGCTATGGGAGTTTGTCCGACTTTGAGAAAAGGCTTGTACCATATAACTTTGTCCGAACCCACAAAAGCTATCTCGTCAACTGCAAGTACATCTATTCGATTGAGCAAAAGCAGGTCGTTCTTGATGACAACACCGTTATTCCCCTCTCAAAATATAAAATTGAAACAGTAAGAAATAAACTTAGGAGCTATTTGCGGGGTATGATATGAACTACATAATCGAAATTCTCGCATCTGTTACGGAATGCTGTATTGTTGTGAGATTTTGTAATCAATTTTTGGGATTTCGTAACGAAAGGCTTACGTTCTTGAAATCCCTTGCTTTTTTTATTTTGCTTGCGGCGGATAATATATTCTTAAGCCAGCTTTCGGGGTTTGAAATCCTCTCGCTTGTTATCCTGTTGACGCTTATTTTTTTGTACTCAATGCTGTTTCTCAAAGGGCGGCTATATCAAAAGCTGCTGACTGCAGTTACCCCAACAATTATTATGCTGCCGATAAATATGATTACGGTCAATGCTTTCAAAGCATTCTCGGATTGTTCAGCCGAGGAGTTAACAGCTCCGGGCGGCGATTTGAGATTTTCAATACTCTTTATCACAAAATCCGCCTTTTTTCTTGTCTGCGAGGCACTTGTCAAGGTCAGAAGAAAGAACCGTTACCTGTTAAGCGGATTTCAGTGGGTAATTCAGCTTTCGTGCTTTTTTGCGTCATCGGTAATCGCTGTATCATTGTGGAGTATATCCCGCACATCAGGCTATTCGGAAAATCAATTCCTGCTCATTTATATTATGATTGCCGTGCTGAATATCCTGCTTTATGCTCTGCTTGGCAAAATGGAACGCGACAGCGTTATTAACGAGGAAAACCGAATAACACAGGTAAATCTCGCTGCACAGGAGCAGCTTGTTTCAAATGTTCAAGAGCAGTTCACCAAAATACAAACCCTGCGCCACGATATGAAGCATTGCCTGACAACAACGGCAGAGCTGCTTGAAAGCGGCAAAATCGACAGCGCCAAAAGCTATGTCGAAAGCATTCTGAAGCAGAAAATAGATACCTCTGCCGGAGTTATAGCAACCGGCAGCCCTGTCATTGACGCTGTGGTAAACAGCAAGCTGTCCGAATGCGAGAAGAATAAAATCAGCACAAAAATCCGTATTGACACAATGCTTGGGAGCATAAACGAAATTGACATGAGCATTCTTATTTCAAACCTGCTTGATAACGCAATAGAAGGCTGTAATGGCTCGGAAGCGCCGCTGATTGAGTTTACTATTAGCCGTCAAAAGTCCTTTCTGTATATTATAGTAAAAAACACTATATCGGATTCGGTGCTGTCAGCTAATCCGAATTTGGTTACAAATAAGGATAATAAATCGCTGCACGGCTTTGGGATTAAGTCAATTCGTGAGCTTGCCCGAAAGTATAACGGGACGGTTGAATTTAGGGAGAACGGGAGCTTTTTCATCGCAGAAATTTGCCTTTCAATCACGGAATAAGTCCGTTTATGCTGTAAAATGTCCGTTCGTGATATGGGTATTGAAATTGAATATTTGGTCAGCTATAATGATGACAAGAGGAGGTAATCTATGATGATTACTAAGCTTTGCCACATAATAGCTGATTTTTTTATCAAGGAAAACATAATCTCCGAAGAACATCGAGATGTTTATGAATATGGATTAGAGCTTTGTGTTTCTACTCTTCTTGGCGTAATAATTACAGTAGTTATAGGATTATTGTTCAACAGATTTTTTGAAACGCTAACGTTTTATATAGTCTTTTGCTTTACTCGTCTGTTTTGCGGTGGATTTCATGCAAAATGTTACCTAACCTGTAAAATTACTTTTGTTTGCATTCTCATACTTGTTCTTCTGTCGGATTGCCTATTATCCGGCATACAAGATTATTTTTGGATTATTTTGTATCTGTTTAGTTTGATTGTTGTATGCAGCTTTGCACCTGTTGAGAATCCGAATAAATTGCTTTCAGTACAGGAAAAGAAACGAAGCAAAATAATCAGTATTGTTGAGATGACGGTATGGCTTGCTGTGATGGGAATTATGTACATTCTTCATAGCAATCTTTATCATATAGTAGCACTCACTCTATTTTTCGTTGCAGCATTAATGTTACTTGGATTATTCTGTGGAAGGAGGGACAAAAAATGAAAAACACAATCAAAACTGCTATGCTTAATCTTACAGCGAATGTTGCACTTGCAACCGCAAAGCAGGCATGCGGAGCTGCTTCTTGGTTTGATTGCTATCAGCCTAAGGAGCCGGCAAAGCTCAGAGCTTATGTTAAGGTTGTTGAGCCGGCAAAGAGGCAGGTAAAGTAAAGCTCTACACAAGGTAAGACTTTTCATATCGCCCGGCAGATATGCGTGAATTCTCCCAAAACCAACAATTCATAACCCGCCTTGCCGGGAGGTTGGGTTAATGTGAAAGGAATAATAACAATGAATATTACAAAAAAAATAATGTCAACTATTTCAGCCTTAATTATTGCTACATCTGTTTTACCAATATCAGGTATGGCAATAACATATGATAAAGACTGTTCATCCTTAGAAGCAGATAATATAAAAATCTATCACTGTGATACAAATCTTCCATCAGTTTTCTCGAATGAAATTGATACAATCGTAAATTCTTATCTTCATCAGTTTCCCGAATATAGAGCTGAGATAATAGGTACTGCTGATGCAATAATCAGCACAGAAAACTTTATTGAGCTTTCCTCCATTGACACCGAAGAAGCAGTTGATTTGCTTGATTATAATCTTGAACTTCTTATGTCATCATATAACGAAATATCTACATATGGTTTGTCAAATGGAGTTTATTATTCAAACTATACAGTTCCCTATGTTGCCCAATCAGAATCAACGAATTGTGGCATTGCAGCAATACTTGAAGCGGTCATTGGTAATGGTGCTCTGTCAAACACGTCTTCAAATAAAAACTCAAGCAAACAAACAGAGGTAAAAAACAGCATCGAAGACCAATATGTAACTTACACAAGACAGGCATATCAAATTGTCTATGGAGCTAATCTTTATTCTGGGAATATTTATAACAACGCAATATGTGTAACATCTTATAACATCAACTCCGTTATGAATTATCTCAGAAATAGCTTGAGAAATGGCGTAGTACCTATTGTTAATCTCAACGATACAGCTTATCTTGAATATTATAATAACAGCTCATATGCACACTATGTTGTAATTTCTCAAATTAATGATTTAAATGGAACTGTTACTATAGTTGATCCATTTAATTCAAGCGTGTGCGGAGGTTCATCGTCTTTTGGAGGAACGCATACGGTAACATATGATGAATTACTTGGTGCTATCAGAAACAATTCAGATAGCTGGATTATAGTAGGTGGATAAGATGAGCAATGAGAGAAAAAACATATCGTTGATATTGGTGGCAGCGTTAATATTCAGCTGTGGTTGCTCAAGGATTTCCCATAATAGCAATACCATTCCTAACTGCAATGAAACAACTGAATTATCAGCAATCTCTTCTGACGCTGCTTCTGAAACAGCATCGGAATTCCCAGAAACAACCGATAAGGAAATATCAATAAACACCGAAAACTACAATATAAAGCTCTGCTATGGCGTTTATTCTGACGGAAAAATAACACAGGAAATTACGCTTAAAGTGACAGATTCGGATAATAACGAATATGAAAGACAGGCAGCAAGCCCTGCTTTAGGAATCGGTCCATACAATGAAATACCCGAAGGCTGTGAATTCAAGTTAATTGCCGGTGAAACCAATGATTTTCCCGTGTTTGCAGTGTTGTTGGTGCCGATTACTGTCAGAGGTGATGTATTTTATTATGCAACACTATACCGATTTGATGGAGAAAACCTAGATTTGTACTTTCCGGAGGGACAATACGGTGAATTCTTCCCGCTGATAAGTGATGTTGAAAGTATTGTCATCAGCAGTAATTCTCTTTCTTATTGTGACGAAAACGGTAACGCTATGACTATTGAATTCTCTGAATAATCTGTGATGATTACTTATCTTTGCCACAGGATGGCTGTTTTCAACCAAAGAAAAACGAAATGTCTGCGAATATAATACTGCGAGGTGATATTGTGAAATCAAGGGCTGCAATTATTTCGGCACTATTAGTGACTTCGGTAACGGCATTTAGCGGGTGCAGTAACGGCAACGAAGCTACATCTGATAACAGCCAATCAGCAAGCGAATATACATCTTCCACAACAAGCCAAAAGGCGCAAAGCACCGCAGACGAGAGCGATTCTGAGCCGATTGCCCATGAAATCCCGAAAGGCGAGACAACGGTTTTCACAGGACTTGACGGAGAGCCGATTTACACATCGGAAATCACAGAAATTGATGGAACGGACAAAACCGCCGCAGAACTCACCCGAACCGACTATGGCACATCAGTTCTTTGCGAAGGCTTTCAGTATTTCACAGAACCTTCCGGCACTGCATACAACAATTATCAAAACAGCGAATCGTTTGACGACGTTCTGTATAAAGGCGAAATCCCAGAAAACAAAAACGAATGCAAGCGCATAAATGTTGGTGAAGAAATCTGCGGACTAAAGCTCGTGAATGCGGTTTCGGAGTTTAAAATCGACGATTATGCAGACACGCCCGAGCCATACTATTTTGACGGTTTTTTGTTCGGTGCCACCGAAAAAAGACCGCTTGCGGTGTTTGATGGCTCGGTAACAATCGAAGGATTTCTGGGAGCTACAGCACGAAATGATTACGAGCCTGACGGAGGCTTGCTGTTCTTTAATCCAACCGAAAGTAAGCTGCCGATTTTGGGTGACCAACCGGAATTTTTTGAACGCTCAAATTTCGTAGGCAGTAGCTTTGTAACTTTCAGCGATATGGCTGAAATACAGTGCGGTAATATTCGGGATTTATCCTGCAATTCAGCAGGTCTTGACATTGGAGATGTGGCTTTTGTTCGCGTGACCCTGACCAGCATTGAGTACATCAGCAGCCAATTTATCAATGCTGAAATAGAGAACATTGAGCGGCTGTCTGATATTCTTTATCATGACGAAGACTCAATTTGAGGGAAATAACCTTAACCGCCCCCGAGTGAAAAACTCAAGGGCGGTTCTGAATATATATTAGCATTGTTACTCCAACGGCTTCATATACTCCGCATAAGCGTGAGCGCTGTCTTTAACCGCTGTGATTACT
>JBJESB010000011.1:0-5821 GCA_051882575.1 Oscillospiraceae bacterium
GCAAGCAGAATGGTTTCACTCATTGTCATTTGTGTACCTCCTTAAGACAGAAAATCATCATCGGAACTGGGGGCAGCTTCTGCCTCGGTAGCGAAATCGTCCTCTGCGCGGGTTTTACCACCGAGCGGCTCACCATCGCGAATCTTCTGCAGATTGTTCAGACCGCAGGCGATACCTTTGTTGCCATTGGAATTGAACGCATAGAAGCTGATTGACGCTCTGCCATACACTCCACTGTAAACCTCGCTGCGTTCCAGAATGGGATTGCGGTCAGCGTCCACGATACCGGGAGCAGTTGAGGAGTTGGCATTAACAAAATAGCTGTTTGCATAAGCTTCATCATCGGGGCGCTCTGTATCGCCGTCACGGAGCGGGTTCTTGATAGCGGAGAGTGCGGGAACGGAGCGACCGTTGCCCTTGAGCTTGCTCTCGCCCTCCTTGTAAGCCGCTTCGATAGCCGCCTTAATTTTCTCGACAGTCTTGGTATCTGACTTCGGAATGATAAGGCTGACGCTGAACCTAGGAGCGCCGCCGTTGATGGACTTCGCCTCCCAGACATTTGCGTAGCTCCATCTTGTGTTGGACCCTGTGATTACCTTTGTGGGATTGATGAACTTTGACATATTACTTTTCCTCCTTAAAATCTTCTTGTGCAGTATTTATCGCCGGACGTTTGTCCGACACAGGAACTAGGGTTGGCTTGCCCTGCGGCTTTTCAACAAGCCCGCCGAGCAGTTCGTTGAACTTTTTCTTTCCGAGAAGCGCAGTCATTGCGGTGATACCGAGAACGCTATGTTCGTAGGGGTCGAACCCAGCCGCTTTGACTGCGTCAACAACAGCATTTTCGTCCGTGTACTTACGATTGGAGCGACCCTCAACCACCTTGAACCCATCGTATGTAACACCGCTGAGTGCCTGTCGCAGAGCGTACTCTTTCACATCGGTCACCCAAGAAACGAGTTCGTCCGCTTTGCCAAGAATAGCTGCAATTTCGATATCATCAAGCGTTGCGGGTGGTTCAAAGTCATATCTGGCAAGCTCCAGATTGTATTCAGCTCGTTTTCGGCAGTTTGTTCTTGCCTTGCAGAAACGGCAATGCTCACCCGCCTTGAACTCTCCCTCACCATTCCATGCTTGCTTTGCAGCGGGGACGAGTATCTCATTAGCCCATTTCAGGAGTTCATCAATGGAAATCTCCCAAGTGTCGCTGTGGCTGAGTCTTGGCTGGAAAATGCTCATTCGTACCGTGCTTATGTCGTACAGACACGAGAACATCTCCAAAGCGCCGAGCGCATAAATACGAAGCTGATCATTTCCAACAGCGTCAACCTTCACGCCAGACCCGTACTTCAGGTCGCAGATGTGAAGAACACCGTCAGAAATAATGAGAGCATCACAAGTGCCAAAACATTCAGGAACATACTTTGAGCAATCGACTCGCTGTTCCACAAAAGCAGATGGGGCATTGAGAACTCTCATCTGCTCGGCTACGAACGCAACATAGTCATCTGTGTACTCGTCCATTGAGTTATCTTCGCACTTAACGCTCTGGTCTGTGTAGCCGAGATAAGATTTAAGTTTGTTCTCTGCAATACTGTGTGCGAGAGTACCTTCGTCGGCATAAGCGGAAGACTTGTCCTCCATATACTCGGTAAGTCTTACACTCGGCGGGCATTCAATCCACCTGTGGCTTGCAGAAGGGGAAAGAAGTGCATGGCTCATTCCAAAGACCTCGCTTCTTCCAAAATTGCCGGATACTCGGTTGCCGGAACTTCAGAGATTTTCTTGTACCCGTGACGGAGCAGCATTGCTTGGATTTCCTGCGTATGTCCGTTTCTCGCAAGACCTGCAAGATATGCGCGTACTTCTTCCAGCGTTGGCAGCTTTTCTTCGGGTTCGGGTGTTGGCTTTGTTTCCATGCTTGTGGAAGGCACCTTTGCACCACCGTACAGCCCTCTGATTTCGTTGATGCACGAAACGAGCGCCTGAGTGTGTTCTTCGGCTTCCTTCAGAATGGAATCCAACTTTGACATTTTGCTCATTGATTTACCTCCAATCATGTTTATTAGGGTTGTGTACCCTTGTCGGCGATTATCGCCTTCACCTCTTACAGGACAGGCTGACTGAAAAACCGAACCGTTTTTTCAGAGGTTTTCAAAAAAATTTTTAATTTCTTCATTTTCTCTAAGAGTAGTACGGAGTTTTTTTATGCGCTTACGAATTGCCGCGTCTGTTACACCGCACCGGGCAGCAATAGAACACTGTTTCTCTTCGCAAATAAGCGCTTTGCACAGGTCTTTTAATTCATCGGGCAGTTCCGAAATTGCCTTATGTAAAGCATTCAGTTCCGCTTCCATAATAGCGGTATCCTCAACAGAAACATTGGGAGCGGGAATATCTAAAGAAGCTCCATCTTCGGTTGTGTATGCGTCAATTTCCAGATTGCGTTCACGATTTCTTTCGATAAGACGTTCCTGTGCTTTGAGGTCGGCAGCGTTGTCTTTCCCAAGCCGCTCACCGAGTTCGTTGCGAGGAAGGCGAACAGCCATGTACTGGTCGGGAGAGTAATACCATCTCTGCTTGAAAGGGCAATCCGCTGAAGCGGGTTCGATGGAAAAGCACTCTTGTCTTGTGGTTAAGATGCTGCTGCCGTCGGACAGCATAATTCGGTACTCGCGATAGTTAAGTTTCTGATAGTTTCTCATAGATTGACCTCCGTTGTCGATAGTTCGAAACGGAGGTCATCACAGCTGCAAAAGGGCATAACAAAAGCACCGCAGTCCTAGGAGAATACTCTCCGTTTCGGATTGCAGCCGACCAACCCACTAGGCAGCTGTTCTATTAAATTGTCCGTCATTGCCGTTGGGTCACGGGGATCAATCCGTGCGGCAAGAACGGTTTGAAGCGACTCTTTCAGAATTACGTCTTAAGAAGTCTGTATTGAATATTGTATCTTGTTATGAACTGCAATTAACTGCAAATGTTCATGAATATACATAACCATGATACCATTGATTGAAATGCAAAAAACTGCAAATATTTCAATGCATAAACAAGAAAACGGCAGAGTGAGATCCTCTTTCCCAATATAGGAAAGAATAGATCCCGCTCTGCCGTCTAGCGTTCTGGCGGATTAAGTATTCGATTATGCTACTTGTGTAAGTCGAATGTTTTCGACATTTAGGGTTCCGTCAGGGTTTGCGGTGATACGAGTTAAGCAGCCCTTTTGAACAATTTCAATTACTGTTCTATCCAGACTAATATCGCACACTCGCTTTCCTTCAAGGTTGCGGATTTCTTCCGTATGGCATCCTCCTTCCTTTATTAAATATCGAAAAAACAAAAAAGCCAGGGTGGCAGCGTTGTGACAAAATATCACATAACTGTTTACCCTGGCTTCGTTACACTAGGAACAAGCACGTTCAGGTATTTGTAATGACACTTTATTAAAAACCGGTTCGTTCATTCCAATCCAACAATGTGTGTTGGATTATGGAGTAGTAAATTCTAGGCAAGGCCCCTCGTTTAACTGTTTCATCAGTTCTTCATACGGTTCATATGAAATCAATTGACCATTTTTTACATAAGCTGCGGAAAGACGCCCATTCACTTTAGCTCTCATAAATAAAAGGCTCTCTTTCTCGTGAGTGGCATAAATTCCTTCAGCTTTTCGTTTTGATGTGTTGGTTGTAGATGAATAGCACTTGTTGTTTTTCAATAGAATTCCTCCTCATTCTTCTTGATCTTCATTTTCGGTGTAGGGGCAAGGTACTTCAAAGACACTAATCTGTGACAACTGCTCATACTCACCCGGAATCCATACTTCATCGGTTATGGAATAATCACGGGGATCGAGCAAAATCGCCGTCATTTCATTATGCAATTTCGCTATATGCAATAACTCGACAAATTCAGCGAATATTTGTTCATCTATGAAAGCAAAAGAATACTTGGTGTTTTTCATGTTTTCAGTATCCCAAGAATCTAACAAAAACCAAATTGCCAATTTATCAATATAAAATTTTGCTTCCCTTTTTGCTGTTGTGTTATTGGCATTATTATTTTCATCTATTCTTTTACAATTAAGAAAGAAGCACCAGGATTTAATAGGAGAACTATTTATCTCGGTGTTTATGTCTAGAACAAAATCGCCTTGTAGGTGAGGGTATAGCTTAGGAAGATTCGAATACGGGCAAATTCTAGGTTCGTTAATAACTCTTTTTATTCCAAGACCACAAGCTGCAACCCCAGCAACTAGTGCATTCTTCATCATACGTTGCCGATTTATTTCTTCGTTACGTCTGAGAAATATGGTATCGTCATCTTGGTTGCGCTCCGTAAAAGATTTAGGAAGGAAGCCGTTTGCTCGTGCTAGTCTATCTAGCAGTAACTCGTCCTCCTTGTCAGCACGATGTTCATAGATTGAAATGATAACATCAATTGATAAAGATTCCTTAATTCTCCTGTTGACTATTCTAGAAAGAGTTGAAGCACTAATTTGTGTTTCATCAGCAAATTGTGCCATCGTTCTTTCTGATCCCTTTGCCATAGTGACATAAGTGGCTACAGCAGGAATGTCAGGAGTCCTAATCAATTGGTACTCCCTGATTTCATCAATTGTGACCGGCTTTGTAATTACCATGATAGCACTCTCCCGTTTCGCTTATTTGCAATCGAATTGCGTTTCTATAATATAGTATATCACACGCTTGCAATTTTGTCAATACTTTTTTGCGAAGTCTTGCAAGAAAATTTAAAAGATTTGCAATCACTCGTTTTTTAGCTATATAAAGCACAGAAATCTATGTTAAAACTGTTGAAGCCAGCTTAGGAAATCTTGAGTTGTTGCAGACCCATCAACGAGTTTGATTTTCCACTCTTTCATGCCGTTTGTGAGAGCTTCAAACTTTTTTCTCTTCTCGCTATCGGCTGGATGTCTTTTTGTCATCATTTTATGTCTCATATATGCTTTTCGGTATTCTTTGGTTACAATGTCCGACTTCTCTTTATTAGCACGAGCCACCTGCGCACCTATTTCTCTACAGCTTTTATTCTTGTTCTGCGGGGACGGATAATTGCAATATATTGTATCACTGCGCCCCTCTAGAACAAAGATTTGACCGCAGTTTGAGCACTTTACAAATTGTTGTCCAACCTGCTGTGCATTAGCCATTTCAAACAAGAGTAGGGACATTGATGTCTTGATAGTGTAGAGCGACTCCAATCCTTTTTCAGCGGTAGCGAGAAAACGGAAATCTATGTGTTGCATATGAATAAGTTCTCCGCATAAGTCACTGTATAGTTTCAAAACACTATCTTGCTGCTCCGGATCGCTATTTTCGTCTATTAAGGTGTTAAACATAAATTTTGTATTTATATAAGCTTCTGCAAAATTATAGTAGCAAGAAAGCAAGACCTGAAGAATAGAATTGCATCCAAAGGATTGATATGGGGTATCAGCCAAAATGAACCCTTTAACGCTTACCATACTCGTATTTTCATCGGCATAATAGTTCATGTATTCTTCAATACGATTTTCCCTAATTGCTTTCATCCAATCACTTGCGGCGTCTTGAAACTCAAGCGAAATCATAATAGCAGTCACAGGTGGAAAATGTTCAAATAACTTTTCATGAAGTTGCAGAATTGCGGAAGTCATGCTATCTGGTGTGACAGCTTCATCTAACCCGGTACATTCCATAATAATTGGCTTAATGCTTGTGGGAGATAGTCTACAATATTCACATATTAGACCACCTACGGGATACTCCTTTACTATTCCTTCGCACAATAGTGTGTAGCTTTTCCCGTTATAGGTTAC
>JBJESB010000012.1:0-5818 GCA_051882575.1 Oscillospiraceae bacterium
ATATTATCCCTCCCGATTATCCTTGCGTAATTTCGTAGGTTATCTTCATAGTCTGTGAACTCGTCTTAATAACCTCCTTTGACAAGTTGTTTACAGTACACAGCAGAGGCAAAGCCCTGTTCAAGGCTATGTTAAGGCTGTGCGCGTTGGTATTTGTATAGCTGTTGGAATATGTCCATGCCTGAAGGAAATACGGATACTGTTCGCCAAAGCCATGAATCTGCTTTATGAATGTGCTGTCGGCTGTGGCATTTGAGCCGCGAACGACCGACAAAATAGTGCCGTCATCGTTCAGCATAGCATAATAGGTGGTTACAAGACTGCTGTAAGATATGGATCTGTTTATAGGAATGTACTTTCTTCCGCCGGTTCTATAAATAGAATTGCAATAGTAGTTCGTAACAGAATAATTCTGTATAGCATTTCCGTTGCTATCAAACACTCGAATTGAATTATTTGCAGCACTATAAGGTTCGGCATACCACATTCCTGTTTCGGGGTCATACAGTCTGCAAGCGCCCTCCTGACGAAGTTCTGTATCAAAAGTTACCGTAGCGGTACTCTCAACAGTTCCGTCAAGTGCCAGCTTAATCAATGTAGATTCCGTTTTACTGCTTGCGCTCCAGATATAAATCGAACCGTTATAGTATTCTGCATTACTAGTGGTGAACGGCTCGGGATTAGTCCACACAATTGAGTATTTGTATCTCAGGTCAAGCGCTCCTGTGATGTCTGTTATCTGAATAGCGTTGCTGTTAACAATCGGGAACTTGTAAACATCGCCCTGCTTTACGCTAACCGCATAAACATATATACATCTTTCGGCACGTTCGGCATATACGGGGAGCAGACCACCTGTGGAAGATGCGAGAATACCGTCACCGATACTGTAATGGCCTATCTGATTTGAGATTTTGGCTATTCCGCTCTGGTAGTCCGAGGTGGAGTAATTCAAGAAATCGCACATCGAAAAACCTAACCCCGACATATTGTTTTCGTTTGAGTCGCCAAGATTGCCTTGAACTCTCGGAACTAAAGAAACGCAGCTTACTGTTCCGTTTGCTTTGTCCGTTGCAAAGTCCCAGACATATCTGTACCCCTTGTCGATAGCTCCGCTCTCATTAAGGTTGAGCGAACCACGCTTTGAGTTAGAGCCGGAATACTCCCCGCCCGCATAACCCGTTAATGCCTTTACATCAGCGGTTGACGGAGAAATGTATTCTTCACTCTCTGTGAGTTGTTTTGAGAACACCCACAAACCCGACAGGGCTTTTGTCATAAACGGCATATAAAGAGCAGGCAGACAGTTTCGGTTTGAAACATTATCCATAACCGTCAGTTCTGCCGGAAGGTTCACCAGGTGCGGTAATGCATTAGTTACCATATTCTCATCAACCTGTTCATAAACCTTTGCGCCGTTTGCTGCGTCAAACAGTTCAATTTTGGTTTTGCCGTGAAGCTGTGATGATAACGCAGTTTTAGCTTCGGCAGTCGCTGAACCTATTCTTGCTTTCAAAACTATCCCTCCTTTGAGAACGGAAGCGAAAAGGCAGATATTTCAGTTCCATCAAGATCAGAAATAAGGCCGCCCTTTGCATAACCAACGAGGAAGTCGGTATCGAAATTCTCAAATCCCTCTGTTTCAATAATAATTGTGTCATTATCCGAAGAAATGCCAACAATAACCACCTCGCGCAGATTTCCCGCAACACCGCCCATCGCAGAGAAGTCCGACAGGACAACGCTTGATGCCCGAACAGGGTTCAGGAACTTTACACCAAGGTGTGTGCCGTCAATGTAATATGCGCAGCACACTTCATGCGGGAGAATAAATTCTCCGTTCCACTCATCTGCGGTTACAGTAACTTCAGCAGAATATGTGCCGGCACGGTCTGTAAAAATAAGGTCCAATCTGTTGATGAGGTCGATAGTGAGCATTTCGGAATACTCATCGGCAATAATGGTTTTCGCCGATACACCAACACCGGATATTGTTTCTGCAGCTTTAATTCGACCGTCCCAAGGCTCATCACCGGCAAGATAAGCGCCAAGCACATATCCCCAGGTTTGCTGCATAGGGAGTACACCCGCCGCACCATCAGTTGACAGAACCGAAAAGTGTATTGTGTTCATTCCCTGTAATGACGCAAACGGATAACTGTATGTTTTGGTATGCGCTCCGACATCGAAATACTCGGAATAACGCAGTACCTCGGCATTGTCTTTCTGCAATAAAAAAACTACTGTTCCCGCCGTGGTCAGCGTGAATTTCACGGTTATACAGAAAGCAGCATAGGTAGATGTTAATGCGGTGTATGGTATGCTTATTATGAGGTTGGCTAAACCACCGATTGAAACATCTGTTCCGTTGGTTGCAACTTTCATCATTGCCGTTGAATCTTCAAGGTCTTGAACCTTATTCTCCACTTCGTTTGCAACCTGCTTAATCTTGTATAGGTCGTCCGATATGGTTGGATAATAGCTGCCAACCTCAATAGAAATCTCACGGCAGTTGAAAGGGTTGTATTCGGCAGTGATTATTCGCGTTTCGACATCAAGATTGAACGGTCGAAACACTATACGAATGTTGTCGCCAACGGCAAAATCCAATTTCTTATAGAGCGTCAGTCCGTATGTCTGCGTTGCTGCTCTCAGGTCTGCGGACAATGTGAGGTTAGATACCGACTTTCCACCCATAACCATACGGATATCATTACTGCCGCGATGAGCGCGAATGTTTATTCTATCGGAAGCATATTCAATCTCACCGCAGCACAAAGCAATCAGCTGCATAAGTGCCGCACGGCGGGAGCAGTTCTGATTTATCTTCATATCAACGGGCACAGTGACATCGCATTCACCGGGTTTAAGAGAAGTGCCTTGCAAAAGAAGCGCAAGAGCGTCTGCTGCATTACCCTTGAATTCAAACTCGCTTATCTCATACTGTTCATTGTTGAGTTCATAGGACTTATGCTCACAGGTTACAGTGCAGATTGTTAAGCCGTTTGAAATAGATTTCTCGATTTTTGCAATGTTAAATCTGTAATCCATATATGCGCCGATAAGCCTTATTTCATGCTCTGCGCGAATTTCCGCAGCCATAGCAGAGGTGATAGTGAATTCAAAAGTGCATTCTCCGCTAAGACTGTCCGTCAGACGAGAGGAGATTACCTTTGTGTATTCGCAGACGAGTTCCTCTCCGTTATAGATGCATATTTTTGTCATCCTACACCTCTGTTTCTGACGGTCACCTTATTCTGGCTCCACTGAATCCTCGAAACCACCTTTGTGAGGGTGATTCCGTCAATGGTCAGCGGAATTGTAACATCAAAAGCCTGCGCCTGCCCGAAACCATTGAAACCCGAAACCGTGCCGTTCATATCAATGTCAAAATCCGAGGGAATAGCGTTCTGCATTTCCTTTGACACGGCTTTCATCTCGTCACCGAAACCCTCGCCAAGACCCTCTGCCATAAAGCCACCGAGGTTGGCGAACAGCTTTGACGGGGAATGTATTCCGAAGAAGTTTTTGATACCGTCCACAATGCCGCCGAAGAACCCGCTGATTTGATTCCACAGCCACGCTCCCGCATCGGAAATGCCCTGCCACAGACCTTTCAGCAGATTGCCGCCGACCTCTGCCATATTGCCAAAGTAACTGCCGAATGCGTCAATAATGCCCGTGATAATCTGCGGTATAGCCTTGACTATCTCGACAATGATTGTCGGCAGATTGGCTATCAGAGAAATGAACAGCTGAACACCTGCCGCAATAAGCTGCGGAATTGCTCCTATTACTGCGTCAATAACGCTTGAAATAATCTGCGGTATCGCCGCAACGATGGTCGTGATTATTGTCGGCAAGTTCTGTACAAGCGAGATAAGCAGCTTAATGCCCGCGTCTATAATCAAGGGGATAGCCGAAATCACCGCCGTGATTATTCCGTCAATTATCTGTGGAATAACCTCCACGATTGCGGTTATGATGTCCGGCAGAGCGGTAACAAGCGAGGTGAGCAACTGTATTCCCGCTTCGATTATCTGCGGTATTGCTCCGATAACGAAATCCACAATGCCTGTGATGATTTGCGGTAGCGCTTCAATCAGAACGGGGAGTGCGTCAAGAATGCCTTGCGCAAGTCCAACAATGAGCTGCAAAGCTGCATCAAGTATGAGCGGCAGATTGTCGATGAGCGTTTTAACAATCTCAATGACAACAGTCACTATCTGCGGAATAAGCTGCGGAATTGTGTCCGCAATGCCCTTGATAAGCGACAAAAGAATATCCGCTCCCGCAGACACGATTTGCGGCAACAACCCCACCAGCGCCGAAATAATCTCTGTTACAATTTTTGCAAGTGTGGGAGTGAGTTCGGATATTGCAGACAGCAATCCGTCAGCAAGCGCCTTGATGATTTCCGGCGCGCTTTCCAAAACAGCTCCCGCGATTGAGGAAACAAGCTTTGCAGCTTGCGGAATGAGAGTTTTTATTGCGTCAATAACGCTTGAAACACCGTTTTTCAGTTCATCAGCGGCATTGTCGTTTCCCGCAAGCAGGTCGGCAAGGCCGTCCGTAATCTGCGTTATTCCGGGCAGAAGTTCACCGACCATTCTGTTTTTCAGACCGCCTGCGGTATGCGAGAGCCGTGTTAGGCTGTCCTCAAAAGCAACAGACGCGGCTACGGCTTCGTTGCTCATCACCATGCCGTAGTCCTCGGCTTCTTGTTTCAAACGCTCGGTTTCCTCTGCGGTGATGTTGAGAACGGCAGCCATATCCGTTGCGGATTTTCCGAGGAGGTCGTTTGCGGCGGCGGTGCGCTCAGCACCCGATTCCATTCCTTGCAGAGCCTCGATAACAAGTGCCAACTGCTCGTCTTGAGATTTGCCGTTCAAGTCCTCAATGGAAAGACCGACCGCAGACAGCTTTTCGGCTGCGGAATCCGAGCCGTTCGCCGCGTCTGTTATGACGGTGGACAGCTTTTTCATACCCGATTGGAGGTTATCCACATCAGCGCCGCAGCGTTCAAAGACATAGCCCCATTTCTGATAGCTTTCGGCGCTGATACCGATTTTCTGCGAGGTCTTGTCGATTTGGTCGCCAGCAGAACCCACATCGTTTGCCATATCCCACAACTTTTTTCCTGCGGCAACACAGGCAGTACCGACTGCGGCTGCGACAGCTCCGAGAGCCGCGCCGATTTTCTTTGCGGTATCTCCCAGCTTGCCCAGTTTTCCGTCAGCGTCCTCACTAGTGTCGGCGGCTTTCTTGACTGCGCCGGAGAAGTTCTTTGCTTCATCTCCCGCTTCATCAAAGCCCTTGTCAGCATTGGCGAGAGCGGTGTTGTTGGAGTTCAGTTCGCGCTCCATTCCGTTCAGAGCCGCCTGCGCGTTATTCAGCTGTATCTGCCAGCTTTGAGTGCGGCGGTCGTTTTCGCCAAAAGACTCGGCAGCATTCTGCAAAGCAGTACGGAGGGTGTCTATCTTCTGCTTCTGTTGCTCTATTTCCTTGTTGAGGACTTGATTCCTCGCCGTGAGAGCTTCGGCAGATTTGTCGTTCTTATCGAACTGGGAGTCCACAAGCTTCATTTCAGAGCCAAGCACCTTGAAAGAATTATTGATTTCAGCGAGGGATTTTTTGAACTCCTTTTCGCCCTCCAGACCTATCTTTAAGCCGAAATTCTCGGACATTCTGCTCACCTCCTTGGAAAAGGGCATAAAAAATGAGCCTTTCGGCTCGGTGGGGATATATGAAAAAGGAGCATCTGGGTGGGTGCTCCTTAAGAATGTTATAAACCAAATTTTTCACGATACTTTTGAGG
>JBJESB010000013.1:0-5789 GCA_051882575.1 Oscillospiraceae bacterium
GACAGAGTACAACCTCAAGGAGATGTGGAAGTCCCCCAACGGCACAATCCGCGCAATCCTTGACGGTACGGTATTCAGAAAGCCCATTCTTGTCAAGGGAATCGTGCCCTACATTCCCACATGGACAAAGCCTATCACAATCGCGCGTCACGCTTACGGCGATATCTATAAGAACACCGAAATGCGCGTTGAAAAGGGCAGCAAGGCAGAGCTTGTTGTTACAGACGCGCAGGGCAATGAAACCAGAGCGCTTATCCATGATTTTACCAAGAGCGACGGCGTAATTCAGGGCGTTCACAACCTCGACAATTCTATCGCGTCCTTTGCAAGAGCTTGCTTCAACTACGCTCTTGACGCCAAGGAGGATTTGTGGTTTGCTTCCAAGGATACAATTTCCAAGGTTTACGACCACCGCTTTAAGGACATATTTGCAGAGATTTACGAGAACGAGTACAAGGCGAAGTTTGAGGCTGCGGGTATCGAGTATTTCTACACCCTGATTGACGACGTTATTGCAAGAGTTGTACGCTCCAACGGCGGCATGATTTGGGCTTGCAAGAATTACGACGGCGACGTTATGTCGGATATGCTGGCAACGGCATTCGGCTCTCTGGGTCTGATGACCTCTGTGCTTGTATCGCCCGACGGCGTTTATGAGTACGAGGCTGCTCACGGCACGGTTACACGCCACTACTACAACTACCTCAAGGGCGAAAAGACCTCCACAAACCCCATTGCTACAATTTTCGCATGGAGCGGCGCGTTGAGAAAGCGCGGCGAGCTGGATAACATTCCCGAGCTTTGCGCTTTCGCAGACAAGCTGGAACAGGCTTCCATTCAGACAATGGAAGAGGGAATCATGGACAAGAACCTCGCAGCAAGCTCCACGCTGGAGAACAAGCGCCCCGTTGATACCGAAACATTCCTTGTAGAAATCAATAATCGTCTTAACGCACTAATGTAATTTTAACTAATGAAAGATGGTCACAGTATGCAGAAAAGTAATATCTCAAATTCGGTAATTCGCAGACTGCCGCGCTATTACAGATTTCTTGGCGAGCTGCTCAATCAGGGCATAACCAAGATTTCCTCGCGCGAGCTTTCCGAGAAAATGATGCTCACCGCGTCGCAGATAAGGCAGGACTTAAACTGCTTCGGCGGTTTCGGACAGCAGGGCTACGGCTATAATGTAGCGGAGCTTCGCAGTGAGATAGCGCATATACTTGGTCTTGACAGGATTGAAAATGCCGTGCTGGTAGGCGCGGGCAATCTTGGCAGAGCCATTACCATGCACATTGATTTTGAGAGATACGGATACAGGCTCACGGGCATTTTCGACAGCAATCCCGCAATGGAAAATGTCGAGATTACGGGGCTTGCGATAAAGCATACCGACCGTCTTTCGGAGTTTTGCACGGAATATCATCCCACAATGGCGATTCTGTGTATTCCCCGCTCGGGAGTGCAGGACACGGTTCAGCAGCTGTACGAGCTGGGAGTAAAGGCTTTCTGGAACTTCTCGCACTACGACATTCACATGAATTTCCCGGGCGTTCAGGTCGAGAATGTTCACCTTACCGACAGCCTTATGACGCTTTCGTACATAGCAAAAAACGCTGAAATCGAAGAGTCTGACAATAGCTGTGAATAGTCGCGCCTAAACCGACCCGGTGATGAATTGAAATTGGTTGTAGGGGCGACCATTGGTCGCCCAATCGGAAATTGTTTGGTACTATTTCCGGGGATTGTGCTACAATAAACAAAACGATTTACCGGACAGGGCAGGGGAATGATAAATGAATATTGAAGAACAGTTTAATCTTATTGCAAACGAATATGACGTTAACCGCAGAAGGTTCATTCCGTGCTTTGACGACTACTACGCAAACACTACAAGGTTCATTGCCTGCAATATAACTCCGCCCAAGCGCGTGCTGGATTTAGGTGCGGGGACAGGCTTGCTGACCTATTATTGGCTAAAGGAGTTTGCTGCGGCGGAGTATGTTTTGACGGATATTGCCGAGGAAATGCTGGAGGTTTCCAAGAGGAGATTTTTCGGCTTGCCGAACGTACATCATCAGGTTCTGGACTATACCGAGCGTTTGCCCGACGGGGAGTTTGACGCAATTATTTCGGCTTTGTCCATTCATCATCTGGAGGATTCGCAAAAAGCGGAGCTTTTTAAGAGAATCTATGATAAGCTGCCCGTTGGCGGAATCTTTGTGAATTACGACCAGTTCTGCGCGGGGACGCCGACAATGAACCGCCGGTTTGATTCTTACTGGGAAAAGCAGATTATGGATGCCGGCTTGACAGCCGCTGATATTGAGCTGTGGAAAGAGCGCAGAAAACTGGACAAGGAGTGTTCGGTTGAAAAAGAGGAAGAAATGCTGCGTCAGTGTATGTTCTCGGATGTAAAATGTGTCTATTCCTATCATAAATTTTCTGTCATACTTGCAGTGAAATAATTATACGAATAAAAAATTAGCCTGATAAGACTGCTGTCCTATCAGGCTTTTTTTGCGTAAATCAGCGGTTATACCGACCTTGAAAGAAATTTCAGCAGCCTTGCGATATCCTCCTTTGAGGTAAACACCGAGGGTGCAAGCCGCAGTGTGCCGCCGTCGTCAAGCGTGCCGAGCTTTTTGTGTGCCAGCGGAGCGCAGTGCAGTCCGCCGCGCAGGTAGAATCCCGCGTCGCTTAACAGCTGTGAGGCTTCTGCGGCGCTGTGACCTCTGATATTAAAAGCCACAACCGGCGCGTGAGCGCCTTGCGTGATATCCTCATACAGCGCGATATTGTTCAGCCGCTGCGCACCCTCAAAGAATTGCCTGCAAAGCCGTGTTTCATGGCGGTAAATAATGTCGATTCCCTTGCTTTTTACAAAATTGATTCCCGCGCCCAGTGCAATTACTCCGGGCGTGTTGATTGTTCCGCTTTCAAATCGGTCAGGCAGAAAGTCGGGCTGTTCAAGGCTTTCCGAAGCGCTGCCTGTGCCGCCCTCAATCAGCGCATTAAGAGGGTAGCTGCCGTCTGTTATCATCAGCCCTGTGCCCATTGGTCCGTACAGACCCTTGTGCCCCGAAGCGCAGATAATATTTATGCCGTCATTTATGCTGATTGGAATCACGCCGCTGCCCTGCGCTGCGTCAACAATAAAGCATATCTTCTTTCGCTTGCACAGCCGTGCAAGCTCTTTCAGCGGAAGAATCCTGCCCGTAACATTGCTTGCAGCCGTGCATACAAGCGCAGCGGTATCGCTGCGGATGGCTCGCTCTGCGTTATAAACTGTCTGCTCGGCGTTTGAGGTCACCTCAAACAAGGTGTAGCTGCCGCCGTATTCATGCGTAACCGCATGAACGGGTCTTATGACCGCATTGTGCTCAAGGTCGCTGATAACGTAGTGAGCTCCGCGGCGCGCCAGACCCTTGATTGCAAAGTTCAGCGCGTGAGTGCAGTTCAGCGTAAAGCAGGTATTCTCGGGGTCAGCGCCGAAGAAATCAGCGCAGGCGGCGCGGCTTTCAAACACCGCCGAGGAAGTCTTAACCGACATGGCGTGACCGGAGCGCCCGGGGTTTGCTCCGTAAGCTCCGATAGCGTGATACCATGCCTTGTAGACCTGCTGCGGCTTTGGATAGGTTGTGGCGGCGTTATCAAGGTAAATCACAGCTTATCCCGATATCAGACAGCAGGCTGCAAACCTCGCCCTTTCTGTCGCTGAAAACGCGCAGCCTGAAAGAGCAGCCGCCTTTACCCGCAACGCGCTCGGCAGAGCTGCGAATGCCGTTGCGCATCAGGAATACGCGTGCTTTTTCAGCCTGTGTTGCCGATTTCATTTTTATATAAAATCCATATTGGTTCATACTGTTGGCTCCTTTTTGGAGATTTAGCGGCAAGCCGCTATACAGTACATTTTATGCGGAATATCGGTTTTCAGTGCAGAAAATGCGAAGCACCGGATAAATATAAAAATCACCCGCGGAGAGCCACAGGTGATTTTTCATGTTAAGATAAAAGTCAGGCTGCCTTTGAGCGTCTTAACAGCTTGCTCTTGCCGGAATTAACCGCATGAGCCGCAACCTCGGCAACCGCGCAGAATTTGTCTACAAACGTGATAACGTATGTTTCGCGATAGCGCGGGAAAGCAAGCGTCAGCGGCCACATGTGTTTTAAAATCATATCGCCCTCACGCTGGTCAATTGAGAACAGCTCGCTGGTGTTAAAAAACGCCACCTTTGGATGCCCCACACCATGCCAGCCCTCGCCTTTAACAGGGGTGTGCTCCTTGCGGTCGTAGAAGAACAGGTCGTGAAAAAGACCCGCCCTTGCGCCCGCGCGCACGTCAAGATGCAGCTTTCTGCAAATCAGATAGTTGTAGTACGAAACATTCAGCGAGTGCTGAAAACGCGTTGTGCATTTGTGGTGCTGATAGTTCATCAAATCCAGAATGCTTCGGTCGTTCAGCAGGTCCTTTACCAGTTCATAGTACTCGGTCTGCTGTGTGAGGTCTTTTTTTGAAAGAATTGCTTTTAACATTTACGCTCCTATAATTAAATCCAAACCAACAGTATTATAATAACCGATTTTATCGCAATATTCAACCATTTTCACGCTGATTTGTGCATTTTCACAATAATTTTGTGCAGAATGTACACGCTTGACACAATATATGCTGCATTTTGCAGATTATGAGTATTCCCGCAATCACAGATTTATCTCAACGCTTGCGCAGCTTGTACCGGTAAGCTTTTCGCTCAAAGTGGTAGGCTGCTAGGGAAACGCTGAATAAATCAAATTCGACCCGTTCAAGTGCGCTATTTCACGGGTCTGAATTTGATACGCTGCGCTTTATTCAGCGTATCCCTAGATACCCGCGTAGAGTGTAAATATGTTTCCGCGAACGCCGTTTTCGGCAACGCAGGTGAATGCGTCCTCATCAAGCTGAATCTCAACAGCAGCGCTTTCACGCTTGCAAGCTGAACGCGCCTGAAGCCGCACAGTCTGCGGAAAGCGTGTTATCTCTGATTTTTCCGTGATTCCTCCAACAAATAACGCCGCGCAGAGTCTTGGCAATGCGCGGCGTTTGGTTCAACAAATTACTTTACAAAGGGATTCTCTGAAGGGTACAGCATACCTGCGGGCTGATTGAATCCGATATCCTCAACGCCGAGGTATCTGAATACATCAAACAGCGCCTTGCCGTGGTGACCGAAAGCAACTGCGCCGTGGTGCGGGTAGTTCTTCTCAATCAGAACGTGGCGGTAGAAGCGACCCATTTCGGGAATAGCGAATACGCCGATTCCGCCGAAGGATTTTGTAGCAACGGGGAGAATCTCACCCTGTGCAACGTAAGCTCTGATTTGCGCGTCAGCCGTGGACTGAAGTCTGAAGAATGTGATGTCGCCGGGAACGATATCGCCCTCAAGCGTACCCATTGTAACCTCAACGGGAAGCGCTCTTGCCATAATCATCTGGTTCTTCATCGAGCAGCTTGAAAGCTTGCCGGAGCAGGTGTTGCCGCAGTGGAAGCCCATGAATGTATCGGTGTGCTTGTAGTCGAACTTGCCCTTGATAGAGTCGTTGTACATATCAGCGGGAACAGTGTTGTTGATATCCAGCAGAGTAACAGCGTCCATAGATACGCAAGTGCCGATAAACTCGGAAAGGCAGCCGTAGATATCAACCTCGCAGGATACGGGGATTCCGCGGCCTGTCAGACGTGAGTTAACATAGCAGGGAACAAAGCCGAACTGCGTCTGGAATGCGGGCCAGCACTTGCCTGCGATTGC
>JBJESB010000014.1:0-1529 GCA_051882575.1 Oscillospiraceae bacterium
AAAGCTGTTCTGAACCCTGCGCTACCTCGCCCGCAACATCATTTATTTTCGTCAGTGTGTTTCTTAATGAAGCTTGTATGGATTCCATAGAGTTTCTTATGTTGGAGAAATCTCCGATATATTCAAGCTCCATGCTGTTGTTGAAGCGACCCTGTGCCATATTTTGCAGATTGGTGTCGATGTCGTTTACATAGCTTAACATTTTCTTCATGGCTTCCTCGGTTGCAACACAGGTTGAGCCAATCTCGTCGGGCGTTCTGTATTTGCTGGTATAGGAGAGCTCGCCGTTTAGCATAGCCTCCGACGCTGATGCAAGCTCCTTAAGCGGCTGCAGCTTATTTCTGATGATAGCTGCGAGAATCGCGGTATCTGCAACCAGAAACAGCAGGAATATGCCGATAAATAAGAACGTGATTGTGCTGATTTCACTGTAAAATGCCGAAGCCACAAACGCAAGAATAAGGTGCCAGCCCGAATCGCCTACGCTCTGCTTGGTGAATACGGCAGAAACCCCGTTATAGTCTGCCGATTGAGTTACAGTGCCGTTGTCCATATCTATAAATACAGCGGAATTTACATCGGCGGCGTTGGTGATGACGTCGTTTCCGTCAGCGTCGATGTATGGGAGAAAATCGGGATTCTTGTGTACTGTTATTCCGTTTGAGGAGTCGAGAAGAATAGGGTAGACATTTTCGTTTTCCGCTGTTTTTTCGGCAATGTCAATAACCGACGTTACAAATATATCCGAAGCGAAAACAGCTGTTACCTCGCCGTTCTTTCTGATTGCCTTTGAAATTGTGATTACCATTTGCTTTGTGCTTGCATCCGTGTACGGAACGGAGATAACCGCCTTGTCGCTGTTTACAGCGTCAATGTACCAGTCGCGGCTTGTGGGGTCATAGTTTTCTGCCGCCGCGTCCCAGCCGTCGGAAAATACGCAGGATTTATCGGGTCTGCCCATGTAGAGGCAGTAGATATCGCTGTCCACCTTAAGCAGCTCTATCAGATACTGCTCTGCCTCGGAGAAAAGGGTTGTATCGTAGCCGCCTGCGCCGATTGCTTCAACGCAGCTGTCAACGGTTCGCAGCTGTACATCAAACCAATCCTCCATCTGCCGCGCTGTGGATTCTGCGCGCGATATGTAGCTGCTTTCAATGCTTGCGCTCATTTTTGTGAGAGTAGCCGCTCCCAATGCAAGCGCGAATATTGCATTTGAGATTCCTATTACCAGAAGCACCCAAAGCGACAGTGTTCTGCGAATGCTTTGCTGTTTTTTTGTCATAATTCCGACCTTCCTTGCTGTCAATGATGAAAAAATCAAAAGAGATTTGTAATTATATTCTAGCACAAAAAAATTAAGCTGTCAACAAGGTATTTGTTGTCGGAGCAGTTATTCATGGTGAGTTTATTATGATGAGCAGCAATTAAGCCCCTTGCATCCGAGCATTTGCTCTTGCAAGGGGCTTTATGATTATTCTTCCTCCGCCGCGAACTGACTTGGGTGCTTGGTAAAGAAATCCACTCTCGGC
>JBJESB010000015.1:0-22050 GCA_051882575.1 Oscillospiraceae bacterium
AAACCTGCATATCGGGAAGAATGTGTTTATAAATTCGGGCTGTAAGTTTCAGGACTGGGGCGGAATATATATCGGTGACGGCGCGCTTATCGGGCATAATGTTGTGATTGCAACGCTCAATCACGATTTCAATCCCGAAAAAAGGCGAGGAATGTACCCGAAGCCTGTTTCAGTCGGAAAAAATGTGTGGATTGGCTCAAATTCAACGATTTGCCCCGGCGTGACAATCGGCGATAATGCCGTTATTGGAGCGGGTTCGGTGGTTACAAAGGACGTTCCCGAAAATATGGTTGCGGCGGGCATTCCTGCAAAGGTTATTAAAAGCATTTTTGAGGAGGAAAAGCAATGAAAAACGTACTTATCATTTCAACAAGCTCTCGTAAGGGCGGCAATTCCGAGAGCCTTGCGCTTGAATTCGCAAAGGGCGCAGAAGAAGCGGGCGGTGAACGGGCTTGAGGGCTGGATTGAGTGCTTCCCGAAGGCGCACCTTGCGGGAACTGTTTTTGCGGGCGGAGTCAACGCTGTCGGTGATATTATGGGGGCATTCGGCAATGAATGAGGCATGATTACTTTAATGTTGAGATTGTCTATAAATAAGAAATTTCCGGGAGAGTGGATTGGTGCAGTTGATTTTGCCTCCAGCCTTTGGGATATAAACTCCGAACAAAATACAGATATCTATTACAATATGCAGGACAAATTATGCAAGGCAATAGACCATTGTGCTAACTTAATTGAGGGAGTGTTCTCGAAAGAGAAATTTGCTGCACTTTTAGAGTATATTGTTCGATTTTGGAGAGTATCCGGAATAAAATCAATGTTTCCCGAGAGTTGCTAAGATTGTTGGTTAGACTGTGAAAAAAATCTGCTTTTGTTGCGTAATTAGAAAATCTATTTCAAATAGCATAGACAAACTCAAATCTGCAAGAACCGCTTTCAGCACAGTCTGGGAGCGATTTTTGCGTATAAGGTACTTTTCACCCTCGGCAGTTTTCCGTGTGCAAACCATCTGCTCATTATTGTGAAATAGTGTCAAATATTGAAAAAATTCAGGGGGGAGGTCGGACATTGGAGCGGATACACTATATGGTGTATTAAATAACCTATGTGAAAAATGGTGGATTTCTACACATAGAAAATGCGGCGGCTGCTTTTTGGGTGTTATATCAATTCTTTCTCTTTTTCAGTAATCCGACAGGCAGAACCCTCCGATTTGTTCCTTGACGGCAACATCAATTAAGACTCCCACATAATGCGGTGAAATGCAAAAATATTTTCTATCTTGAAGCTTTCGTTGAAAAGTAAGAAAAATGAAAGAGAATCGTAAGAATAATATCAATCAAATTCGTGCTTGATATGTTATAATTAAATAAACCGGAAATCGCTTTTGGAGAAGATATTTTTTGTCTTATCACAAGGAGAATGTTTATGAAAAAAGCAAGTATCATATTAGCAGCATTATTGCTGACATCTTGTTCAATCAACACTTCATTAAGTCGTGATGATGTTGCTTCACAGAATTTGGTCATATCCGACAATTGCAGTGCCGAGATAAGCTCTTATGCCGATAAAATACAAGAAAACAATTACATAAATATAAATACCGACTCATTAAAATTTAATTGCTCTGTTCCCGAAGAAATAGGCAAATATCAGGTAATATGTATTGATGGATTTCAAGATAATGCGGATTTGCTGTTTAAGAAGTATATTCCTTCCGATTTGTTTGATAAAAGCAACATTACCGATGATAATACCTCTTATCCTTACGGTCCTATATATAATGATGAGGTTAATGGAATAAGCGTTTCTGTTGGCTGTACGGGATTTTTCTCGTATTGCAGGACATCGGATTGCGGTGTAATGGATAATACTATCCCTGCTTTTTCAAGCTATGTCAATGATTCAATCGGCAATTCAGTATCAATTGAAAATGCACTTAAAGCGACAGATGAATTTGCCCGGGAGTTTACAAGCGTTTCCGGTTTTCCGAATATTCTAAAAGCCGCCACAGTAACAGAATACAGCAGTGATGATAGCAATATTGTTGAAGTTAAATACAGCAATCTATACAAGAGCATTCCTATCTTTAGCATGATGTCCTCTTACAATGAGCTAAGCTTTGAAATGGCGGTACTTCCTGCGGCTTCGGCGTTTTATGATATTGAAAGCAATACGGTAAACGAGTTTACTGTTCAGTGTGGTTTTGAGGATTATAGTACAATAGAAACATACAGCGAAATAATCTCACCCGAAAAAGCTTTAGACTTGTTTAGCGAAGCCCTCTCTGAACATCTGAAATATGATGCAATCGGAATGGAGCTTGTGTATTGCCCGGTTTATATTGATAATGTTGAGCAATCGAATGGAATAACGCATCGAGAAGCAGCGCCGTGGTGCAATGCCTGCTCGTATGACGTTTTTGAGCTGACGCCATACTGGGCGGTGTATATTGACGTTACGCCGTCAAAGGAAATATATGGACTAATCAACTGTATAACAGGCGAGGTTGAATTTGTCAATAACAGAAAATAGCCGGTTTACGGAGTTGACATTTGGGTGGTGATTATGTGTTCAGAGCATTTGGGGTGGATTTGAAAAAGGCTGTGCAGAATATAAGCTTTGCTGCAGCCTGCCTTGTAACCGCATTACTCTGCTTCACTGCAGAGGTTTATACCGATTTTTCTAATGCCAGAAGCTATTCTGTATATGAGGCAATTTTAACGCTTGATAAAGACGCTCTTTTATCGGATGTTTCTTTCTCATCAGTGTTCGTTTTCGGAAAATCATTGTCGGGATATATCTCAATGTTTCTGCCTGTTTCAAGCGCTTTTCCTTACATAACAAATCTCTGCTCCGAACGAAACAGCGGAAATATTCGTTTTTCAATATTGCGTACCGGCAGACTTAAATACTATTTTTCAAAATTCGGTTCAGCGCTGTTTAGCGGCGGCTTCTCTACTTTATTGGGAGTAGTGATTTATGGGTGCATAGTATTTGCGCTGTTCCCCGATATTAACGCATACGCTGTTACGGCAGAAGATTTGCTGTTTTTCTTCCCGGACGGCATAGTAACATTCATTGCCAAAACGCTTATTCATTCCTTCATGTATGGCTGTATAAGTGTTATGCCCGCGTTTTTCTTAAGTTCATTTTGCAGAAACCCCTACATTATTTTGTGCGTACCGTTTATGGTGACATATATCCGGACAACCGCCTTAAATAAGATAGCTTCAAATGAAGCAGCAAGCGGTAATTTTGAGGCTGCCGCCAATTTACAGCCCTTTTACCCTAACTCAATATCAAATCTGCTTAATCTGTCCGATGAACGATTGTATATAACGCTTGCTTTCAATCTGATTATTGTTGGTCTACTGCTTACAAGCTATATTGTAATAATGGAAAAACGATTTGATACGGGGTGTTGATAGTATGAGTAAACTCGGTTTGCGCAAAAGTATATCATGCGCATTTGTGGAGGTTGAAAAATGGATAATGGACGCTCGAATGATTATCATTCCGGTGCTGCTGATTTTTATTTTCAGCTTTGCAATAGAGCCGTTATTAGCGAACGCTTCGCTTATGGACGAAAAGCTGAATATATTTGAACCGTTTGTTGCCGTTGCTAACTCGGGCGCGATTTTACTTATTGTTCCCTTGTGCTTTCTCACGCTTATTTCCGATTATCCCAAAATTGATAACAATACTATATTTTATATATTCAGAATCGGTCGTTTGAATTGGCTAACGGGTCAGTTGATAAGACTGGTTATGATGGCGTTGTTCTATCTCGGCATAATATTTTTAGGCAGTCTTCTGCCGGTATTGTTCGGGGGTTATTGCGGTAATTTATGGAGCAAAGTAACAACCTCATTTGCAATTATTTACCCCGAATACAGCGGCAATTTCGGGGTGCAGCTTCTCCCCGAAAACCTGTATAATCAGATATCTGTCCTTTCTGCCGCAATAGGAAGCTATCTGCTGGTGTTTGCTTATCTGCTTGTATTAGGGCTTATTCTTCTATTATTTTCGTTGGTAAAAAAGAAAACACTGGGATTTATAATATCCGGTTCTGTTATAGCTATTGGAACTGCGCTTTGCTCCATAAAATCAGATTTAATGTGGGGAACCCCCATGGCACACTCAATAATCTGGCTTCACTACACAAAGTATTACCGCTCTCCGATTGTACCGATATGGGCATCATGCCTGTATTTTTGTGTGCTGATTATTGTATTGGTAATACTGTGTTATGTATTTGTGCGGCAATTCAACTATGATAATCTGACGGAAATTGCATATTAAGAGGGGTTTGTATATGATACAAGTGCATAATGTTGATTTGATAATCAAAAAGACACATATTCTTCAAGGAGTTTCCGTTAGTTTCGAAAAAGGCAAGATACATGGACTAATCGGAAGAAACGGCAGCGGCAAAACCATGCTGATGAAGTGTATATGCGGCTTTGTAAAACCAATTTCGGGCGAAATAATCGTTGCGGGCAAGCGTATAGGCAAGGACTGCGACTTTCCCGACAACACGGGAATTATTATCGAAACTCCCGGTTTTATTCCGTACTATTCGGGCTATAAAAATCTGAAACTTCTCGCCGATTTGCGCGGAAAAATAACTAGTGACGATATCCGAAAGACAATGGAACAGGTCGGTTTAGACCCGAACTTAAAGCGCCATGTCCGCAAGTATTCCCTCGGAATGCGGCAGCGTCTGGGGCTGGCGCAGGCGATTATGGAGAACCCCGATTTGCTTATTCTGGACGAGCCGATGAACGGTCTTGACAAAGACGGGGTCAGCGATATGCGAAAATATCTGCTCAACTTGAAAGAGCAAGGTAAAACAATTCTGATTGCCTCGCATTCTGCCGAAGACATAGATGTGCTTTGCGACACCGTTTATGAAATGGATAAAGGCAGGCTTGAAAAGATAAGATAACATTAAGTAAGTCAACTCCCCAACAGGCTCGCCCAACGGCAATACACAAACGAATTGGGTTTCAGGATTTAGCAAATGGTAGAATAAAGCAAATTTTCGTTAGATTTTTTTGATATTTTTATGCCAAATCCTGCGGAAAAGAAGTGCGGCAATTATTGCTGTCAGCAGTTCTGCAATGGGAAATGTAGCCCATGAAAGCCAATTCATCTCATAATTGTATTTTGCAATATCGGCAAAGACAATTGCAAGCGGAAAAATAAAAACAATCTGTCGGCAAAAGGATATTATGAGGGACGAAACACCTCCGCCCATAGCCTGAAACACTCCCTGAAACGCTATGTTTATTCCTGCAAAGAGAAAGCTTGCGGATATTATTCTCATAGCGCTTATACAAAGAGCCTGCGTGTCTCCCGAAAGCCCGAATATCTCGGAGAAGGGAACGGCGAAAATTTCAATAAGGATAGTTCCCGCAAGCATTATAATTGCCGTATACAGCTGTCCGTATTTTACGCTGTCCCGTATTCTGTTCTTGTCCATCATACCGTATGCAAAGGCGGTTATCGGCATAATTGCATCGCGCATTCCGAATGCCGCAAACAGCAGAAACTGCTGGATTTTATAGAAAAGTCCGTAGGCAGTAACCATAGCCTCGCTTATTCCGCCGAAAATGAGATTAAGCCCGTATGTCATCGCAGAGATAAGAGCCTGCGAAATAATAGCCGGAAGCCCAACGGAATAAATCGCCTTGATAGTACCCGGCGACGGTTTAAAAAAGCAGAGTCTGTTGCTTAACGACGTATTGACCTTGATATGAAATACAAGCGCCGCCGCAAAGGAAACAATCTGTCCGATTACGGTTGCATAGGCGGCGCCGCTTACTCCCATTTCGGGGAAGCCAAGCCGACCGTAAATCAGAATGGGGTCAAGTATTATATTCGTGACTGCTCCCGAAATCTGGGCAATAGTCGAGAAGAGCGAATGCCCCGTTGACTGGAGCAGTTTTTCATATACGGAGAAAAAGCTCATTCCGAAGGAAAATATACAGCATATCCGAAGATATTCCGTTCCCATCTGCGCTATTTCGGGGTTTGAAGTCTGTGAGGAAATGTATGCTCCTGCCCCTGTCATTCCGAAAATGAGGAATAAGACGTATATCACAAGCGCAAGGAAAGATGCGTTTCCTGCGGCCTTGTTCGCGCCTATGCTGTCACCCATACCAAGCTTTTGCGCCACAATAACGTTAGCGCCGACTCCCGTACCTATTCCAACCGCAACCATAAGTATCTGCAGCGGGAATGCAAGGGTCAAAGCGTTCAGAGCGTTCTCTCCGCCAACAGACATATTAGACACAAATGCGCTGTCAACGATATTATAGACAGCCTGTAAAACCATTGATACTATCATTGGTATTCCCATCGAAAGCATTAGCTTTTTAACGGGTGTTTCAGCCATTCGATTGTGTTTTGCGTTTTCCATATTTATACCTCTCTTAACAAAAAAATGCGCGCAGCCGTTAAGCTGCGCGCCGTTTTGCAATGAGGGCTGTGCAGCTTTTGATTGGACTTACGCTTAAAGCTACACATCGCATTTATTATATCATTTCGGAGAAAATCTGTCAAAGGACATTTTGACTAATTTTTTTTATGTGTATGGTTTATACTTTTATACTTGTCATCTCCGCACGGCATTCCTCGTGGGAAAACGCATTTCTATACGCTGAATTTGCTCATTCTTTTTCATTTTCCTTGTGGCAGGCGCAGCAATTCGGGCATCCGGAGCATTTCCCGCCGCAGAGGGATTTTCCTGCTCGTTTGTCCTTGTATATTTTTCTGCCGACAATAAACAGAACAACCGCTAAAACGAGTGAAATAATTACAGTTGACATAAAATCCACCTTTCAGAAGAACCGCCGCGCTTTCCGCAAAAGGCACGGCGATGTTGCCTTTGTTAAACTTTGACCTTTTCCGTAAGTCCGGCGCTTTCATTATACGGTCTTGCCAGCATAAATACCATAAAAGCCAGCACAAGCACCGCGAAAATCAGCCCCACTACATTCACAGCCCCCGTGAACAACAGCCCGAATTGATAAATCATCAGCGATATTGCATACGCAAACAGGCACTGATAACTGATTGCAAACCACGTCCATTTTGCGCTGTTCATCTCACGCCTGATAGCGCCGATTGCCGCGAAGCACGGCGCGCAAAGCAGGTTGAACACGAGAAACGAATATCCGGCGAGCGCAGACATTCCCATAAAGTCAAGTACACCGAATACGCCGACAACCTCTTCTTTTGCCACAAGTCCCATAATTGTTGCGATAGCCGCAGTAGGCTCGCCGAAACCAAGCGGTGCAAATATCGGGCAGATAGCCCCGCCGATAATGCCGAGAACGCTGTCGGAGAGCGCAATTTCCGTGCTGAAGCCGAAGCTGCCGTCGGGCAGATTGCCGAACACCGAGCCTGCCCAGATAATCACCGAGGACAGCAGGATAATTGTACCCGCTTTCTTGATGAAAGACCGGCCGCGCTCCCACATGGAGCGGAGAATGCTGCCGACAGCAGGCAGGTGGTACGCGGGTAATTCCATAACGAACGGCGCGGGGTCGCCCGCAAACATCTTTGTCTTTTTAAGCATGATACCGGAAACGATTATCGCCGCAACTCCGATGAAATACGCGCTGGGAGCGACCCACCACGCATTGCCGAACAGTGCGCCTGCGATAAGCGCGATTATCGGCATTTTTGCGCCGCAGGGAATAAAGGTTGTCGTCATAATCGTCATGCGGCGGTCGCGCTCGTTTTCGATTGTGCGGCTCGCCATAATTCCCGGAACGCCGCAGCCCGTGCCGATAAGCATAGGAATGAAGGATTTACCCGACAGCCCGAACTTGCGGAAAATCCTGTCCATAACGAACGCAATTCTCGCCATATAACCGCAGCTTTCAAGGAACGCAAGGAAAATGAACAGCACCAGCATTTGCGGCACAAATCCGAGAACTGCGCCCACGCCCGCAACAATGCCGTCAAGAATAAGGCTTTGCAGCCACTCCGCACAATCAACAGCTTCAAGAGCATTTCCAATCAGCACGGGTATTCCGGGCACCCATACGCCGTAATCTTCGGGTGCGGGAAGTTCTTCCAAAGGTTCTTCAAGAAGCGCCGCGATATCGAAACCGCTTTCCGCAAGGCTGTCGCCGTAATAGCCGAGCGCTTCGTCAAATGCGCCGAAATCCGCTTCCTCGACAGCCCCGAGAATTTCCTCCGCGCCGACAGCTCCCGCGTCAACTGCGGACTGCGCAAGCCCCTGAATTTCATCGGTGAAAATCTGCTCCTCCGCGTACTCCGAAACCGCGTTCTCATACTCGGAAGTACCGATATTGAACAGGTGAAAACCATCGCCGAAAAGCCCGTCGTTTGTCCAGTCGGTTACCCATGTACCTACCGTCGTAACCGAAACGAAATACACGATAAACATTACCACCGCGAAAATCGGCAGAGCGAGGATTCGGTTTGTGACAACCTTGTCGATTTTATCGGAAACCGTCAAGCCCTTATGCTTTTTCTTCAGGCAGTCCTTGATTATGCCCGCTATGTAAATGTAGCGCTCGTTGGTAATTATGCTCTCGCTGTCGTCGTCCATTTCCTGCTCGCAAGCGGCAATGTCGGCTTCGATATGCGCTTTTTTCTTCTCGGAGATATTCAGCGCTTCGTACACCTTCTCGTCACGCTCGAACAGCTTTATCGCGAACCAGCGCTGCTGTTCCTCGGGAGCGTTGTGCAAAACAGCTTCCTCAATGTGCGCGATTGCGTGTTCCACGCAGCCGCAGAATTTATGGCGGGGTACTGCGGGAACTTTGGATTTTGCGGCTTCAACAGCGGCTTCGGCTGCTTCCATAACGCCCGTGCCTTTCAATGCGGAAATCTCGACTACCTTGCAGCCAAGCTCATTGGAAAGCAGCTCGATATTGATTTTGTCGCCGTTCTTGCGCACAACGTCCATCATATTTACAGCGCACACAACCGGTATTCCAAGCTCCACAAGCTGGGTGGTGAGGTAGAGGTTACGCTCAAGGTTCGTGCCGTCGATAATATTCAGAATAGCGTCGGGGCGCTCGCCGATGAGGTAATTTCGTGCCACAACTTCTTCAAGGGTGTAGGGCGAAAGTGAGTAAATTCCCGGCAGGTCGGTTATCGTGACGTCCTTGTGACCTTTCAGCCTGCCCTCTTTTTTCTCAACGGTAACGCCGGGCCAGTTTCCCACAAACTGATTTGACCCTGTGAGAGCGTTAAAAAGCGTAGTTTTGCCTGCATTCGGATTTCCTGCAAGAGCAATTCTTATTTCCATAGTAGTAATCCTTTCCTTGTTAGTATTGACTAACCTATTTCCGAAAAAAATTAGCCGACCTCTATCATATCAGCGTCTGACTTACGCAGGGAAAGCTCATAGCCGCGAACAGTGACCTCGATAGGGTCGCCAAGCGGAGCAACCTTGCGGATGTATATCTCTACGCCCTTTGTGATGCCCATATCCATAATTCTGCGCTTTAATGCGCCCTCGCCGCCGAGCTTTTTAACGGTGACTGTCTGACCGATTTTCGCTTCCTTAAGTGTCATAAAAAATCTCCTTTACACCATAATTTTCTGCGCCATTTCCTTTGAAACGGCAACCCTTGAATCCTTGACATTAACGATAACATTACCGCTTATCTCGCTGATGACAGTGACCGAGCCACCCGTCACAAAGCCGAGATTTTCAAGGAACTTGCGCGTTTCGGGACTTCCGCCCACCTTTTTGATGATGTTTTCTTCGCCTGTATTCGCAAAAATAAGCGGCATCATAATTCACTCCTTTTAAGTTAGATACAGCTAACCTATATGCCAAAATTATGGTTAGCCTCTGCTAACCATAAAATATACTACTACATTTTGAGCATTTTGTCAAGCGGTTTTTATAGATTTGTAAGCCTTAACAAAACATTGGTTAGCGAAAGCTAACTGCTTGTTGAAAATTACTATGCGGCTCGTTCAGTGGGAGAACTGCAACGCGAATTTTATTGAACAGCACGGGGATGTCCTGCGGCAGTGAGCGTAGCGCGAGAAGATTCGGGATTGGAATTTCAGCGTGCCAAAGCCGCCGATTAAGGTACGAAAAGGGGTTGACAAATCGGGGGGAAGTGGTATAATAAGTGTAGGGAGTGGTAGAGTGACAATTTCAAGTATTGACAGTCCTATTGAGCAAAGGCATACTGGAAAGGGTAATCCTAATGCTATCCTAACATTTGATGATATACCGCTAAATAATCGTCAGCAGGAATTGCTTGACAATCTGCCCGAATATGACAGCCGTGTTACTGTACATCGCGATAGCGTGAATATGGCGGATTTGTCGGCATTAACCGCAAAGACCGGTGATGAATTTGCAATGTTCACCAAGGGCAATGAACGGTTGATTATACGTGGCAACTATTCAAAGGTGAATATTGACATTGAGGAAGCAAAAAAATTAGCGGCTCAAGGTTATAAGTGGAGCGGTCATACTCATCCAGGCGACAGTTCGTTTTGTTTAGAAGCTTCAGAGGGAGATTGGTTAGTATTTGAATGCTTTGAACAGCAAAGCATGGCTATCTATAATTCCAAAGGTCAATATCGCCGTTTTGATAAGGAGTGATTATATGTGCATGGAATATAAAAGATACCAACGCGATATTCAGCGTTATTGCGAAAACAATAACTTGGACTTTTCTAAAGTAGAGCGCATGGTAAAAGGATGTGGTGATAATGATATTATCATTCAAGCGCGAATTGGCAAAAATTCTATGTTAGGTTTGCTTGATGAAACTCCCATGCCAGTAGTGCTTCGCGTTCGGCGAAAGCCCGATGGTAGTCTTATATTTGAACAGACCGAACATACTAAACGTTATTTGGCATAGTAAAGTAGGTTAAGCGCTCTGCACAAAAACAGGGCGCTATTTCAATGCCCGAAGCGGGATAATAAAAACGCTCAAAAATTGTGTTATGTGTAATCATCAAAAATGCCCGAAACTTGCCTATGGCAGGTCGAATGAGCTCGATGAAAACTGCGCATTTTATGCGGGCGTAGCAACCAGAATTTCTGCTTTCTGCCCGTGAAAAATGAAAAGCAATTCATTCGGGCGGTTAGATGTCGGAGACGGCTGTCATAATTACCAAGCAGCAAAACTTTTGTTAGCTAATTACTTAATCTATTATATAAAATGCACAACAATATTTCAAAATGTATTGACAAATTTTATATAATAATGTATAATAATAGTTGTATAAAATACTTTTTGTCGGAAAGGATTGAATTTACATGAAGTTTTTCGGAAATATGAGGATAGCAACCCGTATCAGCTTATCCATTCTGGTAGTAACAATAGTTGGTATGTTGATTTTGTGGTCGCTTATTGCTCAGAATGTTTCTTCTATTGTAGAAGATAACATTTCCAATCAGATGCATGATGCTGTTAATTCCAGAGCAGCAATTATTGAGGATTTCGTATCCGGCACCGAAAAAACAATGATTGAGTTCTCCCTGAATCCGCAGGTCAGAGATGTTCTGAAAAATCCCGATAACCCCGAAATTGTTGCCGGGGCGCAGAGCTATACCGTTAATTATGCAGCTGTTCAGGGAATTTTTGAGGGACTTTACATTGCGACTCCCGAGACAAAGGTACTGACGCACACCAATGAAAAGGTAATCGGTATCACTACACGAACAGGCGAGGCTCTCGAAAGCCTTAAGAGAGATATTCTGTCCAAGAAAGAAGTCGGAAATGCAGGTATAATGATGTCAAAGGGCGGTTCTAACCAAATGGTTCTGTCCTTGTATTACCCGGTTTATGAGGAAAACGAGTGCATCGGCTTTGTGGGAGCAGCAGTATATGCCGATAAGTTAATGGATTCGATTACCGGGCTGGATATAAAAGGACTTCCAAACAAGGAATACATCTTCTTAAACGCTGCCGACGCACGTTATCTTTACAATCCCGACAGCTCGCTCATCAACGAGGTTTCCGAGGATAAGGGCTGCCTTGGCATTATCGACATGATAAACAGCGGTAAAGCAGATGCGACAGGTTCGTATTCCTATTCCAATGATGACGGCGCTTCCTATCTTGAGGTATACAGCTATTTGCCCGAAAGAGGCTGGATATTTATTGTAAGGGATAAAATGTCGGAGGTTTACAGCAGCGTAAATTCTGTAAATCTTATCGTAACAGTCGCTTGTGCAGTGTTTACCGTTTTGTTGGTTGCCTTTACAATGCTGCTGATGCAAAGAGTCGGATATGAGCTGAAGCAGGTAAAAAAATCTCTGGAGGGTATCGGGCAGCTGGAGCTTGACGCTGCTAAAATAACCGAAAAATACATTGGACGAAAAGATGAGATTGGCACGATATCCGCAGCTGTAAGCAAGCTGAGTTCCACTTTGAGAAATGCCATAGATGATATAAAGTATATCATTGGCGAGATGTCCGAGGGCAATCTGACGGTAGATGTATCAAAAAACAAGGATTTCTACATAGGCGATTTGAAAGCGCTTGCGGAAAGTCTTGAAAAGCTGAATCATCTTAACTCCGACCTTGTTACCCTTATGAAAAATATTTCTGCGGCGGCTGATGAAGTACATTCAGGCTCGGGACAGGTCGCAACGGGCTCAAACTATCTTTCCAAGGCGTCCATTGAGCAGACTATGTCTATTGAATCTCTTGCAGATACTATTCATCAGATAGAAGGACAGGCTACCGCCAATTCCGAAAGCTGCACCGAAGCCCAGACGCTTATTCAGCAGACGTACGCTCATGCCTGTGAGGCAAACGAGAGAATGTCGATGCTCACCAAGGCAATGGACAATATCGACAGCTCCTCCTCTAAAATCAGCAATATTATTAAAACCATTGAGGATATCGCATTCCAGACAAATATTCTTGCATTAAATGCCGCAATTGAAGCGGCTAGAGCAGGAGCAGTAGGCAAGGGCTTTGCTGTTGTTGCGGACGAGGTTAGAAATCTTGCGGCTAAATCCGCTGAGGCAGTAAGTGAAACGACTAAGCTCATTGAGCAGTCCTGTGAAGCAGTAAACAGCGGTAATTCTATCGTTAATACAACCGCAGATGCAATGGCACAGCTTAACGACTGCATCATCAAGGTCAAGGGCATTGTTGAAACGATTTCCGACTCCAGCAGCAACCAGACGCTTATGGTTAGCAAAATTGATGAAGAAATCTCTCAAATCACAGGCACCGTTCAATCAAATTCAGCAACTGCGGAAGAAAGCGCCGCTATTTCCGAAACTCTTTCGGCACAGGCAGGTACTCTCAAAGAGCTTGTAAGCAGATTCAATTTTTAGTGAAATATAAACCGGCGGCACTCCTTTTCGGAGTGCCGCTGTTTGCGTATTGCAGCATATTCGTTTTGAACAAACGAAATCCTGCTTTATTTCATAATCATTTTCTATATTTTGTGGCATATAACCATGCTGAGGATATGAAGCGTATTTTCTCCAAAACAAATTCTGATAGGCGGTGAAGTAAATGTATTACAGCATAGGAACCTTTTCAAAGCTTACCCGAACAACCATTGCTGCGCTTCGATTTTATGATAAAGAGGGAATATTCAAGCCCGCATATACGGATGAAAGCACAGGATACAGATATTATCTTTCATCACAGCTTTCCGAACTGCGTGAAATAATTTCTCTTCGTCAGGTTGGTATGTCTGTTGAGCAGATAAAAGAAATAATTCTTCACGGTCATAAGGAAGAGCAGCTGCAAAAGTATCGTGATGAGCTTGTGGGCAAAATAGCCGAATTACAAATGCAGCTAAATCGGCTTGATATTATGAACAACGGTACGTCGCAATATGATGTTACGGTTGTCGAATTACAGGAACAAATCGTATTTTCAAAAACCGCTTCGGTCGAAAGCAACAGGCAGCTATACCGTTTTATTCAGGACACCGAACAAGAATTTTTCACTCTTTATCCCGAGCTTAAAACCGCGTCTCCCGATTATTGCTTTCTCACATATCTTGACAACGAATACCGCTCCGAAAACATGACGGTGGAATACAACATGGCATTAACGCCCGGCAAAAGCATCCCCGACAATATCAATTTCAAAAGACTTCCTGCCTGCAAGGCTGCTTGTATATATTTCAAGGGGTCGAATCAATATATCGGCGCAGGCTTTGCGTATCTGTACGATTGGATAAATAAAAGCGGTTATTCTGTCTGCGGCGCTCCCAGAGAAAGATATATCGACGGAATGTGGAATGTCGATTCGGTGGACAAATGGCTTACCGAAATACAAATCCCTATTGAGTAAATCTGTACAAAATGCTGTTCGATATTTGTATATATCAACAAACTTTTTGCAAAGCTATTGACTCTATCCTTACATCAGGGTTTACCATAATAATGTCATAATACTGATTCTGATAAAACCTTTGTTTTTGACGGAATCGGTATTGAACGGTTTTCCTGCGGCTTCGCCGCTCCAATCGCTATGGCGGTTGATTAGGAAATAGTATGAGAAACCATTATTCTTGAAAGGAACGGTCATAGCTATGAAAACAAACAAAATCACTGTTATGGGAATTACACTTATTTCATCTGCATTACTTTTGGGAGGCTGCTCAAACGGCGTGCCTGCCAATGAACAGTCTTCGGGCGATGTATCACAATCGACAGTGAGCGCCGCATCGGAAAACGTAGTCCCCGAGATAGTCGGAAGATACAGCGAAAATGTATTTGATAATGTTGATGTTAAAACCGACATTGTTTATGCGCAGAAAAAAGACTATCTTGGCAATGATATTCAGCTGAAGCTTGATGTTTACCTGCCCGAGGGAGATACCTGTGATAAACGCCCCGTTATAATATGGGTACACGGCGGCGGAATGTATGTGGGCAGCAAAAGCGAAAGCTGGGACCCTGTCAGCTTTCTTGCGAATGATTTTGCCAAAAAGGGATATGTTTTTGTTTCTGTCGATTACCGCCTGAATCCCGAATGGGAAGCCACAAATGCATTTCTTGAAACCCTAAAAAACGCTGCGGAGGATGTTGCTTCCTCGGTAGATTGGATAAAGGCAAATGCCGATGAATACGGCATAGACAGCAGCAGAATAGTAATTGCCGGACATTCCGCGGGAGCAGAAATTGCCGATAATTATTATTTCAGCAGTTATCTTGTAAATGACAGCGAATACGACAAGAGCGGAATAAAGGCAGTTATTTCCGCAAGCGGAAACAGACTGTTCTTTGACGGCGAAAAATGCACGGGAAACGGCGCTGCAAAATGCCTTATTATTCACGGTGAGGCAGATGACATCAATCCTCTGTCGGACGCACAGACCTTCCTTACACAGCTTGGAGATAAGGGCGAAATGACAACCATGCCGGATAACGGACATATGTGGACAGAAACCGAGGAACAGAAGGAATTTCTGATAAACGCTACAACGGAATTTCTGCTTGAAAATGTGATATAAAGGCAGGGAGAATATGCAGAAAGTAATAGTTAATCAGGTTGGATTTCTGCCCAAAATGCAGAAGCTGGCGGTATTCAGGGGAATCGAAGCAGGCAGCGAATTTCTTGTGGTTGATAACAATAATGACCGAGTAGTCTATAACGGAAAAGTCGGCGCTGAAAAGTACGATAAATATTCGGGCGAAACCGTATGCTGCGGAGATTTTTCCGAGCTTACGACACAGGGCAGCTATTACATAACTGTATCGGGAGAAAGGTCACACAGTTTCGGAATATCCGATAATATTTACAATAGCCTGATTACCGACGCTGTTCGTATGATGTATATGCACAGGTGCGGAACGGAGCTTGTGGAAAAATATGCAGGCATTTTTGCGCATAAGCCCTGTCATACGGAAAGAGCGTATTTATACGGAACAGATATAAGCGTTGATGTATCGGGCGGCTGGCATGATGCGGGTGATTATGGCAGATATACTGTTGCAGCAGCGCTGACCGCAGCAGAAATGATGCTGGCATACGAAGCTTGCCCGAAGCTGTTTACGGATAATACCAACATTCCCGAGAGCGGGAACAATATACCCGACATTCTGGATGAGGTAAAATACGGTCTTGAGTGGCTTTTCAAGATGCAGGACAGCTTGGGCGGAGTATACCATAAGGTGACTTGTGCAGGTTTTCCGGGGTATGTTATGCCCGAAAAGGAGTGCGATAGGCTAATACTGTGTCCGTTGTCCAAAACAGCGACAGGCAGCTTTGCGGCTGTAATGGCAATGGCGTATGATTGTTTTAAGCATAGTGATGCGGAATATGCAAGCAGGTGTCTATCTTCTGCCGAAAAAGCGTGGGATTTTCTGATTTCCGGCAAGGGAGAGCTTATTACTCAAAATCCCGACGGAATTTATACGGGCGCATACGAAAACAGCAGCTGCATAAATGAAACCTATTGGGCTGCCGCACAGCTTTATAAGGCAACCCAAAATATTAAATACCGCAGGGTGTTTGATGAAATCGCAGCAGAGAATGAGCTGAACGGATTTGGCTGGGAAAATGTCGGCAGTCTTGGAAATCTCGCGTATCTTGGCATTGATAAGCGGCTTGTTGATACAGCGATAAGGGAAAAGCTGACAAAAGAAATAATCGGTCATGCGCAGTGGTGTATTTCTGTTGCCGACTCGGGCGGATATTCTGTTGCCACCGAAAACTACTGCTGGGGAAGCAACTCACAGGTATTGGGCAGCGGAATGAAGCTGATGATGGCATACGAGCTCACTGCTGACAGAAGGTATTATAACTATGCTTCGGAGCAGTCGGCGTATCTGCTTGGCAAAAATCCAATGGATATTTGCTATGTTACGGGGTATGGCACAAGCTTCCCGTGTAATCCGCATCACAGACCGTCAATCGCTATGGGAACCGCGTTAAGAGGAATGGTAGTCGGCGGCGCAAATATGAATATGGAGGATGAACAGGCAAGGCGGCTTTTCCGAAACACCTATCCTGCATTATGCTATATTGACGACCATAACAGCTATTCCACCAATGAAGTTGATACCTATTGGAATACGCTTGCGGTCATGCTTTTGGCTTTCCTTATCAAAAACAAACCAAAGGAATAATTGATATGCTTGTTTTGATTGCAATAATATACCTTGCCTTTATTTCGCTCGGACTTCCCGACTCGCTTATGGGTTCGGCGTGGCCTGCAATGCACAAAGCCCTTGGAGTTCCCATTTCTTATATGGGCATTGTATCAACAGTGGTTATCATCTGCACAATAATTTCCGGTCTGTTCTCGGACAGGATAATAAAGCGGTTCGGTACGGGAACTGTTACAGCTGTAAGCGTATTATTGAGTGCCATAGGGCTTTTCGGCTACTCGATAACCAATTCTCTGCCCATGCTTTGCGTCTGGGCGATACCATACGGTTTGGGCGCAGGCTCCATTGATGCAGCGCTTAATAATTATGCAGCGCTTAATCTTAAATCAAGGCATATGAGCTGGCTGCATTGCTTCTGGGGAGTAGGAACGATAATCGGACCGTATATTATGGGCAGCTGCCTTTCCTCTAGCGGATACTGGCAAGGCGGTTATCGTATAGTATCGCTGATACAAGCGTCTATTGCGGCGCTAATGTTCATCTGTATTCCACTATGGCGAAAATGTGCAAAGACCGAAACACCCGCACCAAAAGCAAAATCATCTTACGGAATAACAGACACGCTTAAAATAAGGGGCGTGCCATTGGTGCTTCTTACATTTTTCAGCTACTCCGCTCTTGAAGCAACCACCGGTGCATGGGCAAGCAGCTACCTTTGCGAGAGTAAGGGCTTATCCGAGGGAGTATCAGCAAAATTCGCCGCTTTGTATTTTCTCGGAATAACCTTTGGCAGGTTTATAAGCGGTTTTGTATCCGATAAGCTTGGAGACAAAAAACTGATACGCATTGGATTTATTGGAATTATTACGGGCATTATACTTTTATTTATTCCAACGGAATCGGATTTGCCGGCGCTGTTCGGGCTTGTAATAACCGGTATAGGCTGTGCCCCCATATATCCGTCGCTTATTCATTCTGTTCCGATTGACTTTGGTGCGGATAAATCTCAATCAATTATAGGAACTGTCATGGCTTGCGCGTGTGGCGGTGCGGCAATTATGCCGCCTCTTTTCGGAATAATCGCAAATATGACGAGCTTAATTTACTTTCCTGTTTACATAATGGTCTTTGGCTTGGTAACGGCAATTTTATTTGAAATATATGTTCGTCACCTTTAATATCCCGTTAACAAGCCGATACCTATTGGCTGTTTTTTGAGTTCGGCTGTTCCTGCGAATAATTACGGGGCAACATTAGCACAAAAGAAGGAAAAATATGTAAAATTCGTCCTGCAAGCTTGGAACAAAAGGGCATTCGTTCCATGCTTAGAAAGTCTCTCGTTACAGGTTTTGGCTATTGGTTCCAAGTCTATTGACATATTCCAAATATTGCTGTATAATATTTCCAAGTATAGGCTAAAGCGCTTTGCAAAAGGGTATCACAACAGGCTTGCGGGCGCATTAAACGATACTATGGAGGAAGATTTATGACGAAGAAACTGAAGAAACCAATAGCGTTCCTTGTGGTGTTCGCAATGTTTTTGTCAATGCTGGTGTATTTCCCCGCGGGGACTTTCGGCGGCTTTGATTTCGGCGTGAGGGCGAGTGCGGCGGGTACGATAACGCCGTCAAAGCCGACAAGCGGCGACGGCTCGGCGGGCAGCCCGTATCAAATCACCTCTGCGGCGGAGCTTTACTGGTTTGCTGACCAAGTCAACAGCAGAAAATATGATATTTGCGCCAGGCTCGGCGCTGACATTACTGTCAACACCGGTGTTCTCGACTCCAACGGAGACCTGAATAGCGTGACTGATTTTGTGCCGTGGACGCCGATAAAGGATTATTCCGGCACATTTGACGGCGATGGTCATTTTATCAGCGGTATCTACTCCGTGAGCGACAGCGAGAGTGTAGGCTTGTTTAATAATATCAATGCTTCCGGCGTTATCAGAAAACTCACGCTGAAGGATTCCTATTTTGGCTCTACGCTCGTTAAGTTTGAAGGTTACGTTTCGAGCGAAGATTATGTGCAGCAGTATGTAGGCGGTTTCTGCGCAAAAAACGCAGGCACTATTACCGAATGCGTAAACTATGCCACCGTTGTCGGCTCGCCTCTGCCAAAGGGATTTGAAAAGTTTACAGGTACAGGCGCATTCTGCGCTCAGATAGACAGAGGCGGCGGGTCTGTCAAAAACTGTACTAATTACGGCAAAATCAGCGGCTTTATGCATGTTGCAGGAATCGCAGGCCGTATTGATTATGCCTACGATGAACCCGTCTGTGAGGTCACCGGCTGCAAAAACTATGGCAAAATAACCGGCGGCGTGTTCGTAGGCGGTATTGTCGGCACCATGCATCATGGTATTGTCGATAACTGCGAAAACTTTAAGACGATATCTGCGGCGGGTCATGCCGGCGGTATTGTCGGTTATCTCGCATCGACAGCAAATTCTGAATTAACGGCAGAAGTCAGAAATTGTGTTAACCGCGGCGATGTCATAGTCGACGAAAATGAATTATACGACAGCAGAATTACATCATTAAAACTATATGTCGGCGGTATCGTCGGTGAGAACTGTAACATACTCGAGGATTGCGTGAACTACGGCAAGGTTACAGCGACCAACGGTTACGAAGATGTCGGCGGAATCTGCGGACTTAATTCTTGTGTAATAAACCGCTGCGAAAATTACGGAAATGTAGAGGACAACATCAATGTCGGCGGAATCTGCGGCGAAGTGGAGAACGACAGTCCTATCTGCGGCTGCCTTAACCTAGCAGATGTCAGCGGAGACGACTGCGTCGGCGGAGTTGTTGGACGAACCATTTACTATTCCGGCGACCTTTCGCCGATATACAGCTGTTTCAGCAATGGCGCAGTGACAGGCGCTGCTGATAGTCAATTTGTCGGCGGAGTATGCGGCAGAAATTGCTGCTTGATACGATACTGCTGCTACAACAGCGACAAATTCACGGGTAACGGAGTAAACAATAAAAAGAAATTTTCATCCGACGCCGACCCCGTATCCGAATATGTCTATGGATATACCACCGCTCAGCTTGCAAGCGGCGAGGCTGCTTATTTGCTTACAACAGGCTCTCTTGAAGCACACTGGTCGCAGAATCTGAACGATCCCGGTCAGACTATTCCCGTGCTTGGTGACGATGATACTTACAGGGTATTTTTAGGTGCCACCAAAGGATATCATAACCATGACGGCAGCCCCTGCACTGACTGCGGCCTGACTGCTGCAAGACCCGACAAGTACGAGAATGGTGTATATCAGATAGAAAACAGAGGACATCTGCGTTGGTTTGCCGAGTTCGGCTTAGAGCAAAAGGGCGTGCTGGTGAATGACATAACCATAAACGAGGGTTCTGAAAGCTATTCATGGCTTCCGATAGGTTCAGCAGTTCACCCCTTCACCGGCGAAATCGACGGAAAGGGTCATACTGTAAGCAATATGCTGATAAACGGCACTTCGGACAACGTCGGCTTGTTCGGTGTTATCGGCGCAGGCGGCGTGGTTAAGAATCTCGGCGTTATTAACTCCTCTTTCAGCAGCGGAAATTATGTTGGCGCAGTTGCAGGACAGAACAAAGGCACTATCAGCGGCTGCTTCAGCTACAACACACCCGTCACCGCTGCCGGAACCAAGGGCGGTATATGCGCAGCAAACAGCGGCACAGTGGAGTACTGCCTATACCTTGACACTGATGTTTCGGGCGCTTCCGACAGCAGTCTTGCAATAACGAACGACCGGTTTAAGGACGGCTATGCTGCATACAATCTCAATTCTAACCGTTATAAACCCGTATGGGGTCAGACAATAAACGGTACAAATACGCTTCCCAAGCCCATAGCTGCGGACGGCAGCAACAAGGTATATTACGGAGTTGCTACGCGCAAATACCATAATCACTTCGCAATTATGACACACTGCGATGATTGTGGTATGGATATGCCCGAAGAGCCACCGAAGGAAGGTTCTTTTTATCTGATATCCGAAGCAAAGCACCTGTACTGGTTTGCTGATTATGTCAACACAGAAAACAACGGCGCAAATGCTAAGCTTGTGAACGATATTACGGTAATAAACCACGGCGTTCTGAAGGATGACGGCACACTGAATACCGACAATGGACTATTCATACCCTGGACGCCTATCGGCACGGCTGAAAATCCGTTCACAGGCAGCTTCTACGGGCAAGGCTATTGTCTCAGCGGTCTGTATATTGATGACCCGTCAGAAGCGTATGTCGGTCTGTTCGGCGTTGTCGGCAAAGCCGGAGTCTCCGGCGGAAGAGTCCGCGAAATCGGTATCGTTGACTCGTACTTCAACGGCGGGGATTATGTCGGCGCTGTTGTGGGACAGAATAACTATGAAGTAGTCAGATGCTTCAGCACGGCAACGGTAGCAACCGGCAAATCAACGGGAGTTACCGGCGGTATCTGTGCAGACACGCAGGACAGAACACTTAACTGCTACTACCTCGACAGGGGCGTTACAAGCCATATTGACACAGACAGCGCAAGGACACAAGCGCAGTTTGAAAGCGGCGAGGTAACCTACCTCATCACCAAAAGCACGAATATGCCCGCATGGGGACAGCTTCTGACGGGTGACGACGCAGACGCGCTGCCCGTTCACATAAACGATACTAACCGGGTATTCTACAACGAGAAATATTCTTACCACAACCACATCAACGGATGCTGTGACTATTGTCCTTCCGAGCCTGAATATGAGGGCGACATCATAAACGACCCCGACAACGTAATCTATAAGATTACCAAGTGCAACGAACTGCTGTGGTTCTCAAACTTTGTAAACCGCGGAAACGGATTAGGAACCAAAACAAATGCCATTTTAGTGAATGACATTGTTCTTCCTGCCGATTTGAACATAGCTCCTATCGGCACGGCAGAAAAACCGTTCAACGGCAGCTTTAACGGCAACGGCTACACAATCAGCGGGCTCAATTTCA
>JBJESB010000016.1:0-5524 GCA_051882575.1 Oscillospiraceae bacterium
GTCCGTGCTCGGGGGAGTAGGTAGGCGAGGAAACCAGTCTGTCCTGCTTCTTGTCGTAAATCAGCCACTGCGTGTAGAAGGTCACGCTTTCGCGCATAATCGGGTAGATTTTTTCGCGCAGGTAGGTGATGTCGCCCGTAAATTCGTAATACTCCCAGATATTCTGCATAAGCCACGCCACCGCCGCCGTTGACCAGCCCCAGTAGAAATCCCAGCCGGGGGCTGTCCAGCCGAAGGGCGAGCATTGCGTGTGCGCAGTCCAGCCGTTTTCGGGGTGCTCACTGTCGGATTTTATGCCGTAGTATTCCTCGGCTGTTACCCTGCCGGGCGCGCGCAGCGAATCCAGAAAATCCACCAGCGCAACGGCGGTTTCAGCCATATTGGTGTTGTACGCGCCCCAGTAGTTCATTTGCAGATTTACATTTATATGGTAGTCGCAGCACCACGGCGGAGTATTGCTCTCATTCCACACGCCCTGTAAGTTTGCGGGCAGAGCGCCCTTTCTTGACGAGGAAATCAGCAGATAGCGCCCATAGCAGAAATACAGCTGCTCCAGCCTGTTCATTGCGGAGCGCTCACCCGCGCGGTAAGCGGCAATAAGCTCGTCTGCGGGGAGCTGCGCTCCGTCATCATTGATTTTGAGCGAAACGCGCGAATAAATCGCGGCGTAATCGGAATAATGCGCGTCATACAGCGCTTCCCACCCCTTTGCAAGCGCCGCTGCGATTATCGGCATGGTGATTTCCTCGGGGGCGGTTTCGCTGCGGTATTTGGGGTATTCCATTGCGTAGTCGGTTGCGGCAGTAAAATAAATTACCGCCTCTGCTGCGCCGCTTACGGTGATTGCGCTGTCCGAAACGCTCACAGCACCGTCGGAAACCGCTGCAAAGCGCGCGTCAAAGCGCAATCCGTTATCGGCAGCCGCGCCGTTGTATACCAGAGTATCGCCCTGCGCGGAAATGCTCGCGGGGTGAGTTTTGTCAAGCGACAGCGTGAAATCCAGCCTGCGCTCGCTGCAGGTGAATCTGAAAGCAATAACGCGGTCGGGGTAGCTTGCAAATGCCTCGCGGGCGTACCTGATGCCGCCAACGGTAAATTCGCAGCTGTACAGCGAGCGGTCAAGGTCGAGGGCACGGCGGTAATTCTGCGGCTGACCCTCGGGCAGCGTGAAATCAATCACAGCGTCGCACAGCAGCAGATAGCTGCCGAAATCGCCGTCGCCCGTAAGCTCCTGCAGAATCGCGGAAGCCTCGTCGTTTTTGCCCTGCGCCAAAAGCTCCTGAACCTGCTTTACATATTTGTATCGGTCGGATTTGTTGCCGCCGCGGTAATTGGGGCGATTTTCGCACGGACCGCCCGCCCACAGCGATTTTTCGTTCAGCACGATACGCTCATGCCGCACCCCGCCGAACATTGATGCGCCCATATAGCCGTTGCCAATCGGCAGCGCGTGCTGCTCCCAGAGTGATTGGTCGCCTTCGTTGTTGAAATAGATAATATTGCTCATTTTGCGTCCTTTCCGCCGACGCTGCGGCGTCAAATGATATCGTTTACATTATAACATATCGGGCAGATTTTTTCAAGCAGAATTTTCCGAATTTTTCGACAGCTTGAAAGAATCAGCCGACAGTCCACAAAATATGCCAAACCACTTGAAATTTGCGCGGAGTTGTAGTATAATAGGTAATGTATGATTTATTATGTGGCAGTATGCTTATGCGCAGGAATAACGCTCTGCGCGGCTGACATATATTATTCAGAGGGTGTATCCCGCTCTGATTTTGAAAGGGCGCGGCGTTCGTGCGGCGCGTAATGGTGATTATTATGGGTAAGTTAAAAATAGCGGTGCTTTTCGGCGGCGTATCCAGCGAGCATGACATTTCGCTGCTTTCGGCGTATTCCGTTTTGAAGAATATTCCGCGCGACAAGTACGATGTAATGTGTATCGGAATCACGAAAAAGGGTCACTGGCTGTACTACCCCGGCGAGCCGGAGGATATCAGGAGCGGAAAATGGGAGGAAAATCCCGACTGCTGCACAGCGATAATCAGCCCCGACGCAATACATAAGGGAATAATGCTGTTCGGCGCTGACGACAAGTGCTATCTGCGCAAGGTTGACGCAGTATTTCCGGTTCTGCACGGGCTTAACGGCGAGGACGGTACGGTTCAGGGACTTTGTGCGCTTGCGGGACTGCCCTGCGTCGGCTGCGACATGACTTCCTCTGCGGACTGCATGGACAAGGCTATCACGCACACAATACTTGATAATGTGGGAATCCGAACAGCGAAGTATTGCTACATTACCCGCGAGGCGCTTTCCGACGTGGACGCCGCCTGCGACGAAATTGAGAAAAAGCTGGGTTATCCCATGTTTGTAAAGCCCGCTTGCGCAGGCTCTTCGGTGGGAGTTTCCCGCGCGGCTGACAGAGAGGGCTTGAAGAACGGTATAAAAATAGCCTTTGCTCACAATAATAAGGTAGTTATCGAGCGCGAGGTAGTCGGCAAAGAGGTAGAGTGCGCGGTGCTGGGCAACGGCACGGAGCTTATTGCGTCAATACCCGGTCAGATTACACCGGCAGAGGAATTTTACGATTTTGACGCAAAGTATACGCTGGGAACATCGGTTCTTGATATCCCTGCGAAAATCAGCGGGGATATGATGAACGAGCTGCGTGAAACCGCGAAAAAGGCATACATTGCCATGGGCTGCTCGGGCTTTTCGCGCGTTGATTTCTTCGTGACGGAGGACGGCTTGGTGCTGAATGAAATCAATACCATTCCGGGCTTTACGGATATCAGTATGTACCCCAAGCTTATGGCGAATATGGGCATTGAATACAGCGAGCTGCTTGACAGACTTATAGAGCTTGCAATAGACAGGAATACGGAGAACTGATTACATAGCAAAATACAGGAGCGATAAATGGATAACGCAAGTATCACACTAAAAATGAAGCAGACCGCCGACGGAGAAACCGACACCTCCGAGCTTTTCACACGAGGAGAGTTCCGTCAGCACAAGGGCGAGTACTTTATAGATTACGACGAGAGCGAAGCGACGGGCTTTGACGGCAGCCATGTTCAGCTGCGAATCAACGACAGGCTTGTAACAATGACCCGCACGGGCGCTGCGTTTTCAAGCCTTGTATTCGAGCGCGGCGAGCGTCACTACTGCCATTACGGCACGGAATACGGCGATTGCATGATTGGCATTACCACCGTAGGTCTGGACGCCGACCTTGACGAAAACGGCGGCAGAGTCTATATAAAATACACGCTTGACGTAAACGCGGGACTAATGCTCACAAATGAGATAACAATAAAGATTAGAACAAAGTAACGGAGGAAAAAACAGATGTACAATGCAGTAGTTGAAGCAAAAGCACAGGTAAAGGAAATTATAATGAACGCTCTGGGCAGACTTACCGCCGAGGGTAAGCTCCCCGCAGAGCCGCTGCCCGCATTCGCGGTTGAGATTCCCGCTGATGTTTCGCACGGTGATTTTTCGTCGAATGTTGCGCTGGTTTCGGCAAAGGTGTTCAAGACCAATCCCCGCGCCGTTGCGACAATGATTACAGAAGCTGTCCGGCTCGACGGAACGGCATTTGAGAAGATAGAGGTAGCAGGTCCGGGCTTTTTGAATTTCTTCATAGGCGCGGAGTGGTTCTCGTCTGTTGTGAAGAATGTCAACGAGCTGGGCGCGGATTACGGCAAAACCGACCTTGGCGCAGGCAAGCGCGTACTGGTTGAGTTCGTATCCGCAAATCCCACAGGACCTATGCATATCGGAAATGCGCGCGGCGGTGCAATCGGCGACAGCCTTTCGTCGCTGCTTGAAGAAGCGGGCTACGAGGTAAGCCGCGAGTTTTACATAAACGACGCGGGCAATCAGGTGGCAAAATTCGGCAAGTCGCTGGAGCTGCGCTATGTTCAGCTGTGCAGCGACGAGGGCAAGGCTCTTATGGCTGCAAACAGCGATATGGAGCAGCTTACAAAGACGGTTTACGACGCAACGGTTACCTTTGACGGCGAGGGCGAAGCGCCCGAGGAAATTACCTCGCAGACCTTCTATATGCCCAACGACGTGTATCTTGGCATGGATATTATCGAGCACGCAAAGAATTACTATGATAAATTCGGAGGCGACGCGCTTATGTCAAAGCCCTCCGAGGAGCGCAGAAAGGCGCTGGTTGAGTACGCTCTGCCGCTTAACGAGGCGCGTCTGGAGCAGGATTTGCTGAAATACCGTATTAAGTACGACAACTGGTTCAAGGAGAGCAGCCTGCACAACAGCGGCGCAGTAGCGGATGTTATCGAAAAGCTCAAGGCGGGCGGTCACACCTATGAGAGCGAGGGTGCGCTGTGGCTTAAGGCTACCGATTTCGGCGGCGACCAGGACTTTGTGCTTGTGCGCTCCAACGGCTTCCCGACTTATATCGTGCCGGATATTGCTTACCATTACAACAAGCTGGTAACGCGCGGCTATGACAAGGCGATAAACGTTCTGGGCGCAGACCACCACGGCTATGTTCAGCGCATGAGAATCTGCCTTGCGGCAATGGGTATCGACGACAGCAAGCTTGACGTTGTAATCATGCAAATGGTAATGCTGGTGCGCAACGGTGATGTTGTAAAGCTTTCAAAGCGTTCGGGCAAGGCGATTACGCTCACAACGCTGCTTGACGAGGTTCCGATTGACGCTGCGAGATACTTCTTCAATCTTCGCGACGCCAACACCCACCTTGAATTTGACCTTGACCTTGCGGTTGAAGAATCCAGCAAGAACCCCGTATTCTATGTGCAGTACGCTCACGCGCGTATCTGCCGCGTAATAGAGAAAATGGCAGAGGACGGCATAAAGTACGAGGGCGGCGCGGTAAGCTATTCCGAGCCCGCGGAGCTTGCTCTTGTAAGAAAGATTGCCGAAATGCCCGAGATGATAAATCAGGCTGCAAAGGACTACAATCCCTCTGCGCTTACAAAGTACGCGTATGAGCTTGCACAGGCATATCACAAGTTCTATGACAGCTGCACGATAAAGGATGCCGAAAACGAGGTCAAGCTTTCTCGTCTGGCGCTTTGCGCAGCGGCAAGAACTGTTCTTAAGAATGTACTTACTCTGCTTAAGGTAGACGCTCCCGAGAAGATGTAAGCATACCAAAAAGTTCAGGAAAACGGGAGAATCCCGAAAAGGAGAAGCACTTTTAATGTACAGACAGGAGAAGAAATATTACCGGAAAGCGTTTCTGACTGCGCTGATAATGGCGGTTGTACTGCTGCTGCCGTTTGTGATTATTGACGGCGGGTATTTTGTGTACTACGGCGACTACAATGCCCAGCAGATACCGTTCTACAAGCTGTGCATCAACGCTGTTCAAAGCGGCAATATGGGCTGGAGCTGGCAGACCGACCTCGGCGCAAATTTTGTCGGCTCATACAGCTTTTACACACTGGGAAGCCCGTTCTTCTGGCTGGCGGCGCTGTTCCCCGTTAGTATTTCGCAGTATCTTATGGCGCCGCTG
>JBJESB010000017.1:0-62874 GCA_051882575.1 Oscillospiraceae bacterium
TTCTAAAAGCCATCTTCCTTTTTCGTGAAAGATGGCTTTTTCGACAGACTGAAACGGAGGCTTGCAAAAGCCTCCGTTTTACGTTTTTAAGAATCACGCCTTTTTCTTTCCGAGAAGAACCGCCGCCGCTGCGGCAATCGCTGCCAGACCAATCACCGCCGCTGCGGATTCACCGCCGGTTGCGGGACTGCCCTTAACGGGAACAGAGGTTTGCACCGAACCGCCGTTCTCGGAAATCAGCGAGTATATCAGCGCGTGACCGCTGCTGTTGGGGTGAACATCAAAGCTGCTGATGTTGGTGTATTCTGCTGCGTGACCCTTGAATGCGGAGTACACGTCGATTATTTCCGCACCGTTTGAGTTGGCGGCGTTTACTATCTCATAATTCAGCTGTGCTAGCTTTGCTTCGGCTTTGTCGCCCAGCTTTCCGAATATTCCGGCAAGCGAGAATGCCTGAACATCCTCAAAATTATCATTCACTGCGTCAAAGTAAAAGCTGTCGCCACCCTCAAAAGGATTGTACACCGTCAACAGCTTAACATCGGCGTTGGGGCTTAATTCGTTGATTTTTGCGAGAATACCGTTGAGATTTTCGCCCGATTTTGCCGTATCAACATTTTCTGCCGCTGCCAGAACCGTTTGCGCAAGCTGTTCCGAAACTGCATTCAGGTCAATGTCAGCAGTATCTCCACCCTGAATAATGCTCATAATATCGGGGTTAGAGAACATTGCCATCTGCACTGCGGTTATCATAGGCTGTAAAAAGTCGTTGCCGCCAATTGAAATTATAACGCAGTCCGCGTCTGCAACAGCGTCGCGCATTTCTGCGGTATCAAGTGCTTCCAGCAGCTGTGCTGTGGTGCGGCCGTCAACCGCGAGGTTGACATAATCCGAGCATTCTGCCGAAAGCATATTTCCGAAGCTGCCCTTTGCGCTGTAATTATCACCGGCGGTATACCCGTCAAGACCGTATCCTGTGGCAATCGAGTCGCCTAATACTGCCGTCTTACCGAATCCTGCGGCACTTGCAGCTGTTGAAAGCATTACCGCAGCCGCTGCCGCAAATGCTATTATTTTTTTCATATCAACTCTCCTATCTTTTTCTTTTGATATTGTATGCAGAAAAATTGTGTTCACGCTATTATGATATCATATAATTACTGGAAAATCAAGTGCAAAAGCCAAGTAAGTGCCATTTTTTTCCGCAAATCAAACAAAAAATGTGATTCTTTTTTTATTATATTGACTAATTGACATTACAAAGCGATTCTGATATAATTATAGTTGTTTTAGTGCTTTAGCACTTGTATGCTTTCAATAATTAAATCGTTAAAGGAGAACGGAATGCTTTACGCAATACTAATCATCTATCTTGCAATTATGATAGGAATAGGCATATACTGCCACAAAAAGACCTCGTCGGTATCGGATTTTGTACTTGGCGGAAGAAACATTGGCGGCTGGTTTACGGCTTTTGCCTACGGAACCTCGTATTTCAGTGCGGTAGTGTTTGTCGGCTATGCGGGTCAGTTTGGCTGGAGCTATGGCGTTTCTGCCACATGGATTGGAATAGGAAACGCGGTTATCGGCTCAATGCTCGCGTGGATGGTACTTGGCAGGCGCACCAGAATTATGACAAAGCAGCTCAACGCCTCTACGATGCCCGAGTATTTTGAAAAGCGCTACAACTCAAAGGCGCTGAAAATTGTATCTGCGGTAATTGTATTTGTATTTTTAATTCCGTACACAGCCTCTGTTTACAACGGTCTTTCTAGACTGTTCAGCATGGCGTTTGATATTCCGTATGCGGTGTGCATAATTGCAATGGCTGTACTGACTGCGGCTTATGTAATTCTTGGCGGCTACAAGGCTACCGCAATCAATGATTTTGTACAGGGAATAATCATGCTTGGCGGTATTGCTGCGGTTGTATTCTGTGTTATCAACAACAAGGGCGGTCTCAGCGAATCGCTGCTTCAGCTAGGACAGATTACCGATAAGGGCGTACCCGAAAACTCGCTTAATTCGCTGTTCGGTCCCGACCCTATCAACCTGTTCGGCGTAATAATTCTGACCTCGCTCGGCACATGGGGACTTCCACAGATGGTGCAGAAATTCTATGCAATCAAGGATGACACAGCGATAAAGAGAGGCACGATTATTTCGACGCTGTTTGCGGTTGTTGTTGCGGGCGGCTCTTACCTTATGGGCGGCTTTGGCAGACTTTACGGTTCAGCCGACCCCGAGCAGGCAGCTGCGCTTGGAAGAACCTTTATCGACAAAGGCTCCAACGGTAAGCTGATGTTCGATTCAATCGTTCCAGCAATGCTTCAGGACGCGCTGCCCGAAATACTTATCGGTATTGTTGTTGTGCTGGTGCTTTCGGCATCCATGTCAACGCTTTCGTCGTTGGTGCTTACCTCAAGCTCCACGCTTACAATCGACCTTATCAAGCCGTTTATGAAAAAGGAGCTTGACGAGAAGAAGCAGGTGCTTATCATGCGTGTGCTGATTGCGGTTTTCCTGCTTATTTCCGTTGTAATTGCGCTTAATCCCAACACCTATATCACAACGCTGATGTCCATTTCTTGGGGTGCGCTTGCAGGAGCATTCCTTGCACCGTTCATGTATGGCTTGTTCAGCAAGAAAATCACAAAGGCGGCTGTCTGGGCAAGCTTTATCACAGGCATTGGAATCACCGTTATACACATGGTTATTTTCTCGCTGGGCTTCTTCCCCGATGCGACAAAGGCTGCGGCTTCGCTCCCGCTTAACATGGCGTCGCCAATCAACGCGGGCGCGATTGCAATGATAGTCGGACTTATAATCGTGCCTATTGTGAGCGCTGTTACCAAGGTAAAGGACAGCGACAGGGTTGAGAGCCTGTTTGAGGATTGCAAGCAAGAAAGCGCGATTAAGCAGTGATTCAATTGAATACATAAGGCAATAAAAAAATCCGGAGACGCAAATCTCCGGATTTTTATTTATAGAATGTTAGTGTATTCCGACAGAATCTGCGGCTTATTTCATCAGGCAGTCAAAAACACTTGCCGCAAAATGCTTGACCGCCACACTGTCAGCGACCTCCCACAGCCTTGCGGAGCAGCACACTGCGCTGCCCTCGCGCCACAGCAGACCCAGCCGTTTTGCGCGCTGCGGATTATCTATCACCCACACATCGGGCACGATATCTGCGGTAAGCTCTGCGCTGTGGCTGTGCGATACGATATCGTACCACTGCGGAGTTGTGAAGCTTTCGCAGGGGAATCCCGCAAGCAGCGGGCTGTCGGGGTTAATCAGCAGACCCAGTGTTCCGATTGGTACGCGCCTGTTCATAGATTCTGAAATGCTTTTGAACATTCCGTAGCACCAGAAATCGGTGCAGTACGAGCCCTCAAGCGAATCTTCTTTGGCAAGCGGAATGTACAGCGCAGCGCCGTTTTTTGCCTGCGCAATGTCATGTGTAACATCAAGCGTTCTGCCGCCGCGTGTAATGCCGTTTTCGGTAATTTCAACATCAGTCTCGGGGTAGAAATACAGCTTGTACTCATTGCGGATGTCGCCTGCGGACAATGCCAGCGTAAGCTGTACCGGGCTGTCGGTATGGTATGTAAATCCTGCCGATTTCATCCGCGTGATTCTTCCCTCGCTGCCGAATACCTCGCTTTCACCGCGTTCAACAGCGCCGTTTTTGCCGATAAGCTCCCACTTTACGCTGCTGCATCTGAAAGCGGGATTTGTGTTGGAAATCAGTATTCCGAAATCAACCCGCTCGCCGCTTGTAAACACGAATTTATTAAGCTCTGCCAGAACAACGGTTTTATCGCAGAATTGCCGCCATTTCTCGGGTGAAATCAAACCCTTGGATTCCATAAACGCATTGAGAATACCGACCGTCGCTGTGCCTTGCCCGGTGAAATCCTGTAAATCCAGCAGCTGAAAGCCCGACATCAGCGAGCTTCGCAGAGCGGTTTCGATATCCGCGCGGTAACAGTCAACCGCAAGCGCACCCGAGGCGCGGAAAAAATCTCTTGAGTAGGGAAGAAGACCGTTCTTTTCGGCGGTCTCGCGGTACAGCGCGTAGGTGTCATGGCGAAGAGAGCCGGTGTATTTTTTGATTTCCTCATAATCGGGATAGATAACATACTGCCCGACCTCATGTGAAATAATCGGAACATTCGGCACAAGCTCGCCGGTGTTGTCGGCGCGTACTTTTCGCATTTCTGTGCCGTATTGTATCATAATCTCGCCGCCCGCACTGTTGCCTGCGGCGGAATTTTCGTCTATCAGCGGGTCGTAATTATGTATGCTGTTGGGTCGGTCGGTCTGAATATGCCCCTGCGGAGCGTCGCACATTGCGTAAGAGCCGCGAATCAGGCGGTCGTGACCAAGCCGCACGCCGCTGAAGAAATCTTCCTGCTCCAGAACACAGGGCACAAACTGGAAATTGTTTGAGCCGCCCGAATAGAGCTTATCGGGCGCGACTTTCTTGTAGCCCTCAATCAGCTCGTTAAGCCGCTCCTTGCTGCCCCATAGCTCGTTGCCCATGGACATCATGGCAAAGGACGGGTGCGAGCCGAATTCCCGCAGCATTGAAAAGCCCTCGCTGCGCAGAAAATTATGTTCCTCACCGAATTCCTCGGGCACTGTACCCCAGAAAGGCAGCTCGGGCTGAAGATAAATTCCCATCAGGTCTGCGGCTTCAAATGCAGCCTCGGGCGGACAGCAGGTGTGGAATCGGTAGTGGTTTATTCCGTAGCTTTTTGCGATTGAAAAAATGTTGACCCAAGCTGAGGTTTCCGTGGGCGCAAAGCCTGTTTTGGGGTAAATCAGCCCGTCGTGCTTGCCGCGCAGAAAGGTTTCCGCGCCGTTGATTCGCAGCTTTTTTCCGTCGGCTTTCAGTTCTCTCATGCCAAAGCGCACCACGCGCATATCCTCGCCGATTGTAATGCACAGCGAGAGCAGCTGCGGCTTGAATTCGCTCCACAGCGGCGCGGGCTGCGATAATTTAAGAGTGCAGTCAAGAATGCCGTTGATAAATTCTTCTGTGCTTTTGCCGTAATCAACACCGCCGTTGGTTACAAAAAGCTGAGCAAAACCGTGTTCTGCGCCTATTATCTCTGCGCGGATGTGTACGGAGTTATCGGAAATATTCGGCAGCACATATACGGTTTCGGGATAAATGTCAAAGCTGCGCAGCTCAATTCTGCCCGTTATACCGTTCCAGTTGGTCTGTGTATCGCGCGAGGTCAGATGCCCGCCGCCTGTGGGATAGTCGGTGTTGTCAACCAGTATAACCAGCTCGTGCTTTCCCGCCTTGATTCCGTCAAGCCTGTACCTGTGAGGAGCGCACAGCGAACAGTGTGTACCGATTTTTTTGCCGTCAATGTAAACGGCAGTCTTGCGGGTGCGCTCCAGAAACAGCGTGATATGCTGCTTTGACATCTGCGGCGAAATCTCGATTGTTCTTCTGAACCACGCGTAACCCTCAAAATGATAGAGGTCTGTTAGACAGCCGTAATTCTTCTCCCCGCACTGCTTTCCCAGCCTTGCATTTGAGGTTGTATTCGGCAGTGTGATTTTCATAGGGAAGCTCTCGGGAAGAGAGGGCTTTTTGCTCTCATCCGTAAATACATCCCATTGTCCGCTTATATCAGTGATTAACATAATTACCCTCCCAAAACCTAATACCTCTATTCTATACCGATATTCGGAAATAGTCAAGCGGTTTTTACAGAAAAACCTTGTTAATTACTTGACATTCCTGCGCAGAAGTGGTATATTACTTTTAGAGGTGATTTAACAATGTTAAATATTATAGTGTATATAATTGCGGGATTGGGCGCGGGCATAGGCACGGGTCTTGCGGGTCTTTCAGCGGCGGCGGTAATATCCCCGATGCTGATATCGTTTTGCGGCTTTGACGCATATCAGGCGGTTGGAATTGCGCTGGCTTCGGATGTTCTGGCGTCTGCGGCTTCGGCGTACACATACGGAAAGAATAAGAATCTGGATGTAAAAAACGGCTTGATAATGCTTGCTGCGGTGCTGTGCTTTACGCTTGTGGGAAGCTGGGTTGCTTCGCTTGTTCCGAACAGCACCATGGGCGGTTTTTCGGTGTTTATGACATTCTTTCTGGGACTTAAATTCATCTTCAAGCCCGTAATGACCACAAAGGAAAAACGCGAGGGCATGACAACCCGCCGCAAGGTAATCAGCTCAATTCTCTGCGGTATTTTAATAGGCTTTATCTGCGGATTTATCGGCGCGGGCGGCGGAATGATGATGCTTCTGGTGCTTACAAGCGTGCTTGGCTACGAGCTGAAAACCGCGGTGGGCACAAGCGTTTTCATTATGACCTTCACAGCGTTTACCGGAGCAGTTTCGCACTTTGTAATTGACGGCTCAATGCCCGATATTACAGCGCTTGTTGTCTGCATAATATTCACGCTGGTGGGAGCAAGAGTTTCTGCGTTGTTTGCAAATAAATCCACCCCCGACAAGCTCAACCGCATCACCGGAATCGTGCTTGCGGTTCTGGGCGCGGCAATGATTGTGATGAAGCTGTTCTTTTCGTAAACATAAATAACAAACGAATCGCCTGTTAGCATTTTCTGACAGGCGATTTTGCTTTGTAAAATCCGAAAGATAAAAACTTTGTGAAAATTACGTCAAATGCGCCAAATGATTTGACAAATCTGTGCTTTAGTGGTATAATAAACTGATTAAATATTGTTTAGGAGAATGACAATGACTATATTTTACAGATTTGAAGGAAAAATGTATATAAATATCACCAACGGCTGCCCGTGCAAGTGTGTGTTCTGCATTCGCAACAACGCCGACAGCATTACCGACAACGACAGCCTTTGGTTAGAGCACGAGCCGAGCTTTGAGGAAATTGTCGAGGCTTACGAGCGTTTTGACAAGACGGGAATCACGGATGCGGTATTCTGCGGTTACGGCGAGCCTACCGTACGCGCCGATATGCTGGTAAAGACCGCAGAGTACATCAAGCAGCATTCGGATATGAAGATAAGACTTAACACAAACGGCTTGGTAAAGCTGATTCACCCCGATTTTGACATACAGCGGTTCGCAGGGCTGATTGACGCAGTATCAATCAGTCTGAATGCGCCCGACGCAAAGCGTTATAACGAGGTAACAAGACCCTCGTTCGGCGAAAAGAGCTTTGATGTGATGATAGATTTTGCGCTTGCAATGAAGAGCATAGCAAAGAGCGTGGGATTCACGGTTGTTGACATCATCACACCCGATGAAATAGAGCGCTGCCGTCAGATTAGCGAGGAGCTTCAGATTCCGTTACGAGTACGCGCCTATGTAACCGACAACGAGAGCTATACATGAGGATTCTTGGAATTGACCCGGGCTATGCAATAGTAGGCTTTGGCGTGCTGGATTATGACGGAGTGAGATTTTCCGTAGTGAAATACGGCGCAATCACCACGCAGGCGGGCGACTCTTTTGACAAGCGCCTATCCGAAATTTATGATGATATGTGCAGCATTATCGACGCGTATAAGCCCGATTGTATGTCGATTGAGCGGCTGTATTTCACCAACAACAAAACTACGGGTATTGATGTTGCGCAGGCGCGCGGCGTGATTATGCTTGCGGCGGCTCAAAGGGAGCTTGAAATATATGAGTACACTCCGCTTCAGGTGAAGCAGGCTGTGGTGGGCTACGGCAGGGCAGAAAAGCATCAGGTTCAGGAAATGGTTAAGAATATTCTGGGGCTGAAAGAAGTCCCAAAGCCCGACGATACGGCGGACGCGGTTGCTCTGGCAATCTGCCGCGGTCATTCAAGCGGGTCTGCGCTTGAAAAATATCTGGAAAGGAAGTCTGAAAAGTGATTTACAGCGTAAAGGGCGAGATTATACATACGGAACCCTCGCTTGCGGTAATAGAGTGCGGCGGCGTGGGTTATGCCTGCCGTACCACGTTCAATACTCTGAAGAAAATCGGCACAAGCGGCGAGGCGAAGCTTTACACATATCTTCATGTGCGCGAGGACGCCGTGGAGCTGTTTGGATTTGCGGATACAGCGGAGCTTGCCTGCTTTAAGCAGCTGATTTCGGTTTCGGGCGTAGGACCAAAGGCGGGGCTTTCGATTCTTTCGGAGATTTCCCCGCAGAAGCTTGCGCTGTGCATTACAACGGGCGACAGCAAAACGCTCACCAGATGCCCGGGAATCGGCGCAAAGACTGCGCAGAGGATAGTGCTTGAGCTTAAGGACAAGGTAGCAAAGGAGCAGCATATTTCAGCTGTGGATTTTGCAGCGGAGCCGTCTGCGGCTGTTACACTCGGCAACAACGCTTCAGAGGCGCTGACCGCGCTGGGAGTGCTTGGCTTTGCAACGGCGCAGGCGCAGCAGGCGCTTGCGGGCGCAGACCCGAATGCTTCGGTTGAGGAGCTTATAAAGTATGCCTTGAAGAATCTGGCTAACTGACAGGAGAAAAGCTTGAACAAACATAAGAACACGGACATAGCATCCGCAGCGGTAATAGTTTTCAGCATACTGCTTGCGATTGCTTATGTAATCATAATGAATAAGCTCGTTTATGCTGCGGGTGGTATGCTTTATGTAGAGCTTGGCGCGATACAGCTGACGGCGCTTATGATTTCTCTGGAGGTAACGGCGGTTGTTACGGTGCTGCTTGTGCGTTATCTCATGCCGTATATTATCCGCAGGCAGGAAGCGCTTGCCAGCCTAGGCGAAAACAGCTTCGGAAAGCTTGCTAAGGACCCCACCGCAAGACTTGCATACCGCGGCGTTTATTATGTGCTTGACAACAAGACCGCCCAAGCGGAAAAATACCTTGAACAGGCGATAAACCGCGCGGATAATTCCACTAATCAGCTGTTTTGTTACGAATGGCTGATTAGACTTTACGAAAACGACCCCGATAAATACAAGGATAAGCTGATGTGGTGCTATCGCAAAACGGCGGAAATTGCGCCCGACAACGCCCGATTGCAGTGCAGGCTTGGACAGATGTATTACTCCGACGGCAGGCTTGACAATGCCTTGTATTGCTTTGAGCAGTCGATAAAGTACAATCCGTTTGAGGGCTTTGCATATTACATGACGGCAAAGATACAGCTTATCCGCGGCGAGGATGAGCGCTGCCTTGAAACGCTTAATAAGCTGCTGGAAATCAACGAGAGTCACCCGCTTGTATACGGCGAGCTTGCAATCTATTACGCAATGCACGATGATATTGAGAAATGCGATGAGTGCTTCAATAAGGCAATGCTGTGCGGTCATCGTGACGCCATGACGCTTGAGCGCAATATTGACGCCATAAAGCGTTATCGGCGCGGCGAAACCTATTACGGTGATTATCTTCCCGAGGATTATTACCGCAGGGTAGAAAAAAAGGACCGGGAATCCGAAGGAAAGGACTGATAATATGCTGGATATAACAAGCGGAGAGGATACAGGCGGTAACAGAATTATCGCTCCCGAATATAATGAATCGGATACCGACATAGAGTTCAGCCTGCGCCCCAAAACCCTTGACGATTACATCGGTCAGGATAAGGTCAAGGATAATATCAAGGTGTACATCAAGGCGGCGCTGCAGCGCGGCGAGTGCCTTGACCATGTGCTGCTGTACGGACCTCCCGGTCTTGGCAAAACCACGCTTTCATGTATTATCGCAAACGAGATGGGCGTAAATATTCGCGTTACCTCCGGCCCCGCAATTGAAAAGGCGGGAGACCTTGCAGCCCTGCTGACAAATCTTCAGCCGAATGACGTGCTGTTTATTGATGAGATTCACCGCCTTTCGCGGCAGGTTGAGGAGGTTCTTTACCCTGCAATGGAGGACTACGCGCTGGATATTATCATGGGCAATGGTCCATCGGCGCGTTCTATCAGGATTGATTTGCCGAAGTTCACGCTTATCGGTGCTACCACGCGCTCGGGTCAGCTTTCTGCGCCGCTGCGCGACAGATTTGGCGTTATCGAGCATCTGGAGCTATATTCTCCCGAGCAGCTTTGCGATATTGTAAAGCGTTCGGCTATGCTGCTTGCAATTCCCTGCACAAGCGACGGAGCAATGGAGATTGCAAAGCGTTCCCGCGGTACACCGCGAATTGCAAACCGTCTGTTAAAGCGTGTACGCGATTTTGCGGAGGTTCTGGGCGACGGAAGAATTACCGGAGAAATCGCAGATGTAGCTCTGGGCAAGCTGGAGATAGATAAGCTGGGACTTGACGGGTTGGACAGACGTTTCCTTACGATGATGATAAAGGGCTACAATGGCGGTCCGGTTGGACTGGAAACGCTGGCGTCGGCGCTTGGCGAGGAATCCGTAACGCTGGAGGAAGTGTGCGAGCCGTTTTTAATGCAGCTGGGATTTGTTGCAAAAACCCCGCGCGGCAGAACCGCTACAATGCTTGCGTATAAGCATCTGGGACTGCTCAAGGATGGTCAGCAGACCTTTGACGACTAAAGAAAAATACTTTTTGGGGGCAGATATATTATGGGAAGAATTTTCGGAACAGACGGAGCGCGCGGTGTGGCTATTACGGAGCTTACCTGTGAGCGTGCTATGGAAATCGGCAGAGCGGCGGCTTATGTACTCACGCGGGAGAGCGGCAAGCCGCACCCTAAAATCCTTATCGGCAAGGATACCCGCATATCTTCGGACATACTGGAGGCGGCTCTGGCAGCGGGCATAACATCCGTCGGAGCGGATGCCGTGCTGCTGGATGTGGTGCCTACACCCGCTGTGGCGTATCTTGTAAACGAATATGGCGCAGACGCAGGAGTTATGATTTCCGCTTCGCATAATTCGGTTGAGTACAACGGAATCAAGCTGTTTTCGGGCAAGGGCTTTAAGCTGCCCGACGCTGTGGAAGAACAGATTGAGGAGCTGATTCTTGACCGCCCGCAGGAAATTACGCTGCGCGAGGGAACACAGGTTGGCAGGATTACTCGGCTTTCAACCGCAGCTGCGGATTACATAAAGCATATTCAGCAGTGCGCGGAAATAAGCCTTGACGGTATCAACGCTGCGTTTGACTGTGCAAACGGAAGCTCCTCGGCAACGGCGCATGAGCTTTTTACGGGGCTGGGCGTTCACTGTGCGTTTCTCTCTGACCAGCCCGACGGCACGGATATCAATAAGGACTGCGGCTCAACGCATATTGAGAAGCTGTGCGCGTTTGTAAAGAAAAACTCGCTTGATGTGGGCTTTGCATTCGACGGCGACGCTGACAGATGCCTTGCCTGCGATGAAAACGGAAATCCCGTTGACGGCGATAAGCTGATTGCGGTGCTTGCAAAGTACTTAAAAGAGCGCGGCAGGCTTCGCGGCAATACGGCGGTGGTTACGGTTATGAGCAATCTGGGATTCCACAACTATATGAAATCCAACGGAATCAATACATTCTGTGCAAAGGTCGGCGACAGGTATGTGCTGGAAGAAATGCTGCGCAGCGGCTACAATATCGGCGGCGAGCAGTCCGGACATATTATAATGCTTGACCACGCAACCACCGGCGACGGTCAGCTGACAGCTGCAATGCTGTGCAGAGTACTTAAAGAAACCGGCTGCAAGCTTTCGGAGCTTGTGCGGGATATAGAGGACTACCCGCAGCTGCTGGTGAATGTAACCATTACCGAGCAGGCGCGCGGCAAGTGGAATCAGACGCCTGCTATAACCAACAAGATTACCGAGGCTGAAAAGCAGCTTGCGGGCGAGGGCAGGGTGCTGGTGCGCGAAAGCGGCACGGAGCCTCTGCTTAGAATAATGCTTGAGGGCAAGGATATGGAGCTTGTAAAGCGTCTGACAGGAGAGATTGCAGAGGTTGTGAAACAGGAGCTTTGCTGAAAGCGGCTCACGGAGGAAAAATTATGGAGATAAGCGTAAACGGCGTAATACAGAGCGCCGAAAACATATACGACCTGCGCAAGGCTATGTCGGTAATCGACCGTGAGGGCAAGGTAATTCTGGGCAGAAGCGAGGGCGAGCCGATTCTGGCGATTGAGTTTACGCCGCTTGGTGCAAAGCTTCAGTATTTTGGCGTTGAAGCAGGCGACGAGTATGTTTCGGGAGAGGATAAATCGGGGAAGTACACGCTTAATGCGGGCGCGGCGACATATTGCCAGCCCGAGCCCGTATCTCCCGTGCTTGCAAGAAAATGCGCCGAGGAGTTTTTTCAGAAGAAAAAGCGCCCGAAAAATATAATAAAATGGAGAAAGACAGCATCGTGACAGTAAGTGCAAATAACGGAAATTTTCCGGTCAATAATGAAGAAGAGCTTAATACCGCGCTGAATGCCGCCTGCGGCGAAATCTGGCTGGGCGAGGATACCGACAGCTACCCCTGCATTGCGATTCTGTGCTGCGAGGGCGGTGCTTCGCTGAACTTTTTCGCGGAGCAAAACGGAGATATGTATGTTTCCGTATGGGATAAGTCAGCGCGGGGAACAATTGATGTTAACATTGACGGCGAGGCTTATATAATCGAGCGGCGTACGATAATCCCCGAGGGAAAGATTATTGATTGCGCAAAAGAGTTTATGAACAATATGAAGCTCCCCGAGTGCGTGAGCTGGGAGAAATTATAAAAAAGGACATAAAAGTATGAGAGTATCCGACAAATGGCAGGATTACAGCCTGATTGATACATCAGACGGCGAGCGTCTGGAGCGCTGGGGCAATGTTACGCTCATTCGCCCCGACCCGCAGATTATTTGGAAGTGCCGTGGCGAGGCTCCCGAATGGGCAAGCGCACACGCAAAGTATAACCGTTCAAGCTCGGGCGGCGGCTCGTGGGATTTTCGCAGGAAGCTGCCCGAAAGCTGGCAGATAAAGTACGGTGAGCTTACGTTTATGGTAAAGCCGACGGGATTCAAGCACACGGGCTTGTTCCCCGAGCAGGCGGTAAACTGGGACTATTGCATGAACGCAATACGAAACGCGGGCAGACCGATAAATGTGCTGAATCTGTTTGCGTACACGGGCGGAGCAACGCTAGCGTGTGCAGCGGCAGGCGCGTCCGTATGCCACTGCGACGCGGTAAAAGGCATGGTAGATTGGGCGCGTACCAACGCAAAGCTAAGCGGGCTTTCAGACAAGCCCATACGCTGGATTGTAGACGACGCCGCAAAGTTTATCGGCAGGGAAATCCGCCGCGGTACGCGCTACGACGGAATAATTCTTGACCCGCCCAGCTACGGCAGAGGCACTAACGGCGAGATGTGGAAGCTGGAGGACTGCATCTACGACCTTATGGAAAGCTGCACACAGCTGCTGACGGACAAGCCGCTTTTTATTCTGCTTAACAGCTATACAACGGGGCTTTCGGCTTCGGTAATGAGCTACCTTTTGCAAACAACGGTAGGCAAGCGGTTTGATATAGAGGTGGATTCGCAGGAGATAGGGCTGCCCGTAAAGCAGACGGGAATGCCTCTGCCGTGCGGAAGCACTGCAATTGTAACATTCAGATAAGAACAAGAGGAAAGATACTTGAACATTATAGAAGTAAACGACCTGTGCTTTGATTATGTTTCGTATGACGAGCAGGGCAATGAGATTGAGAGGAACAACGTTCTTAAGAATATCAGCATGAGCGTACCCGAGGGGCAGTTTCTTGCTGTGCTGGGACATAACGGCTGCGGCAAATCAACGCTTGCAAAGCATTTCAACTCAATTCTGACGCCGACCTCTGGCAAGGTCACAGTCAGCGGAATGGATACCGCTGATGAGGATAAGCTGTACGATATCCGACAGACTGTTGGAATGGTGTTTCAGAATCCTGACAACCAGCTTGTAGCTACGGTGGTTGAAGAGGACGTTGCGTTTGCGCCCGAAAATCTGGGCGTTGCGCCCGAGGAAATCAGGCAGCGTGTGGATGATGCGCTGAGGCAGGTTGAAATGTACGATTTTCGGCTTCATGCGCCGCACCAGCTTTCAGGTGGACAGAAGCAGCGAATTGCAATAGCGGGAATAATCGCCATGCAGCCGCGCTGTATCGTAATGGACGAGCCGACTGCCATGCTTGACCCCAAGGGCAGGCGCGAGGTTATGAAAACGATAAAGATGCTCAACCGCGAGAAGGGAATAACCGTAATTCTCATTACGCATTACATGGATGAGGCGGCGCAGGCTGACAGGGTAATCGTAATGGACAAAGGAAAAATCATCATGGACAATGTGCCGAAGAAGATTTTTTCGCGGGTTGACGAGCTTAAAGCAGTAGGTCTTGATGTACCGCAGGTTACGGAGCTTGCGCATATTCTGCGCGGAAAAGGCGTTGCTGTCTCCGAGGAAATCCTCACCGAGCAGGATTGTGCCGAATCGCTTTACGGGCTTATCGGCAGGCATGAGTTTACCCGGCAGCCGAAGCCGCTGCGCGATAACAAGAGCGAAACCGAAGCTGCGGTTGAGGTGAAGAATCTGACATATAAATACAGCGTGGGTACGCCGTTTGAAAAGACAGCGGTTGACAATGTTTCGGTAAGAATAGCAAAGGGCGAGTTCGTTGGAATAATCGGACATACCGGCAGCGGCAAATCAACGCTTATACAGCACCTTAACGGGCTTATCAAGCCGACCTCGGGCGAGGTTTTGTGCGACGGCGTGAATATCTGGGATAAAAGCGTGAAGATACGCGATATTCGTTTTAAGGTGGGCATCGTGTTCCAGTATTCGGAGCATCAGCTCTTTGAAGAAACCGTGGCAAGGGACATTGCATACGGTCCGAGGAATATGGGGCTGTCCGAAGAAGAAATCAACGAGCGCGTAAGAGCCGCCGCAGAGAGCATGGATATTGTGCATCTGCTGGACCGCTCGCCGTTTGAGCTTTCGGGAGGACAGCAGCGCAGAGCCGCGCTTGCGGGAGTGCTTGCAATGAATCCCGAGGTGCTGATTCTGGATGAGCCTGCCGCAGGTCTTGACCCCAAGGGCAGAGATAAGATTCTTGCGCAGATAAAGAGCTATCATAAAAAGTCGGGCAAGACAATACTGCTGGTTTCGCACTCTATGGAGGATATCGTGAAATTCGCGGACAAGGTGCTTGTGATGAACAAGGGCAAGCTGTTCTGCTACGACGATACTGACAGCGTATTTGCCCGCAGCGCAGAGCTTTCGCAGATTGGACTTGATGTTCCGCAGATAACGCGGATGAGCCTGCTGCTGAAAGAGCGCGGCGCGGATATAGGCGAAGATGTATATACAATAGACAGAGCCGCAGAAAGACTTCTGCCGCTGCTGAAGAAACAGGGAACAAAAGAATGATAAAGGACATTACAATCGGACAGTATTTCCCGGGAGATTCTGTCATACACAGGCTGGACAGCCGCGTAAAGCTTATTCTTGATATGCTTTATCTGGTGATTCTGTTCACCGCGCAGACCTACACCGGTCTGCTGGTGGGAATGCTTTTTATGGTCGTGTGCTATATTCTGTCGAGAATAAAGCTGATTATGATTCTGAAAAGCATAAAGCCGATTCTTCCGCTGATGATATTCACGGGATTGCTCAATATGCTGTTTATCAAGGGCGAAACACCGCTGTTTCAGTGGTGGATTATCTCGGTTTACCCCGAGGGAATACGCATGGCGGCGTTTATGCTGCTGCGCGTGGTAACGCTTATTGTGGGAATGTCGCTGCTTACCTACACAACTTCCCCCATAATGCTTACAGACGCTATCGAGCGGCTGCTGAACCCGCTGAAAAAGCTGCGTTTTCCCGTGCACGAGCTTTCAATGATGATGACGATTGCTCTGCGTTTCATACCGACGCTTGTCGAGGAGACGGACAAGATTATGTCTGCGCAGAAAGCGAGAGGCGCGGAGCTTGACAACGGAAATCTGTTTCAGCGCGCAAAGGCGCTGATTCCTGTGCTGATTCCGCTGTTTGTATCTGCGTTCAAGCGCGCAAACGAGCTTGCAACCGCAATGGAATGCCGCTGCTACCGCGGCGGTGAGGGAAGAACAAGGCTGAAGCAGCTTCACACCGCACCGAGGGACTATGTGGCGATTGTTATAATGCTGCTGCTTTTGGGCGCGGTAATCACGCTGAACTTTATGCCATTGCCCTGATTTGACGAATATGAGAAATCTGAAAGTATTTATAGCCTACAACGGCGCCGCATATCACGGCTTTCAGCGGCAGGATAATGCTGTTACCGTACAGGAAGTGGTTGAGCGTGCCATCGGCAGGCTGCTGAAAATTCCGCCGCCCGTAATATACGGTTGCTCGCGCACAGACGCGGGCGTTCATGCAAGACAGTTCTGCTTTAATGTGCATCTTGACAGCAGAATACCCTGCGAGGGCTTTGTAAAGGGGCTTAACACGCTGCTCCCGCCCGATATTGCAGTGCTCTCCTGCGAGGATGCGCATGAGAATTTCCATGCGCGTTTCTGCACCAAGGGCAAGGAGTATGTGTACCTTATCTGCACCAAGCCGCAGCGCGATGTTTTCTCGCAGAATCTTGCGTATCATTATCCGTACGGATTGGATATTGAGAAAATGAATCATGCTGCAAGGCTGATGATTGGCGAGCATGATTTCGGAGGCTTCTGCCGCGCGGAGGGAAAGGCGAGAATGGCAACCACCGTTCGCACGATATACGATTTATCCGTGACCGAAAAGGACGGCTTTGTTGAGATAAAGGTCAGCGGCAGCGGGTTTTTATACAACATGGTACGAATCGTCGCAGGAACACTGATTTATATCAGCGAGGGCAAGCGCACCGAGGATGATATACTTCGCGCGCTGGAAACCCGCGAAAGGACATTCAGCGGAATAACTCTGCCGCCATGCGGTCTGTATCTTAACAGAGTTGACTATTGACTAATCCAAAGGAGGGTGCTATAATGGAGGAAAAGGGCGATATTACAAAATATTCCAAAAAGAAAGCGAGCCATAAAAGGGCATTTCGCGGAGCGCTGCTTCTTCTGGTGATACTGTCGGTTATATTGATAGTGATAAATTGGGGCAAAATAACCGCCCCGTTAAAAGACGCCGCGCTTGACCTTGACGAAGGCGGATTTCCGATACAGCTTGCGGGCAGCCCCGACTATGTACTTAACACCATGGGTGACAATCTGTGCCTGCTGACCGATATGTACATTACGTCGTACACGCTTGAAGGCGCAAGAATCTCGGAAACACAGCACGGCTTGCAGAATCCCGCAATGCTGACCAACAACAAGCGTGTGCTGCTGTATGATATTTCGGGCAAGGAGCTTGGTTTGTATTCCCGCACGGGTAATCTGTACAAGAAAACGCTTGATGATACAATAGTATTCTGCTCGCTGAGCAACGACGAGCGCTGCGCGGTGGTTACGACCTCTGCGAGATATGTAAATACTCTGTATGTGTTCAACGGTGAGGGCGAACAGGTGTTCCGGTATAATTCACCGCTTGAAAAGATTATGCAGACCGAATTTTCCGATGACGGCTCGGAGCTGTATGTCAGCACGGTAAGCGCGAAAAACGGCGAGCTTTCGATGAAAATAGTGCGCTTTGACCTGAAAAAAACCGAATCGGCAGTCTGGGAGAAATACATAGGTTCTTCGCTGACATATACATTGGAGTATTGCAGTGACGGATTGTATGTTGTAACCGAAAACGGAGCAATGCTGCTGGATACCGATACGGGCGAGGTTCTGAAATCTGCGGGCTACGGAAAGGCGGTAACGGAGATTCTGTCAACGGATAAGCTGCGGATGACGGTGTTCAGCGATTCAGCTTCAAACGGCAGTGTACTTACGGTGTACGATAAGGAGCTGAACGCTGCGGCTTCGGCAGTGGTGCTTGGCGCAATTGACATTGCTGCTTACGGGGACAGGGTGTATGTGCTTACCGCAACAGAAGTGGTTGAGTACGATTCTGCACTGGCAGAGGTAAAGACAACAGAAATCAGCGGTGTGTATTCGCAGCTTGCAGTGCGCGGCGCGGATATATTCCTGCTGGGGTATAATTCGATTGAAAAGCCGGGAGCTTAAGGGGAGAATATGGGTTCACAATTTGCATTTATTTATGACGTTGTAGCGGTGGTAATCATAATCGGAACGTTTTTTGCGGGCTATAAGCGCGGCTTTGCCTCGGTTATAGTAGGGCTGCTTGCAATGGCAGCGGCGTTCTTCTGCGCTTCAATGTTCAGCAAGCCGATAAGCGAGTGGTTCTACACCGAGGTAGTTGAACAGCCGCTGGAAAACACAGTAGATAAGGCGATAAGCGACGCTATGGGCAATGTCAGACTGGGCGGGCTGTCGGAGCTTGATTTTTCGGCTGTCAAGATAGGCGGCGTACCGGCAGAGGATTACACGCCGAATTATGAAGGCACGGGCAAGGCTGTGGTTGACCTTTCGGACCTGGACCTTAGCGAATGCGGCATTACGGCTGAGGTGTTAAGTGAGCTTTCGCTGCCCGCAGATACTGACCTTCGCTCTTACAACGGAAGAACAGCAGAGTTCACAGCAGCGGACATTGAACAGTTTGGTATGGGAAAGCTTGCCGTGGCGCACGTTGCGGCATCGGCTCTGCAAAAAACCTCTGTGGTTGAGGAGATTGCAGAATACACCGAGCAGGTTGGCGAGGCTCTGCCGTTTATTTTCGGCAATCTTTCACAGGATATAAGCAGCGGAAGCGTATCCGGACTGCGCACGGTAGTGCTTAATATGATTAACGCCGGAGCTTCCGTACAGGAAGCGGTGGTAGAGAAGATAATTGCTCCGCAGGTAATATCAACAGTGCAGACCATTGCGTTTATGCTGATATTCATTGTGGTTTCGGCAGTGCTTGGCATTGCTGCGCATCTGCTTAAGGTTGTAAACAAAATCCCGATACTCGGCGGAGCAAACGCTGTTCTTGGCGGCATTACCGGCTTGCTTGAGGCAGTGCTCTCGCTTATGATAATCTGTCTGGTTCTGCGCCTGATTATTTCGCTTAGTGACGGCGGGATAATCCTGCTTAACAGCGCAGCGATAAACGACACTTATTTCTTCAGATATTTCTATCACATGGAGCTGCTTGACGGAATTATTCAGCAGTAAACGTACTTAAAAGAAAAGAGGTTTTAGCTATGATGATGTGTTCGGTTTGCAAAAAGCGCCCCGCAATGGTGTTTATGTCCTCATTCACGGGCGACGGACGCAAAAACGAGGGACTCTGCCTTAAATGCGCGCAGGAAAGGGGCATTCCGCAGGTTGAGGAGTACATGAAGCAAATGGGTATCACGCCCGAAATGCTTGATGAAATATGCGACGGAATGCTGGACAGCGACGGAAAATTCGACCCCGATATGCTTAAGGATATCAGCGGAATAGGCGATATGTTTGGCTCGCTGGGCGGAGAAATGCTTGGCGATGGTCCCGATGAATTCATTGACGAGGCTGATGACAACGAAAGTGATGAGGATAGCTTTGAGCACGGCGGCGCGGGAACTCTGCCCAAGATGTTCAAGGACCTGTTCTTTAAGGATTCGGGAGAAAAGTCTGAGGATAAGAGCGGAAAGGATGCTTCAAAGGGCAAAGGCAGAAAGCAGGACAAGCCCGATAAAAAGCGCCGCTGCCTTGAAACCTACTGCACAAATCTGACAAGACGCGCGCGCAACGGCGAGATAGACCGCATAATCGGGCGCGACAAGGAGATTTACCGCGTAATGCAGATACTCTCACGCCGCACGAAGAACAACCCCTGCCTTATCGGCGAGCCGGGCGTCGGCAAGACCGCAATCGCAGAGGGAATCGCGCTTAAGCTGGTAGCAGACGAGGTTCCGTTCAGACTTCGCGGCAAGGAGCTGTATCTGCTTGACCTTACAGCGCTTGTTGCGGGTACGCAGTTCAGAGGACAGTTTGAAAGCCGTGTAAAATCGCTGATAGACGAGGTAAAGTCGGCGGGCAACATCATTCTGTTTATTGACGAGGTTCACAGCCTTGTAGGCACTGGCGACAGCGAGGGCTCAATGAACGCTGCGAATATGTTCAAGCCTGCGCTCTCTCGCGGCGAGCTTCAGGTTATCGGCGCTACCACATTCAAGGAGTACCGCAAGCATATTGAAAAGGACAGCGCACTTGAAAGAAGATTCCAGCCTGTTACGATAAATGAGCCGACGGTTGAGGAAACGGTTGAGCTGCTGGAAGGAATCAAGGATTATTACGAAAAGCACCACAAGGTTAAGGTAAGCAGCGAGATTGCCAGAATGTGCGCAGTGCTTTCCGAGCGTTACATCAACGACCGCTTCCTGCCCGACAAGGCAATTGACCTGCTGGATGAATCCTGCGCGTGTGCAAGCCTTGTAAATGAGGATATAACCGAGTACGAGCGCCTGAAAGAGCAGCTTGCACAGTACGAAGCACAGGAGACCGAGGTTTCGGAGCAGACCGAGATTGACTACGCAAGGCTTGCGGAGCTTAAAACCCTGATTGCGCAGACGCAGGACAAAATCGCGATGATAAAAGACAAGGCGGAGAATACCGAGGTAACAATGGATGACCTTTCAAAGGTAATCGAGCTGTGGACGGGAATCCCCGCAAACAAGATTAAGGAAACCGAGTACAAGCGCATGGCTGGGCTTGAAGAAGCGCTTAAAGCAAGGGTAATCGGGCAGGATGAAGCCTGCGAGCTGGTTGCAAAGGCGATTAAGCGCACCCGTGTGCAGCTAAGTGAGCGCCGCAGACCTGCGTCGTTCATCTTTGTAGGACCGACGGGCGTAGGAAAAACCGAGCTTGTAAAGGTGCTTGCCACGGAGATGTTCGATTCGGTTGACCCGCTGATAAGGCTTGATATGTCGGAGTACATGGAAAAGCACAGCGTAAGTAAGATTATCGGAGCGCCTCCGGGATATGTCGGCTATGACGAGGCAGGGCAGCTTACCGAGCGTGTACGCAGACGCCCGTACTCTGTCGTGCTGTTTGACGAGATTGAAAAGGCGCACCCCGATGTTATGAATATCCTGCTGCAAATTCTTGACGAAGGCAGAATCACCGACGCGCAGGGCAGAAATGTAAGCTTTGAAAATACCATTATTGCTATGACCTCAAATGCAGGCTCTACAAGCTCTGTAAGCGGAATCGGCTTTAACAAGAGCGAGGGCGACATCAGCAAGGAGCGCGCAATGAAGGGTCTGCGTGACTTCTTAAGACCGGAGTTCCTTGCGAGAATTGACGAGGTAGTTGTATTCACGCCGCTTTCAAAGGAAGCATACGCGAAGATTGCAGCGCTTGTGATAGAGGAGCTGCGCAATCCGCTAAAGGAGAAGAAAATCGAGCTGTGCGTAGCTGACGGAGTTTACGAGGCGGTAGCGGAAAAGGCATTCGGCGGCAAGTTTGGCGGGCGCGATATCCGCAGGGTAGTCCGCACGGAAATTGAGGACAAAACAGCGGAAGCGATAATTGAGAACGCTGACAGAGCGCTTGCTAAAATCACTGTTGGAACCGACAACGGCGAGATTACGGTGACGGCAGAATGAGTACGGTATTGATTACAGGCGGAACGGGCGCAATCGGCAGCGCCCTTGCCGCCGAGTTTGCGAAAACGGATGATGTTATCATAACCTATAACACGCGTGAAAACGAGGCGAATCGGCTATGCGTCGAGCTTCGCTGCGAAGCGGTTCAGTGTGATGTTTCGGACAGCGCAAGCGTAGATGCGGCGGTAAAAAAGGTGCTGCACAGGTATGGACATATTGATGTGCTGATAAATAACGCGGGAGTTTCGCAGATAAAGCTGCTGACCGATACCACAGACGAGGATTGGCAGAAAATTATCGGCGTGAATCTCACGGGCTGCTTTAATATGACCAGAGCGGTTATTCCGCAGATGATAAGCCGAAAAAACGGCGCAATAATCAACATATCCTCGGTGTGGGGAGTACACGGCGCAAGCTGCGAGGCTGCGTATTCGGCTTCAAAGGCAGGAATGATTGGTCTTACAAGGGCGCTTGCCAAGGAACTGGGCGCTTCGCAAATCACAGTAAATGCGCTTGCCCCGGGAGTAATCGAAAGCCCCATGAACAGTGCGCAGCTTTCACCCGAGGAGCTTGCAGCGCTTTGCGAGGAAACCCCGCTTATGCGTCCGGGGAAACCCTCGGAGGTCGCTCATGCGGCGAGATTTCTGGCGGAAAACCGCTTTGTTACGGGGCAGATTATCGGCGTTGACGGCGGGTTTTGCTAATATTTACAAAAATATATTATTGCCATTTGCAAATTGCACAAAATCAATAAACCACTGTGAAAAAATTTGTCAAAAAAATATCAGATAATCTGTTGAAATTTTAAATGAAATATTGTATAATTATAGTGTTTAGTACTCGAAAAGTGTGTAGCTTCGAGAAAAAAGGAGACATAGTATGAATATTGCGCTTTCTATTCTGTCAAATGCGGCTGAATCAGGCGTTATTGACAGACTTCAGTCTTATACAGGCTCAGAGTCGCAGACAATAGCCCAGCAGCAGATTGCAGACCCCGACTACTGGAGTTCGGTAGGAATCATCACGATTACGGGTATATTGGTGGTATTCCTTATTCTTGCAATCCTCATCCTTTTCTTCTGGCTGATGGGTGTTGTTTTCAAGTCCATTGACAAGAGCAAAAAGGCAAAGGAACAGGCAGCAAAAGAAGCTGCTGCAAAGGCTGCCGCAACAGTTGCTCCCGCAGCAGAGGTTATTGAAGCTGTTGATACAGCCGACGAGGTTGACGACGCGGAGATTATTGCCGTAATCAGCGCAGCAATCGCTGCTTATTCCGAGCAGGACGGCGCTGCTTACTCAATAAGAAGCATCAAGCGTAAGGACAACAGAACAAGGTCTGCTTGGAGCCTTGCGGGTATCGGTGAAAATACGCGCCCGTTCTGAATTTGACTGAAAGGAAAAACTAGCATGGAAATATTTGTTGATACCGTGAGCGGTCTTGCAAACGGCTCCGGCTTTGCAGGCTTTCTGGTAGAGGGCGGCTGGCAGAACATTATAATGATTGTACTGTCGTTCTTCCTGTTCTACCTTGCAATCGTTAAAAAATATGAGCCGCTGCTGATGCTGCCTATTGCATTCGGTATGCTGCTTACAAATCTCCCCTGCACGGGTCTTTATCATCCTGAGCTGTGGAATCCCGCCACAAATCCCTACTTTGCTCCCGAATACATTGAGGAAGCGGGAAATGTAGTTGTACATTATGTCAAGGAAACCAGCCTTGATTATGGACGTGTACTTCACGACGGCGGTCTGCTTGATATGCTGTACCTTGGTGTTAAGCTTCAGATTTACCCCCCGCTGATATTCCTCGGAATCGGCTCTATGACAGACTTCGGTCCGTTGATTGCCAACCCCAAGAGCTTCCTGCTGGGCGCTGCTGCACAGGGCGGTATCTTCTTTACATTCCTCGGTGCGTCGCTGCTTAACCTCACAGGTCTTGCAGATTTCTCGCTTAAGGAAGCAGCTTCTATCGCTATTATCGGTGGTGCGGACGGTCCTACGGCTATCTTCCTTACCTCAAAGCTTGCTCCGCAGCTGCTGGGCTCAATTGCTGTTGCTGCGTACTCCTATATGGCGCTTGTTCCCGTAATTCAGCCGCCCATTATGAAGCTGCTGACCACGAAGAAGGAGCGCGAGGTCAAGATGGGTCAGCTTCGCGAGGTTTCCAAGATAGAGAAGGTTGTATTCCCGGTTGCTGTTACGGTAATCGTTGCGCTGATTGTTCCCGACGCTGCTTCGCTGGTTGGTATGCTGATGCTCGGCAACCTTATGAAGGAGAGCGGCGTGTGCGACAGACTTGTAAAGACCGCTCAGAACGAGCTGATGAATATAATCACGATATTCCTCGGTGTGACGGTTGGTTCTACGGCTGTTGCTGCTAACTTCCTTAGCCTCAAAACGCTGTTCATTATTGTTCTCGGACTTATCGCGTTCTGCATTGGTACTGCGTGTGGCGTGCTTCTCGGCAAGCTGATGTATGTAATCTCCGGCGGTAAAATCAATCCGCTTATCGGTTCGGCAGGTGTTTCCGCCGTTCCTATGGCTGCGCGTGTTTCGCAGAAGGTCGGTCAGGAAACCAACCCCTCCAACTTCCTGCTCATGCACGCTATGGGTCCGAACGTTGCAGGCGTTATCGGCTCTGCCGTTGCGGCAGGCGTTCTGCTGAGCGTTCTCGGCTGATAAAACGGTATAATTTAAGCCGCCCTTGGGTTTCCGAGGGCGGTTTTGGCTACTTAAATTGTCGTAGAACCATGCAGGAGTGTATGGTAGTTTTAGATAATTCTGAACGCTAGGGTTATCGTTTCGGGTAAGTTTGGATATAACGGAAAACCGGCAGAAGGACATACAGGGAAATACAGAAAGAAGGTAAAGTAATGCTTAGGCATATCGCATTATATGGTTACGACGATGAAGAAATTACTTATCGTACATGCCTTGAATGCAATATAGACGATTATCAGAAAATCTATAATAGACCTCACAATCTTAGCCCCGATGTGTGCGTGAAAAACTGGATAGAGTATGACAGCCTCAACCTTTTTGACGAGTGTGGCATGGAGCGTCTTATCATGCTTGTTGCCGGAATGCTCTTCTGCATAGAGAACGGCGGCATTGCGGACGATGACCCTGTTGACCTAGCTTATAACGCATGGCTCGCAATACAGGATTTCAAGACGGGTGAGTTTGATGACTTGTTCACTCCTGATGACCTTATTGAACTCAAAAATGATATTGCCAGAATAGACGAGTATTTCGACGCTCACCCGAAACTAAAAGGATAATTGGCGTCACCCTCAATCTGCCGGTGCTTGCAGCTTTTTACAGCAACAGCAAGTTGCTTGAATTTTCATCACACATCATTTATAATATACATGAGGTGATAAATAATGGAAACAAAGAACATATTCTTTGAATTAAGGAGCAAGCACGGGCTTTCGCAGGATGAGCTTGCAGAGAAAGTATTTGTAACTCGTCAGGCGGTATCGAGGTGGGAAACCGGCGAAACCACGCCCAATACCGAAACGCTTAAGCTGCTGTCGAAGCTGTTTGATGTATCCATCAACACGCTTTTAGGCTCGCCGAGAACCCTGATTTGCCAGTGCTGCGGAATGCCGCTGGACGATTCCACAATCAGCAGAGAACCGGACGGCGCGTTTAATGAGGAATACTGCAAGTGGTGCTACACCGACGGAAAATTCGCCTACACAAGCCTTGGTCAGTTGATTGATTTTCTTGTGGAGCATTTCTCAAGCGAGCAGTTCCCGCCCGAACAGGCTCGCGCGTATTACGAAGAACAGCTGCCAAAGCTGAATCACTGGAAAAAGCAGGCGTAAAACCGCAGAAAAACTCCCCGATTCTGTCGGGGAGTTTTTGGTTATATGTGAAGATTTCTTTCGTCGCAGTATTCGCAAATAAGCATATCGCCGTACTTATGGAAGCTGTGCGGCAGGTATTTCTCTTGGTGAGTAATACACTTGGGATTGCGGCATTCCACGTTTTTAAGAACCGTGCCCGAAAGCAGCGGATTTGCCTTAATCTCGCCGTTGAGCGTGGTGAGAATCAAAGACATTCTTACAAACATACCATTCTTTGCCTGCCTGAAATAAGCTGCGCGCGGGTCGTCGTCAACCTCGACCGCAATTTCGTCAACACGGGGCAGCGGGTGCATAACAATCATATCAGGCTTTGCAAGCAGCATTTTCTCGCGGGTAAGGCAGTAGATACTGCTCTGCTTCTTGTATTCATCCTCGCTTGGGAATCTCTCGCGCTGAATACGCGTCATGTACAGCATATCAAGCTCCGGCAGAGCCTCCTCAATGGTGCGTACCTCGCGGAATTCGCACCCGCGGGATTTAAGTACATCCTTGATGTAAGACGGCATTGCAAGCGCTTCTGTGGAAATCAGAATGAATTTGTTGTTGGGGTAGCAGCTCATTGCCTTAACCAGTGAATGAACCGTGCGTCCGTATTTTAAGTCGCCGCAAAGACCAATCGTAAGCCCGCTCAAACGACCAAGCTCGTTTTGCAGTGTAAGCAGGTCGGTGAGCGTCTGCGTGGGGTGAAGATGACCGCCGTCGCCCGCGTTGATTACAGGGCATTCAGCCGCAAGAGCTGCCGCCTTTGCCGAGCCCTCAAGCGAGTTGCGCATAACCAGAATATCCGAGTACGAACTGACAATCTTGATTGTATCCTTAAGATTTTCTCCCTTTGCAACAGAGGAGTTGCCGGGATTGTCAAAGCCGATAATGCTGCCGCCAAGCCGTATCATAGCCGTCTGAAAGCTCATCTGGGTTCTGGTAGACGGCTCATAAAACAGCGTAGCCATGATTTTGCCCCTGCATTTTTCGGAGTATGCCTCGGGGCGGCGCATAATATCCTGCGCAAGCTTGATGATAGCATTCCACTGCGATACGGAGTAGTCATCCATATCAATGAGGTGATTGAATTTCTGATTCAAGAATTTGTCATCTCCCATCTTATTTGAATACATTATATCAAAAAAACACATAAATTTCAATATGTTTTCATATTTTTTCACTTATAAATATTGACGGATTCGGTTGTAATAATATATAATATAAAATAAAGTATAAAAAGCGAGGAATCGAGGTAATTATGGAATACATTCATACAATTGATAAAATTGCGGCTTATGCGCAGGACGGAAAAATACTGGCAGAGGTGGATTTTCCGCCGCGTGGAGGCAATATTGTTGAGGTTACTCACACATTCGTAGATGACAGCCTGCGCGGTCAGGGCGTTGCTGCCGAGTTAATGCGGGAGCTTGCGCAGGACCTGCGCTCAAGCGGAAGAAAGGCGATTCTTACCTGCTCTTACGCTGTGAAATGGTTCGCAAAGAATACAGAATACTCGGATGTATTAGAACAAAACTGATGAGGTGATTTATGGACAAGCAGATACATTGTGAGAAAATTCGCAGCGAATACAGCAGCGAGGTTGCTGCGGCGGTTGAAATAACCCGATACAGCGTCAGCATTGTACTGTACGACGTGAGGCTTTCACGCAGAATCGGCAGGGTGGTAGCTTATGGATTCGCGGTTACTGCGGAGAATGTTCTTGAAGAGCTTTGCGGGCTTATGCTGCGCGCTCTGGGCAGTATTGGCGTAAGAGCGTCATGCGTGAATTCCGTGGCGATAGCAGCGCCTGTATTTGCAGCCTATCAGCTGGAGGAAACGCTTACTGCGGCGGCGCTTATGCTGCCGCCCGAAGCGGAGATTTATATAATTCCGCCGATTTCGCTGAAGTTTGACGGAAGATTTGTGGCAGCGCTGGCAGCTGCTCCGATTCAAGACGGGGTATTGGCAATGCTGCTTGATGAATCAATCCGCGCGGGGTATTACCGAGACGGAGAGCTGCTGTGTTTTTCTGCGGAATTAAGCGGGGCGTTTACGGGTGAAGCACTGGAAAGCGGAATGCCTGCCGAAAGCGGTGCGATTGACGAGGTCTATCGGGAATCCGACGGCACGATTTGCTACTCGGTAATGTGCGACAGCGAAAGCATAGGAATTGCTCCCTCCGGAGCGCTTGCGGCGGCTTCGCTTATGCTTAGCCGCGGCGCGCTTGACAGCGACGGCATTATGACCGACCGCGACCTTTTCTATATAGGCGAGGATTTTTACATCTCGCAGAGTGATATCAGAGCGATTCAATCGGACAAGGCAAAGCTTGCGGCAGCGCTGGAGCTTATTTCAAGCACAGCGGGCGCACCTGATGAGCTGTATCTTTCGGGCGAGCTGTTTGCGGCTCACGGCGCAGAGCATCTGGAAAAGCTTGGCGGAATATCCGGCGGCGCTTGTGTCCACACAGCGAGAAATACGGTTGAGCAGGGACTTATAAATTTGCTCACCGAGGAAGGCGCGTGGGAAAAGCTCAACGATAAAATGTGTCGATTTAAGGACATTACCGATGAAATTTCTGCCAATTTGGATGATTTGTACATAAAAAAACTCGCATTCTAGATAAAAATTACTAAAATATTTCAAAAAAGGGCTTGCAATTTTCGCTTGACAGTGTTATAATATTAAAGCATTTAGTATCCGTTGCTATGCCCTGCCATAAGCTTGGCAAGCAATGTGTGTTAATGCGCGGTGTAAACCACACATTAAATACGGATAGTCCGCTGTCATCAAGGTACGCCCTTGGCAGATTCTGCTCGAATAGGTCGGTGATAAGAATATCCGAAAACCATTAGGAGGAAAAAATGGACGCACTGAAAATCATTGAGAAGGACAGCATGAAGGCTGAGGCTCCCGCAATCGAGGTCGGCGACCTCGTAAAGGTATCCGTAAAGATTAAGGAAGGCGACAAGTTCCGCATCCAGATGTTCGAGGGTACTGTTATTGCCAAGAAGCACGGCGGCATCAACGAGACCTTTACCGTAAGACGCGTAGCTCACGGCTGCGGCGTTGAGAGAGTATTCCCCCTGCATTCTCCGACAGTAGAGAAGGTAGAGGTTGTAAGAAGCGGTAAGGTTCGCAGAGCTAAGCTGTACTACCTGCGCGACAGAGTAGGTAAGGCTGCCAAGGTTAAGTCCAAGGTTTAATTCTCTGCGCAGCTGCGCTTGAGAGAACCAATCCCCAATCCACGCATTTTGCTCCGCGAAAGCGGGGCATTCGGCGGGGATATTGCGAGAAAGAGTTTTGATATGAACGATAACATGGACAGAGAAGAACAGGAAGCAACAGAGCTTGACGAGGTAATCTCCGCGGAAAACGCCGAGGAAGAAAAACTGCCCGAAGAGCCTGCTGTCGAAGACGAGAATCCCGAAGATGATTCCGAAAATTCCGAAGAGAAAAAGACAAACGGCTTTGCCGAGGGTCTGGACTGGGTCGGAAGCTTTGTGTATGCTATTCTTGCGGTGATACTGCTGAATATCTTCGTGTTCAGGTCAATAACCGTTGACGGCGATTCCATGAACAACACGCTGAAGGACCAGGACAGAGTAATTGCCACGAACTTTTTCTATACGCCGCAGCGCGGTGATATAGTGGTTGTTCAGGCAGACGCAATACCTAACCAGTACGGTACTTTCGGCGAGCCGATAATCAAGAGGGTAATCGGCGTTGCGGGTGATGTTATCCGCTTTGATTTTGACAATGGAATAGTCTACCGCAACGGCGAGGCGCTGTCCGAGGATTATATCAAGGAACCGACATATTACAACCGCTGGCTTGACGCGGTAAGCGATGTTGATTATGTTGTGCCCGAGGGCTGTGTATACGTCATGGGCGACAACAGAAACAATTCCAAGGACAGCCGTGAGCACGATGAAGTAGGCATGGTTGACGTTGATTTGATAATGGGCAAGGCAATTTTACAAATCTACCCAATGAACAAATTTGGTTTGTTATGAGCGATGTAGGAAATATTCAGTGGTTTCCCGGTCACATGACCAAAACAAGGCGGCTGATAGAGGCTGACCTTAAAATGGTTGACGCAGTTGTTGAGATTACCGACGCGCGTATTCCCGAGAGCAGCAGAAATCCTATTCTGGATGAGCTGATAAAGGACAAGCCGCGCATAATGATAATGAACAAGTGCGATTACGCCGACGAAAGCACAACAAAGCTCTGGCGGGCATATTACGAAAAGCAGGGCATTACGGTGCTTACCTGTGACTGTCGCAGCGGAAAGGGCATAAACCGCTTTCTTCCGACGGTAAAAACGCTGCTGCGTGAATTAAGCGAGCGGCGCAAAGCGCGAGGAATGGTGGGCAAGGCTCTAAGGGTTATGGTTGTTGGTATACCGAATGTCGGCAAATCGTCATTCATAAACAGGATGGCGAATTCCAAAAAGACAAAGGTTGGAGACCGCCCGGGTGTAACGCGCGGCAAGCAGTGGGTTTCCATTGATAAGGATGTTGAGCTGCTGGATATGCCGGGCATTCTGTGGCCCAAGTTTGACGACCAGTCAGCGGCGCAGAAGCTGGCGTTTACAGGCGCAATCAAGGATGACGTAATGGATTCCGAGGCGCTTGCGAGGGCGCTGGGCGAGCTTCTTCTGAGGGACTACCCCGAGCTGATAAAGGCGAGGTATAAGCTGCCCGAAGAGGGAGATATACTGGTTAATATTGCAAAGTCGCGCGGTATGCTGATTTCGGGCGGACAGCCCGATACAGAGCGCGCCGCAGCGGCTCTTTTAGATGAATACAGAGGTGGTAAGATTGGCAGAATCACGCTTGAACAGCCCTGAAAATGACAATCTTCAGCTGACGCTTGACAGTATGGAAGAAAAGTCGGATTTATTCGGCTATGATTCGGATTTGCGAAACGGCGCCGTAATCTGCGGCATTGATGAAGCAGGCAGAGGTCCGCTGGCAGGCGATGTATTCACCGCTGCTGTAATCTTCGATGAGGGAACCGTAATCGAGGGTGTGAATGACAGCAAAAAGCTCACCGAAAAGAAGCGCGAGCAGCTTTTTGATGAGATACGCAGCAAGGCTAGGGCTTATTGTATAGCCAGAGCCTCTGTTGAGGAAATAGAGAGCATGAATATTCTTGCCGCCACCATGACCGCTATGAAGCGGGCATACGAGGGTTTGGGAATGAGTGCTGACATTGTTCTGGTTGACGGCAACAGACGTCCGCCGATTGAGGGCGATGTGCGGCTTGTTGTCAAGGGTGACGCAACGTCCGCGAGTATTGCGGCGGCGTCGATTCTTGCAAAGGTCGCGCGTGACCGCTATATGAAGCAGCAGGCTGAACTTTACCCGCAGTATGGCTTTGAGATACATAAGGGTTATGGCACAAAGCTGCATTACAGCGCAGTTGACGAGCACGGCTTGTGTCCTATTCACCGAGTAAGCTTCTTTAAGAAGTATTTTGCGAAGAAGGCAAAAAGCAATGGATAAGCAGGGCAAGGGCAGGCTGGGCGAGGACGCTGTGTGCGCTGAATTAGTAAGGCGAGGTCACAGAATAATAGCCAGAAATTACCGTAAGCCATTCGGTGAGATTGATATTATTTCCGAGCATGACGGTTGTATTGTTTTTACCGAGGTAAAAACGCGAAAGTACGGCAGCATGGTTTCGGGGGTTGAGGCAGTGGACAGGCGAAAACAGGCAAAGATAATAGCCACAGCGGATTATTACCTTTCCGAAAATCAGCCTGACCTTCAGCCGAGATATGACATAGCAGAGGTAGAAATTACGCGCGGAGATATTCCACGGATAATTGGAATTAAGATATACGAGGCAGCATTTACCACAGACGGAATCTATACCGTGAATTGAAGCGCGATGAAAGGAAGATACCTGATGAATTACAGAAGTACAAGAAATTCCTCGATAAGTGTGACAAGCGCTCACGCTATCACAAAAGGTCTTTCCGACGAGGGAGGACTTTATGTACCCGACAGCATACCGCAGCTGACGCAGGCAGAGATTACCGCAATGTGCGATATGAGCTACGCTGACCGCGCGTATGAGGTATTCAGCAGACTGCTGACAGACTTCACACCCGACGAAATCCGTCACTGCGTAGACAGCGCTTACAATGACAAGAATTTTGATACAAACAACATTGCTGAAATTGAGAAGCTGGATGAGCTAAACGCATATATTCTTGAACTGTGGCACGGACCTACCTGCGCGTTCAAGGATATGGCTCTCCAGATTCTGCCCTACCTGCTGACAACCTCCGCAAAGAAGACGGTTGACGGCAAGCAGATTGCGATTCTTGTGGCAACCTCGGGCGATACCGGCAAGGCAGCACTTGAGGGCTTCAAGGATGTTGACGGCACAAGCATTACAGTTTTCTATCCCGAGGACGGCGTAAGCCCCATGCAGAAGCGTCAGATGACGACGCAGGAGGGCGGAAATGTTCATGTATGCGCGGTTAAGGGCAATTTTGACGACTGCCAGAACGGTGTAAAGGCTATCTTCACCGACAGCGCGATTGCAGACCGCCTTGCAAAGAACAATATTCTGCTTTCCAGCGCAAACTCCATCAACTGGGGCAGACTTGCGCCGCAGATTGTATACTATGTGTCCACTTATGCAGAGCTGATGAAGAAGGGCGAAATCAAGTTCGGCGATAAGATAAATGTTGTTGTACCGACAGGCAATTTCGGCAACATTCTCGCGGCTTATTACGCAAAGCTTATGGGCATTCCCGTAAACAAGCTGATTTGCGCATCCAACAGCAACAATGTACTTACAGATTTCATCAACACCGGCGTGTACGACAGAAACAGAAAGTTCTATACAACCGTTTCTCCGTCGATGGATATACTTATTTCTTCCAATCTCGAGCGTCTGCTGTACCACCTTTGCGGTGAGAACGACGCTGTTATCAACGATTGGTTCGGCAAGCTCAAGACTGACGGTAAGTACGAAATCAGCGCGGATGTTAAGGCAAAGATTGATGAGCTGTTCTTTGCTGGCTGCTGCTCGGATGAGGAAACCGAGGCTGAAATCAAGAGCATTTTCGGAAAGTTCGGCTACCTTATTGATACTCACACGGCAGTTGCTGTCAAGGTTTACGAGGATTATCGCAAGTCCACGGGCGATACCACAAAGACGGTAATCGCTTCCACCGCAAACCCCTACAAGTTCGGCAGAGCAGTATATGCGGCTTTGGGCGGCAACGGCGATATCGAAGATGAGTTTGAGCTTATTGCAAAGCTTGAAAAGGAAACCGCTACAAAGATGCCCGCACCCCTCGCTGCTACAAAGGACAAGTCCGTAAGATTCACAGGCTCTGTTGAGAAGCAGGATATGAGCGGCGTGGTTCTTGAGTTCCTTAAGTCCTGATTTATTAAAGGGAGGCTGGCTTGGTTTACACAATAGGCGACCTTCATCTTACATTTGGCGCCGATAAGCCGATGGATATATTCTCGGGCTGGAGCAATTACCTTGAACGTCTGGAATCAAGCTGGAACAGCATGATTACCGACGACGATACGGTAGTGCTGATAGGCGACCACTCATGGGCGCTTAAGCTTGAGGACACCTGCAAGGACCTTGAATACATCCACTCACGGCTTCGGGGCAAGAAAATACTTATCAAGGGCAACCATGATTTGTGGTGGTCCACTATGAACAAGCTGAATAATTTCATTCAGACCAATGGCTTTGATAGCATAAGCTTTCTGTTCAACAACGCTTTTCTGGCGGAGGGTATTTCAATCTGCGGAACGCGCGGCTGGATAAGAGAGAACGGCGAGCAGCCGGACCAAAAAATTCTTCTGCGCGAGGCAGCCAGACTTGAGGCTTCACTCAAAGAAGGCGTAAAGCTGGGCGGAGAGTTGGTTGCATTTATACATTACCCGCCTGTCTATCGCAGCGAGGAGAATGTGTATATAACGGATGTCCTGCAAAAGTACGGCGTAAAGCGGTGCTATTATGCACATCTGCACGGCGGCGCAATCCGCGGGGCGATAAACGGCGTGTATCAGGGCATTGAGTATAAGCTCGTTTCCGCTGACGGAGTGGGCTTTGAACCGGTAAAAATTAACTAAAATACAAGGAAGGAAAACATTATGGAAATCATTTCCCAGAACAAGACCCAGACCAACACCTACGAGGTGGAATTCAGCGTACCCGCAGCAGAGGTTGACGCTGCGTGCAATGCTGCTTATGCAAAGAACAAGAACAGATTCAATGTGCCGGGCTTCCGCAAGGGCAAGGCAACACGCAAGATGATTGAGAACCTCTATGGCGAGGGCGTGTTCTTTGACGAGGCTGCAAACACACTTTACTCTGCAAACGTTGAGGATGTTATTGAGAAGTCAGGTCTTGACGTTGTTGATGTTAAGCCCGAGCTTTCCAAAATGGATTTGACAGACGGCGCAGTATTCAAGCTTGTTATCACTGTTAAGCCCGATGTAAATGTTACAGATTACAAGGGATTAGAAATCACAAAGATTGTCAAGACTGTTGATGATGCGGCTGTTATGGCTGAGCTTGACAAGATGCGCGCAAGAAACGGCGTTGTATCTCCCGTTGAGGGCAGACCTGCTCAGATGGGCGATACGGCTGTAATCAATTTTGAGGGCTTTATGGACGGAGTTGCATTTGACGGCGGCAAAGGCGAGAATTTCCCGCTTGAGCTTGGTTCGGGTCAGTTTATTCCCGGCTTTGAGGAGCAGATTGTCGGCAAGAATATCGGCGAGGAGTTTGATGTAAATGTAACCTTCCCCGAGGGCTATCAGGCAGAGGACCTTGCAGGCAAGCCCGCAGTATTCAAGTGCAAGGTGCTGGAGCTTAAGGAAAAGATTCTGGCTGAGCTTGACGATGAGTTCGCGCAGGAAGTTGATAACGAGGTTGAGACGCTTGACGAGCTCAAGGCGAAGGTTAAGGCAGACCTTGAGAAGAAGGCTGAGGATGAGATGTCCAATCAGGTTGACAATGCTCTGATTGACGCTCTGCTCACAAAGTTTGAGGCTGAGGTTCCGCAGGCTATGTACACTCAGCGCGAGAATGAGATTATCCGCGACTGGACAGCAAGAAGCGGTATCAAGGTTGAGGATTATCTCAAGTACACAGGTCTTACAATAGAGCAGTTCCGCGCAAGCTTCGCTGATGTTGCAAAGCGTCAGGTTGACCTGCGTCTTGCTCTTGAGAAGATTGCCGAGCTGGAGAGCATTGAGGTTACAGACGAGGATATCGAGAAGGAATACGCAGACATGGCAGAAATGTACAAGATGGAGATAGACAAGGTTAAGGCTGCTATCCCCGCCGACGCAATCAAGAACGATGTTCGCATTGAGAAGGCACTCAACCTTGTACGCGACAACGCTAACATTTCCGAGACCTCCGAGGTATCCGAGTAATATAAAGTGTTAGTAGCGCTGCTTTATGTCCGCTCATGCGGGCGGACAATAGCGGCTGGCAATATTCTGTTTCCGCAACAGCGGAGAAAGGGTGGTTATTATGGCATATATTCCTTATGTAGTTGAACAGAGCGCACACGGTGAGCGTTCTTATGACATTTTCTCGCGTCTGCTGAATGACCGTATCATTCTGCTGCACGATGAGGTTAATTCGGCAACTGCAAGCGTGGTAGTTGCTCAGCTTCTCTACCTTGAGGGTCAGGACCCCGATAAGGATATCTCGCTGTATATCAACAGCCCGGGCGGCTCTGTAACAGACGGTATGGCAATCTATGACACTATGCAGTACATCAAGTGCGATGTTTCTACAATTTGCATGGGCATGGCTGCATCTATGGGCGCATTCCTGCTTTCGGCAGGCACTAAGGGCAAGAGAATTGCACTGAAGAACAGCGAGATTATGATTCACCAGCCCCTGATTGCCGGCGGCGGAATTTCCGGTCAGGTTACGGACATTATGATACGCTCAAACTCCCTTCAGCGTACTAAGGAGAAGCTCAACAGAATCCTCAGCGAGAACACTGGCAAGGATTATGAAACAATTTGCCGCGACACCGAGCGTGACAACTTTATGACTGCTGAGCAGGCTCTGGAATACGGTATTATAGATAAGGTGTACAGCAGCCGCGCTGACATCAAGTAAGAATGCGAGCTGTTCGTAAGCGGTAAAACGTCATACGAACAGCTCTTATTACATTTTCACCAACATTTGAGAGGATTATAGCTTATGATGGTATGTTCCTTTTGCGGGAAAACAGAGAGTCAGGTTAGAAGAATGGTGTTTGCCAGCAAAGCAGGCGGGTTTGCAATATGCGACGAGTGTATACTTACCTCCTACAATATGCTGGTAGAAAACGGCGATATAAAGGGCGGCAAAGCTTCCAAGCGTGCTGACAGCGCAGTAGAAACACCGCTTGCGAACGAAGAGAATCTTACTCCGGAGCGTATTAAAGCGTATCTGGATGAATACATCATCGGTCAGGAGCAGGCGAAGAAAATCCTGAGCGTTTCGGTTTATAACCACTACAAGAGAACGCTGCTTAACGACGAAGAGCCCGAGGATATTGAGCTTCAGAAATCCAATGTACTGCTGCTTGGACCTACCGGTGTAGGTAAGACAATGCTTGCGCAGACTCTTGCAAAGATTCTGAACGTGCCGTTTGCTATTGCGGACGCTACAACGCTTACGCAGGCAGGCTATGTCGGCGAGGATGTTGAGAATGTTCTGCTGAGGCTTATTCAGGCTGCTGATTACGATATCGAAGCAGCGGAGCGCGGAATTATCTACATTGATGAGATAGACAAGATTTCCAGACGCTCCGAGAATACGTCTATCACCCGTGACGTAAGCGGCGAGGGCGTTCAGCAGGCGCTGCTGAAAATAGTAGAGGGTACAGTGTCAAATGTACCTCCGCAGGGCGGAAGAAAGCATCCGCATCAGGAGTTCATCCAGATTAACACGAAGAACATTCTGTTTATCTGCGGCGGCGCGTTCGAGGGTATTGAGAAGATGATTGCTTCACGAGTATCATCCTCTGCAATGGGCTTTGGCGCTGACGTTAAGAGCTCCAAGCAGAAAGAAACCTACGAGGTGCTGCATCAGGTAAGCCAAGAGGATTTGGTTAAGTTCGGAATCATCCCGGAGCTTATAGGCAGACTGCCTGTTGTAACCGTGCTTGACGCGCTTGACGAGGAGGCTCTTGTAAGAATCCTTGACGAGCCGAAAAATGCGCTTATCAAGCAGTTCAAGTACCTGTTTAAGGCAGACAATATCGACCTTGAGTTTGAAGAGGATGCGCTGCGTTCCATTGCCCAGAAATCAATCGAGCGAAAGACGGGCGCGCGCGGTCTGCGCTCTATCGTAGAGAATACGCTGCGTGACATAATGTTCACTGCTCCCAGTGACCGCACAATCTCAAAGATTACCATTACCGCTGACTGCGTAAATGGTACAGGGGAGCCGATTGTTGAGCATAACAACACTCTCAAAAAGGAGAAAAAACCTCGCAAGTCTGCAAATGAATAAATTGTTCCCGCAGGAAGCTGCGGGAATTTTTTTGAAATTTTTAGAAAAACCCCTTGACAAATTGTTATGGTTGTGCTATAATGCATATAAAGCCGATAGGCATTATGATATTTACTACATAGGAGGACAACATTATGAAAATCACAAAAGATGTAACGGAATTGATTGGCGGCACACCGATGCTGGAGCTTACTCATATTGAAAAAACAGAGGGGCTGGAGGCAACGATAATTGCAAAGCTGGAGCTTTTCAATCCTGCGGGAAGCGTAAAGGACAGAGTTGCGAAGAATATGATACTTGACGCGGAGGAAAAGGGTCTGCTTAAGCCGGGAAGTGTAATAATAGAGCCGACCAGCGGTAATACGGGAATCGGACTTTCGGCGATAGCGGCAGCGCGAGGATACAGGGTAATAATAGCAATGCCCGAAACCATGAGTATTGAACGCCGCAATCTGATGAAGGCGTACGGCGCGGAGCTGGTGCTTACCGAGGGTTCAAAGGGTATGAGCGGTGCAATTGCAAAGGCAAAGGAGCTTGCCGAGGAAATCCCGAACAGCTTTATTCCGTCGCAGTTTACAAACCCTGCAAATCCCGCGGCGCATGAGGCTACAACGGGCGTTGAGATATGGAATGATACCGAGGGTAAGGTTGACATATTTGTAGCTGGCGTCGGCACAGGCGGAACGGTTACGGGCGTTGGCAAATACTTAAAGTCGCAGAATCCGAACGTCAAGATAGTTGCTGTTGAGCCTGCAAGCTCGCCGGTTCTTTCAACAGGCAAGGCAGGACCTCACAAGATTCAGGGAATCGGCGCGGGTTTTGTTCCCGATACGCTTGACACAAGCATCTATGATGAGGTAATTACTGTTGAGAATGAGGATGCATTTGCATACGGCAGACGCGTGGCGCAGGAGGAGGGCGTGTTGGTTGGCATATCCTCGGGTGCAGCTGTAAAGGCTGCTGTTGAGCTTGCAAAGCGCCCCGAAAACAAGGGCAAGACGATTGTAGCGCTGCTTCCCGATACGGGTGAAAGATACCTCACAACCGCAATGTTCGCTGAATAATACTAAAAATCGCCGCAGATTTCTGCGGCGATTCGGCTTGTTGAAAAAGTGAAATAATCAGGGTGGCGAGAAAGGTGCAGATGCTAGGAAACGGCATATCGGCTAGGCTTTGTGCCTGCCGATTATGCCGTTGACACCGCAGATGCGCCTTTATCGACAGCCTGAATCGCCGCAGTATTTCTGCGGCGATTATGTTATTCAATTACCGTAATATGCAGCCATTTATTCTCACTTGCTGAAGCACGCATAACCTCAAGCAGGGAATCGGCGTAGCCGCCGAGATTTTCGTGCAGCGTTTGGAGGTTAATGTAAACCATGACTTCCTCGCTGATGTCGGTAAGGCAGTCGTGCAGGGCGTCCAGGTTATTGCCGTAGTAATCGGGGAAGTTCAGCACCCTCTTAAGTGTAGTGTGCAGCGAATCGCGGTCGGGGATTCGCTCGCCGTCAAGCAGCAGCTTTTTCATGTTTATTCCTCCCCGTAAAGCAGCTCAAAGCTTTCGTAGTGGTCCTCGGTGTAGTAAATCAATCCGTCGTTGGAATACACAATGCGCTTTGCGCCGCGTGATTTTGCACCCAGAGTATCAATGTCACATTCGTGATACTCGCGACCCTTTTTAGTCGGCAAAAGCTTTTCGTAGTTGCCGAAATAGCTGCCGCCAATGCACTTGCCCGGGGCGTACTTTTCAAGCTCGCCGCCCGGCCAGCCCAGCGCTTCAGCCTCTTTCTTGGTGATGAAATTATCGGGCAGCTTGTTGTAGGTGTGAATATACAGTGCAACGTCATCCTTTGTGGTGTATGTGCCGTGCTCGTCGATTGCCGCAGTATTTTCCGATTCGTAATTGTCGGAGGTATCGGTCAGGTAATCGGCGGTTTGTGTTTGGCTGACGCTTACTTCGGATGCTTCGGTTGTCTGCGTGTATGATGATTCGGTTTGCGGCTCGGATTTTGTGGAATTTACGGTAGTTTCACCGCTGTCAGGCTCTGCTTGCGTGTAATCTGTCAGTGATTCCGAGGCTGCGGAAATCACCTTGTTATTGCAGCCGCTAATAAAAACAAACGAAACGCATAAGCATATTGCCAAAAGAATCTTTCTCATTGTATCTCCTTGCTGTGATTAGCTCTGATTGTTTGCAAACATTGCCTTTTTGCGGGCTTTTTCGTTGTACATCAGCCTGTCGGTTTTCTTTACAAGTTCTTCAAGAACAAGCTCTTCGTCGGGTGAGGTAACATATACTCCCAGACTTGCCGAAACCTCGTATGGCTTGCCCATACGGGTGTTATGCTCGCTTAAAAAGCCGTCAAGCGCAGCGCGAATATCAAATCGGTCAACCTCGGAGGCTATCACGCCCAGCATTTCGTCTCCGCCGAAGCGCGCCAGAATTGCCCCCTCGGGGCACGCCGTCTTAAGGGCGTCTGCAACAGCCTTAATTGCTATATCTCCTTCGTCGTGTCCAAAGGTATCGTTGATGTATTTCAGCCTGTCCAAGTCAGCCATTACAACGGTGATACCGGTATCAGGCGGAAGATTCATTATCATTTTTTCAAAATCCCTTGCAAAGCTGATTCGGTTATTGAGCCCCGTAAGCGCGTCAAGGCGGTAGGTTTGCTCTACCTTTCCGGCAAGGAAGCGCAGGTATTGCAGATTATGCAGACCTCCCACTGCATTGTTGAGAATGCTGCAGGTCTGCGAAATCTTGTAATAATTCGCTATCGAATAGCTATAAAATGTAAAGCAGACATACCCAAGCGGAACGCTCGAATAATTCAGCGCCGTGAAAATCAGCGGGTAGCCCGAATTAAGCTTGCGGTCAAGCTCCGGCACGATTTCTTTAAGCATGATATTTCGGTTCTCGTCCTGAGAGTTGCTCTCAGCGTCAAAGAAAAGGTACATCTTCTCATTAAAATGAGTATCGCACTCGGGCAGCTCCAGAAGATTCACGGTGCTGTCTATGCAGTTGCGGTTAAGCAGAATACAAGCGTTGTAAATAACCTTGTTATGCTGCTTTATGTGTTCGGAGGCATGAGCGAAGCTTTCGCTTGTCTGCACCTTTGTGCTAAGCTGCATGAGGCTGTGTTCTTCCTCCTGATACCTGTGGAAACGGTCGGAAACTCTGGAGATGTAATCCGCGTAATCCATGTTAAAATGCTCGGCGCAGCCGCAGGATTCTGCGACAATCAGCTGCGGGACAACATAGTATTCACCGCTGCGCAGACGGTCGTTCTCGCATTTTGGCAATAAGCTTAAAATAATGCTTGCTATATCGGCATAGCTGCATTTACAAGAAGTAATTGCCGGCTGGCAGAAAAATATTTCTTCAATTCCGTCGAATCCTGTTACAGCTATATCATTGGGCACGCAATAGCCGTGCTTGCGCAGCGTTTCGCTTGCTGCAATCGCCATTGAATCGTTCGCGCAGATTATAGCCCTTGGCAGCCTGTTTTTGGTGATAAGCTTTTCAACCGCTGCAATTGTCGGCTCGGACCAGAACTGACCGTAGCTTATCATATCATCGGTGAAGGGCAGACCGTTTTCAGCCATTACGCGCCTAAGAACCTCGGTGCGCGTTTCGGAAAAGGGATTGTTTTCAATACCGCTGATAAAATGAATATCGTGTATTCCGTGCTCGCAGATTATATGTCTTACAACCTTTTCAAAGCCTTTTTCATAATCGAATTTTACATTTATGCATCTGTAATAGCCCTGTCCGTCAATAATAAATACAGGGATATCTGCGTCGTGCGATTGTCCGATAATCTTGTTTAAGACGGATTTGTTCTTTAATCGGTCGTCGAAAATCACAACAGCGTCAATTATGCTGAAATCCATCAGCTCAAAGACGGAAGCTTCGCCTGTTTCTTCAACGGTGTTCCAATACAGGTCGGAGCAGGTGTTGTATACAAAAACTCTGTACCCGAATTTGCTTACCGCCTTGTTAAGCTCCACTGTAAGCTCATGGCTTGTAGAATCGTGAATTTTTGAAAGACACAAGGCTATGATTTTATATTCCCCTATCATTTGTCTCACCTCCGAGCCGAATAATATTGCTATCATTACCGAAAGGTTATGATATAACAGTGCGAGGACATTTTTATTATATCATAAAATGCATATTATTGCAATAGGTATAGCACGGATAAAATGTTATTTATCCAGCATATTAGCCGTCAGAATTACACTTTCCGGGAAATACTCATGGATGTAAGACATCATTTCCTGCCTGCCCTGAACATTATTGGAGTGAATATTTATTCTATGCGGATATATCTTGTTCAGGTGCATGAATTTCAGAATATCGAGCCCTGTGTACCCATCACCCAGCGTGTAGTCAAGCGAAACAAAATCGAATTTGAAAATATCGTTCAGCTTAAGCATACTAATCGCCGAAGCGTAATCGCGCGCAGCGTTTGTGCCGGGCGGAAAATCTCTGGTGTCATCAACAAATAATTTCATAATCCATAAAAATGTTATTCACCGCGTTGTATATCACACCGCGGTGAATTAACGGTAGTATCAATCGCCGAAGGAAATGCCGATATCGCGGGCAGTTACAATCAGCTTGCTGTCAACAGGAACGAACTTGGTTTTCATTGCCACATCACTGAGCGGATTCTCTGTGATTTTACCGTCAACCATAGCGACGGTGTAGCCGTAGCGCTTTTGCTTTAACAGCTGCGCTGCGTGAGCGCCGAACTGCGTTGCGAGAATTCTGTCGTAGGCAGAGGGGCTGCCGCCGCGCAGAATGTGACCCGGTACAACAGTTCTGGTTTCAAGACCTGTGCGCAGTTGGATTTCCTTTGCTATACGCGCAGTTGCAGTGGTTTCTCCGCGTTCTGCGCGGAGCTTTGCACGTTCCTTTTTCTTGAGCTTGGCTTCTTCTGTATCGAAGCAGCCTTCTGCAACGGCGAGAATTGAGAAGTCCTTGCCTGCGTCGGCGCGCTTCTGGCAAGCCTGCGCTACCTTGTCGATATCAAACGGAATCTCGGGCAGCAGAATGATATCAGCTCCGCCTGCAAGACCCGAATACAGCGTAAGCCAGCCTGCCTTGTTGCCCATTATCTCAATTACCATTATGCGGCTGTGTGAGTTGGCGGTTGTGTGAATACGGTCGATGACCTCCGTGCCGATATCCACTGCGGAGTGGAATCCGAATGTAACATCAGTGCCGTAAATATCATTGTCAATTGTCTTGGGCAAGCCGATAACGTGCAGACCCTCCTCGGAGAGCATATTTGCTGTTTTGTGAGTGCCGTTGCCGCCCAGAGTGAACAGGCAGTCCAGCTTGAGGTCCTTGTAGGTCTGCTTCATTTCCTTGACCTTGTCCACCTTGTCGTCCTCGATAATCTGCATCATCTTGAAAGGTGTGCGCTTTGTACCGAGAATTGTGCCGCCCTGTGTGAGTATTCCCGAGAAATCCGAGGGCGTCATGGACTTGTAAACTCCGTGAATCAGTCCGTGGTAGCCGTCATGGATACCGATAATCTCCACATTGTCCTCGCCGAAAGCCTCATAGATTGCCTTTGCCGCGCCGCGAATGGTCGCGTTAAGACCGGGGCAGTCGCCGCCGCTTGTGAGCATTCCAACTCTTAATTTTCCCATAATCATGTACCTCCGTTAAAATATTTCAGAAATTACGTTTTCTTTGGCAATCTTGGTCTTACATCCTCGCCCGCAAAGAACAGAACCTCCGACAGATTGAGCCTTGAAAAAATTCTGTCCTCATAGCGCGACTTAAGGTTTGTATACGAGAGATTTGTATTTACAATCAGGGGCAGACCTCGGTTTACACGCGCATTCAGAATCTCATAAAGGAACGATTCGTACTGCGGCTTGGACATCTCCGCTCCCAAATCATCCAGAATAAGCAGGTCGCTGCTTGTCAGAATCGAAATGGTGTCGCCATCGGACTTGCCGAAATACTCCTTTTCGATTACCCGCATAAGCTCGGGCACCGAGCGGTAAATTACGCTGAAACCGCGCTTTATTACCTCGTTTGCGATTGCAAGCGAGAGGTGCGTTTTGCCAAGACCGGTGTTACCCACCATAAGTATTCCCTCGCAGCCGGGAGTAAATCTTTCGGCATAGCTTTTGCAGAATTCAAGGTTATGATTCATAATCTCGCGCGGAGAGGGCGCATTGCCCTGTTTAGCGTCGGAGTAAAAATCAAGACTAAATGCCGAAAATTCAGAAAGGCTCAACGGGGAAACCTCGTTAAGCTCATCTGCGGCGGCTTTAAGCAGCAAGCGGTTAAAGCATTCGCACCATTTGCCGTCATGCGCGCCGGTATCCTCGCAGATTTTGCAGCTGAAAATCGGCTCAAGATAATCGGCAGGGTAGCCGTGGCTTTGCAGAAGCTCCGCCATTGCCGCCTGAATTGCCTTGTTCTCCTGCTCAATCTCTTCAATTTTTTGCTGCGCGTTTTCGGCGTGGGAAATTATCAGCAGAACCAGCTTGCGCGACGATTCGGCAAGCTTTGCTTCCAACGTGTGATATTCGGGAATAACGCGATAGATTTCATCCTTGCGCTGTCTTTCAAGGCTTTTATTGGCGCGTTTGCTCTGTTCCAGCTGTTCGTGAGCCTTGTCAAAATATATATCGGTAATTTTCATGTAGCCCTCTTACTTTTTGTCGGATTGATACTTCAGCCAGATTTGCTGCTCAAGCTCGCTGGTGTTAAGCGAGGAATCGGAGCTGTTTTGAGCAGGCTTGCTTTCGTTTTGCTTGCTGCTGTTATATTCCTCCGAGCGCTTTTCTGCCGCCTCGGCTGTAGAAATGCCCTCGCTGTGCCAGTTTTCGAGAATCTTGTTTATGTATGGAAAGCTTAATTTACCTGTGTTGGTCTGGCTTATTTCATGCGCCAGCAGAATCATATCCGCTGAAAAGCCCCAATCCTCTGACCATTTTCTGATGTATTCAAGCTGCGGCTTAACAAACCTTGTCTGCAAGCCCATTCCGCGGCGCAGGGTTTCTTCAACGGAGTTTGCACGCTCCAGCTTTGCAAGCTTTTTATCGGCGCTTTCAGCGTCGGTAATGCCCTCGTCAGACCAATTCTGTGCCATGGATTTTATGAACCCCTGTGACGATTTTCCAATGCTGAAGCAATATTTCAGCAACAGCGCAGAAACCTCAGCGGGCAATCCGTAGAAATCTACCAGCGAAATTACCAGCTGACTTTCGGGATTGCGCAGCGGGCGCCCATACAGCGTCTGCGCCTCGCCGAACAAATAGCTTACAGCAGGGTCTTGCTTAATTCTGCCCGCGATATCGGCGGGTGAGTAAACAATTGCTTGGCTGCTGTCTATCTTGCGAACGCTGCTTTTTTTCTCCTCGGCAGGCTGCTGTGTATCCTGTGCTGAAGCCTCGGATTGCTCAACCGCAGGCTTATCCTCGCAGGCAGGTGAAAGCTCGCCGCTCTCTGCGCGGATTATGCCGCGTTCTACCCAGAACAGCGCTGCATCCTCCAGTTCGCCCACGCGCTTGAACCCCAGCTCCATTCGCAGACGTTCCGCAGTAAAACGCTCGCCGCCGTGCCTTAACAGAAACAGTATCAGCTTCAGCGAATCCTCGCCCGCAAGCAGCAGATATCGGTCAACGATAGACGACGGTACGGCGAAAACGCTGTTCCATTCGCCCGCGTTGAGAGAAAACTCCATTCTTATCACCCGTTCAAATAATTCTTGTGTATATTGTACCACAAAACCTGTGTTTTTGCAATAGAAAATGCAAAAAAAGAGAAAATCAAAAGCCCCCGCATCAGCAGGGGCTTACACTATTCAATTGTAATAGATAATAGATTTATGAGTTCATTGGATTGTACCGCCTTAACGAATTGTTTAAGTATAACAATTACGGGACATCGGACTCGCCCTTTCTATTTCCGTAAAGCCTTAGGTTACAGCAACACCGCACATGATAACCACCTTAGTTCCTATCAAGAGTATCTATGTGAACGCCGTAGCGATTTCGGATTCATCTGCGTAAGCCAACCAACCGGCTCTTATTAAGCAATCGCTTTGAGATGAGCGGCTTTTGCGCCTATGGGATGACAGGCCCCGCGCAAATCTTCGCTCCATGTTATCGGCTCAGCTGTCGGCACGAGCCGCAGATGAATTATGCTGTTCTTCTATACTTTCCATCGGACTCGCTTCCTTTCTGCTGAACAGCTTTCGTTCTTGGAATCGGCTTTTGCTTTTGCCTTTTCCTTGATATTATAATACCACATTTCCCGCATACTGTCAAGCAATTCTGCGAAAAAATCCATTGTCGGTGTCAATAAATTGCACACGGGCATTTTGTGTAAATATATGATTTTTTCTCAAAACAGTCGAAAACCGCTCCATTATGCGAAAAATCTGCTTGACAAAAATGAGAAACCGATGTATAATAAAAGGGTAGTCGTGATTTTTTGTCTTGAAAACATTCTTAACGGTCGGAGAAATCCGACCGTTAAGCTTGTCGAAAAAGTGAAATAATAAGGGTGGCGAGAAAGCTCTGGATGCTAGGAGCGCGCACCATGACTAGGCTTTGTGCCTGTCATGGTGCAGAGCGACAACGCAGACGGGGCTTTATCGACAGCCTGTAACGGTCGGAGAAATCCGACCGTTATTATTTTATCCGCCAATCAGCGACTCATCATACGCAAACAGCGTTTCGTTAATTTCGTAGATATCATAAATCCCCTTGTTGAGAAAATACTCCACAATAACATCCAGCTTGCGGCTGTGAGAAAGCGCATAGCCTGCGCATTTGAGCAGCTCGTCGGTTTCTGCGGCGGTGAGCCTTAACGCAACCGCAAAGGCAAGCACGGTTGTTTTTCTTGGGCGGTAATTCTTATCGGAGCGTATCTTGGAGAACAGCTTGCGGTCAATATTGGCGCGTTTGTACACCTCGGTGTCTTTCATGCCGCGCAGGTCAATAAGCTGCAGCAGCTTCTCCGAGAAGGAACAATCCAGATTTTTCAGCATATCGTCAAGCCCTGCCGAAGCGCATGAGGGCGCAGCTAACTCTGCCGTTTCCATGCGCGCAGACATCATTCTCATGGATTTCCCGAATTTCAAACCGCTTTCGGCAGACATATTTTCAAAGCAATCGTTATCCTCAAAAGAATCCAGCGCGCTTTTTATATCGGAAAAACGGCTTGTGATTTCACTTACGATACTGTGGTCAAACAGCACCAGCGTCACTGTCATATCCTCGCTAACGGCGAGAAAATCCGATATTGCATCAGCGGCAACGCGCAGCGCTTCCCACTTGGGGTAGCCGTAAACTCCCGCAGAAATCAGCGGGAATGCGACTGTTTTGCAGCCTTTCTCTCTTGCAAGCTCCAGCGAGCGAGTGTAGCATGAGCGCAGCAGGGCTTCTTCACCGTTGCTGCCGCCGCGCCAGACAGGTCCGACGGTATGTATCACATAGCTGCACGGCAGATTATACCCCTTTGTAACCTTTGCGTCGCCGGTGCTGCAGCCGCCCAGAGCTCTGCACTCTTCCAGAAGCTGCCTGCCTGCTGCGCGGTGAATCGCACCGTCAACGCCGCCTCCGCCCAGAAGAGAATTGTTCGCGGCGTTTACAATTGCGTCGGCATTAACCTTTGTAATATCACCTTTCATAACATAATACGGCAATGTAATTCCTCCTTTTTCAAAATTATATTCCAGTTTGGATTTTTTGTCAAGTGCAATATGCTCTTGAAATTCTTTGCGTTATGTGGTATAATCTGATTGCGGAGCATAAGCCGCGCATCATACAACGAAAGGAAATACTGACATGGATATCAAAGCAAAAATTGACGAGATTGTTGAAAAAATCAAGGCGGACAAGGACATCGCCGCAAAATTCCAGAAAGAGCCCATAAAGACGGTTGAAGACCTTATCGGAATCGACCTGCCCGATGATCAGATTATGCAGGTGGTTGACGGAATCAAGGCTAAAATCAATATTGATGATATCGCAGGAAAGCTGGGCGGTCTGTTCGGCGGATTCGGCAGCAAGTAAACCAAAAATATCGGGGGAGTCATTTGAGTGACTCCCCCCTTTTTTGAGCTTGCGCTCTTATTATCAATTCACCGCCTTGCCGTGAGGCATACTTATAAAACCCGCTCTCAGCAGGGTGGGTAAAATCGCCTCGAAGGTTCTCGCTCCCAGTCATCCCTCAGTACAACGGAAAACTCCGGCATGAGGGGAGGTCTGCAATAGTCTTCAAGAGCAGAAATCCCTTTTTATACATGTTGGATTCATAATGTTATGCTTAAACGCACACCGGCATACGCCGATTTACAAGGCAGTATATTTTACACTGATATTATATTCTCCGTGCCCGCGCTTTATTCCTTATTGAATTGCCAAATCAATCCTCATAGCCCGGAAGCTCGGCAAAACGCTGAAGGAATACCTCGCCGATTTCGTTGTACTCGTTGTCATCGTCAATGGTCATCAGCATCATGTTGCCGTCAACCTCCTGCTCCTTAAGCACCACGAACTGGTCTGCGCCGTCGCCCTCATCATCGGCGATTGCATCCTCGGGAACAAGCGCGTAGTAGGTAACGCCGTTATACTCTACCGAATCTACAAAATAGAAGCGTGATATGTTGCCGTCCTCATCCTCAAGCTCGATTACGCCGTCTTCTTCGTCAAGCGCGTCTGCTTCTTCAATCAGGTTTTCTTCTTCAAAATCAGCCATGACATTATTCCTTTCACGTTGTTTGGTTGTAGTTTTATTTTACTCTATCATCGCGGCTTTGTCAAGAGGAAAAATATAAAAAATTCACAGGTTTTCAAACAGAGTGTTTTTCCCAAGAATTACTCTCCCAGCCTTGTGCCTTTTTCGGGTTTTCTGCCGCGCAAAAAATCAGCAATGCTCATTCGCTTGCCGCCCTCGGGCTGAACCTCAAGAAATCTCAATTCGATTCCGTCGCCGCAGGCAACCGAAAAGCTGTCGGGATTTGTAACCGTTCCTGCCTCGGCGGCTGTTTTTTCTCCTGTTTCAGCCGCGAATACTTTCAGGCGTTTGCCCCCGAAAATTGTATAAGCGCAAGGACTGTCCGACATTGCCATAACAAACGCGCGCAGCTGCGCAGCGGGCTTGCTGAAATCAAGCAGCAGCTCTTCCTTTGTAATCATGCGGGCGTACCTTGCGTATTCATCCTCGCATTCCGTCTGCGGTGTGCGAGGAGCGACGCCTGCTTCAACCTGCTTCAGCGTTTCAACGATAAGCTCTGCGCCTTGTGCCGCCAGAATATCATGCAGCATTGCACCCGTCATATCGGGCGTGATTTCGGTTTCGGCAGTCAGAATCATATCTCCCGTATCAAGACCCTCTGCCATATACATGGTGGTAACGCCCGTCTTTTTCTCGCCGTACTGAATACAGCGCTGAATCGGCGCTGCGCCTCTGTATCGGGGCAGAAGCGAGGCGTGAACGTTGATACATCCGTATTTGGGGATATCCAGCACGGATTTCGGCAGAATCTGACCGTAAGCAACAACGATTATGCACTCGGGAGCAAGCTCTTTAAGCAAAGCGAGCATTTCTTCCGCTTCCTCGCCGCGACGTAGGCTGCTCGGCTGATACACGGGTATGCCATGCGCCAATGCGCACTCCTTGACGGGGGTCATCTGAATTTTTTTGCCGCGGTTTTTGGGTTTGTCGGGCTGCGTGAATACCGCGCAGACCTCATGACCTGCTTCAATCAGCTTTTCAAGGCAGGCAAGCGAAAATTCGGGGGTTCCCATAAATACAAGCTTCATCAGTCATCCTCCTTGCTTTCAATCCATTCCTCAACCTTATCGCAGTAGAGTATTCCGTTAAGGTGGTCCACCTCATGGCAGAAGGCTCTTGCGAGTAAATCTCTGCCGAAATAGCTGCGCTTTCTTCCGTAACGGTCACGCGCGGTAAGTCTTACCTTGGCGGGGCGGGTAACAATGCCCGATTTCCCCGCGTATGACAAACAGCCCTCTTCACCGCGCTGCTTGCCGCGTATGCAGGTGATTACGGGATTTACCAGCTCGATTACGCCGTTGTCGTCGTCAACGTCAATCACGATAACGCGCTTGAATACGCCTACCTGCGGCGCTGCGATACCTACTCCGCCCGATTCACACATGGTTTCGTACATATCATCCAGCAATGTCCACAGTTCCTCGTCAAATTTGTCTACCTCAACGCTTTTCTGACGCAGTCGCTCGTCGCCGAATTGCAGTATTTCACGAATCATTGCTTACCTCTCTGTCGATGTAGAGTATTCCGTCAAGGTGGTCGATTTCATGGCAGAATGCCCTTGCAAGCAAATCCTCGCCGCTTATTGTGAACTCGTTGCCGTTTCTGTCCTGCGCCTTAACGGTGACAAGCTTGGGTCGCTCGACAATGCCGTATTTGTTGGGGTTAGACAGACAGCCCTCCTCACCGCGCTGAACGCCCTCGGAGCTGATAATCACGGGGTTGATAAGCTCTATTCTTCCGTAGTGATTTATCGGGCTTTTCTTAAAGCCCTTTCGCGGGTTTTTCAGCTCGCCGCTGATGTCGATTACAACCGCGCGCTTGAGTATTCCCACCTGCGGGGCGGCAAGACCTACGCCGCTGTACTGTGACATTGTGTCGTACATATCATCCAGCAGCGCCCACAGACGCGAGTCGAATTTAGTGACCTCGCGGCATTTCTTTCGCAGCGCATCCTCACCGAACTTGTATATATTTCTGATTCCCATATTGTCCTCCTGTATTCAAGCCTCGCCGTTCATATCGGCAAAGCAGGATATGTTCCTTGATATAGGGTCGTCTGCCATTGCTTCCAGCACGGCTGAAATCAGCGCGCGCAGCGTTTTGCTGTTTCGGCATTTTATCATAAGCCGGCAGCGGAACCGCCCGTTTACCTTGCTTACGGCGTATCTTGCGGGTCCGAGCACCTTAATCGGAATCTTAAGCTCTCTGTTCAATACATTCTGATTCAGCTTTTGAGCAAACGCTTTTGCTGCACTGAAAACGGCGGCTTCGGTAAGCCCCGAAAATCCCACCGAAAGGATATCGCAGAACGGCGGGTAAACAAGCGCTTCGCGCAGCTCAATCTCCTGCCTGTAAAATTCCTCGTAGTTTTGTTCGGCGGCAAGATTCAGCACATAATGCTCGGGCGAAAATGTCTGCAAGTACGCCCTGCCGCGCTTTCCCGCTCTGCCCGAGCGCCCAACCACCTGCGTAATCAGCGAGAATGTGCGCTCGTACGCCTTGAAATCCGAGGCGTACAGTGAGTTATCGGTTCTCAATACGCCCACAAGCGTAACGTCGGGGAAATCAAGCCCTTTTGCAATCATCTGCGTACCTACGATAATATCGTACTCATGGTCGGCGAAGGCTTTGAGCTTCTTCTCGAATGAGTTTTTGGTCGAGGTTGTGTCGGCGTCCATGCGCAGTATCCGCGCCTCGGGGAATATCTCGGAAATTTCGTCTTCGATTCGCTGCGTGCCCGTACCTTTCATCATAAGGAATTTGCTGCCGCATTTTTCACAGACTCCCTCTGCGCGGCGCATATACCCGCAGTAGTGGCAGATAACGCTGTCGTTTGCCTTGTGGTAGGTCAGCGCAACGGAGCAGTTGGGACATTCCATTGCTGCGCCGCAGCTTGCGCACCGTACGCTGGTATGATATCCGCGGCGGTTAAGCAGCAGAATTGACTGCTCGCCGCGCGTCAGATTCTCTTTTACGGCTTCAATCAGCGGCTCGCTGAATTCCGAGTGATTGCCGTTTTGCGCTTCAGTGCGCATATCGGTCATAAATACCTCGGGCAGAACCGCGTTGTTATAGCGCTCGTCAAGCTGAAACAGACTGTAACGACCTTTTTCGGCATAATAGCGGCTTTCGATTGCGGGCGTTGCAGAGGCAAGCAGCAGAAACGCATTGTGCGCAAAGCACCGCTGCTTTGCAATATCCCTTGCGTGGTAGCGCGGTGCGCTCTCGGATTTGTAAGTACTTTCGCCCTCTTCATCAATCACAATTATGCCAAGATTCTGCACGGGCGCAAAAACCGCGCTTCGCGTACCGATTACTATGCGCGCTTTGCCTTGCTTTATGCGTGTGTATTCATCGGCGCGCTCGCCCAGCGAAAGGCTGCTGTGCATTATTGCTACATCTCCGCCGAAAAGCCTGCGGAATCTCGACACCATCTGCGGCGTAAGAGAAATCTCGGGTACAAGCATAATTGCGGACTTTCCTTGCAAAAGCGCCTGCTCGATTAGCTTAATAAAAACCGAGGTCTTTCCGCTGCCCGTAACTCCGCGAAGCAGCGCGCACTTTGGCTCGGGGTTGTTCATAAGCTCCAGCAGACCGTCAAACACTGTCTGCTGCGCAGGGGAGAAGTGCAGGTCTGCAAGGCTTTCGGTTGATTGCTCGGCAGGCTCTGTGCGGAAAATCTGCTGCTCGTACTGTTCAAGCAGACCAAGCCCAACCAGACGCTTTATAACCGACGGGGAAACCGTGCATGCATAGCTGATTTCATGCAGAGAAGCCGTTTCTGCGCCCTCTACAAATTCCAGTACCGCTCTCTGCTTCGGCGTGAGCTTTCGCGGCGGCTCATCGGTTTGCGCGGGTCGCAGCATTATTTGCATTTCATCGCCGACGCGCCTTTTCAGCTGCTCGGAGCGTGTAACAACGTTCTTTTCAAGCAGCCCCTTGAATGCTGCGGTGTTTTGCTGCGCAGCGGCAAGCTCGTCGAGCGTCTGCTGGTCGGCTGAAGAACACAGAATCTGCGCCAGAGCCTTTTCTTCCGTCGAAAGGTCGTCGGGCAGGGCAGAGGCAAGCTTGTAGTGAGTGCGCAGCGTGTATCCAAGCCCCGGCGGAAGAATAGCGCGGAAAGCGTCAAAAAAGGTGCAGAAGGTATTATCGCGAATCCAGTGGCACAGCCGAAGAAGCTCTTCCGAGAGCACAGGCTCGCTGTCAGCCGCGGAAAATATGGGTTTCAGCTTGTTTACGGGACATAAGCTCCTGCCGCTTGCGTCAAGCTCTGACCAGCGCTTTTCGCCGAAGCCGCAAAGCGAGCTTGTATCAACATTGCCGTCAGAATCAGCGTTCAGCTCACCCACTGCAAAAACCAGACCTATTCTGCTTCTGCTGCCCTTGCCAAACGGCACAACAACGCGCATACCCGCACGGATATCCATTCCGTCGGGAATAAGATAGGTGTACAGGGTATCCATTTTGTACACGGTCTTGTCCAGCGCCACGGCGGCAGCCTTTATAATATGCGGAAGCTCTGCCGTGCTCATTCCGATTTAAGCTGCTCCAGCAGCTTCAGCTGCCTTTCGCGGGTGTGTTTTTCCGCGCGGATAACGGCTATAAGGTCATCAACGGCTGTTTCCAGTTCGCCGTTGACTATGAGATAATCATAATTGCGGGCGTATTCAAGCTCTGCGCGCGCCTGCGCGGTACGCTCTAGGATTTTCTCCTCTGTTTCGGTGCCGCGCTTGCGCAGACGGCGCTCCAGCTCTGCCATAGAGGGCGGCAGAATGAAAATCAGCGTGCAGTCGGGGTACAGCTTTTTTATATTCATAGCGCCGTTTACTTCAATTTTCAGGATTACATCCTTGCCCTGAGCCAGCTTCTGCTCTACTCCGCTTTTGGGAGTGCCGTAGTAGTTGCCGCAGTATTCTGTGTATTCAAGCACGGCGTTGTCTTTAATCATCTGCTCAAAGCTCTCGCGCGTATGGAAGAAATAATGCACGCCGTTTTCCTCGCCCGGACGCGGAGCGCGGGTGGTTGCCGAAACGGAATATGCAACATTGGGCGACTTTGCGAAAACCTGTTCAAGAATTGTATCCTTGCCGCAGCCCGCAGGCGCGGAAACCACAAAAAGCAGTCCTTTATTCATCATCTGTTACCTCCGTTTTTATGTCGGAATCAGGGTCGAGCTTTGCGGCAAGTGTTTCGGGCTGCAAAGCCGAAAGTATTGTATGACCGCTGTCGCAGATAATCACCGAGCGGGTTTTTCTGCCGCAGGTGGCGTCGATAGCGGTGTTCTTGTCCTTTGCCAGCTGAACCAATCTCTTTACGGGAGCTGCCTCAGGGCTTACAACAGCAATAATGCGGTCGGAATTTACAGTGTTTCCGAAGCCGATATTTAACAGTTTCATAGCTTCACCTTAATCCTTGCTGATATCGCGGACGCTCTCGCGGCGTATCAGCTTGCCTGTAACCAGTGTTCTGCCGCGTCTGAAGCTGCTGTCGCGGATTTTGTGCAGAATAATCTCCACTGCCTCTGCTGACATTGCATTGCTGTTAACATCCATTGTGGTAAGGCGAGGCGAGCATATTGTCGAGTAGATGTGATTATCATATCCCACAACCGAAATATCATCCGGTACGCGCAGACCCAAATCGTGCAGCTGAAGCACCAGCTTATAAGCGGTTTCGTCGCAGTTGCAGACAAACGCTGTGGGCATATCCTCGGGCAGAGAAAACTTGGGGAAAATATCGCTTTCGTTTGAGCGGTCGCTGATTATCCAATCGTGGCGGAAGGGCAGGTTATTTTCAAGCAGAGCCTTGTAGTAGCCCAGATATCTGTCCTGTATGGAGGATGTGGAGCCGATGTTTCCCAAAAAGCCGATTCTTTTGTGACCGTTGGCGATAAGATAGCTGGTAAGCATATACGCTCCGAAAAAGCTGTCCGAAAGCACGGTTTCGGTATCGGAGCGGCTGTTGTAGGAATCAAGGAATACGATAGGCAGCCCCGAATGAACCAGCTTGTCGGCGTATTCATCCGAGAACTGTCCAAGCACGATAAGCCCGTCAACCTTTTTGTCGATAACGGAGTTAGGAATCTCGCCCTCGCCGTTGTCGTCGATAACCTCCAGCATACCATAGTAATTCTGCTTCTGCAGCAGCTCTACGATAGAGCGGTAAACAATCCAGTAGAACGCGCTTGCGTCGCTGATGAAATGACGCGCGACTACTATTCCTATATTATATGTCAGCCCGTCGTGGTCTGCTCTGCCGCCGGTGTGTATCCGGTATCCCATTTCGATTGCTTTCTGCTTGATACGCTCGCGCAGCTCCTCGCTGACGCCCTCGCGGTCGCCCAGCGCCTTTGATACACTTACGGTGCTGACATTCATCGCTTTCGCAATATCGCTCATGGTAACGCTTTTCTTAATCAAAGTATTTACGCCTGCCTTTCGTAAAGTAATTAAAAATCTATGGCAATACCATCATGTGGCATTACCTTATAATTCTCCACTATTATTTTAAGTAATTTTAGCTCATTTGTAAAGTGGTATTTTGCACAAATATTACTTGTTTTTTTTAATTATCACCGCTATCTGCGAAAAAAATCAGAAAATCGGCAGTTTACACATTGGTAAGCCGCCGATTTTTAATTTGTTAAGCAGTTACTTCATAAATACCAGCTGCTCGAGTTCAAAGAGCTGTCTGTCGTTCATAGAGTCTGCAAACCAGCCCTCATAGCCGTGCTTTACTTCAAGGAATATCGCGTGTCTGCCGGTTACAGCCTTAATTCTGCCGCCGATAACGGAGTTATCCTCTGCGAAAGAAATTACGCCCAGTTCCTCGCCCTCGGGGGAATCCAGCAGTATGCGAATCGTGCCCTTGCAGCCCAAGCCGCGGATTTTCATGCGAAGCTGCATGGTTTTTGAACCGTAGTCCTCACCGAAATCATAGTATTTCCAGCCCATTACGCAGCCGGTTTTAATGCCGCTGATGCAGCGCTCAAACACGTTGCGCTCGGTGACAAAGCAGCCGCCCTTAAGTACGCAGGCAGTATCGGCTTCGGTGGGAAGATACGGGTCAAGCGATTCCTCAAAGCCCAGCGAGGTCATTTCCACCTGCGGAATACTGCCGTCGGGGAGAATCTGTATTCGTTCAACGCAGCCGCGGCGCGACATAATTGTGCCGTTGGTCATGCGGTGGTAGAAAATGTACCACTGACCGTTGATTTGACAGATAGAGCCGTGATTGTTTCCGCCCGGGAAATCCACGCCGTTATCGACTATTACGCCGCCGAACTCAAACGGTCCTGTGGGAGATTTTGAGGTTGCGTAAACAAGCCTGCTGCCGCAGTTGGGGGAGTAGATAAGGTAGTAGGTATCGCCTACCTTTCGCGGAGAAGCAGCCTCAAAGAATTTGTCGGGGTCGTCCTTGTCTTTGGGGATTATGTCAAGCTGATATGTGCCGTCAACTGCCTCGTACATATTATCTTTAAGCTGAACCATATAAGAGCCCTGATAGCCGCAGTAGATGTATACCTTTCCGTCGTCGTCAACCAGCACTCCGGGGTCAATGAATGTGCCGTCGTCGTAATGGTCGGGGATGTTGTACTTGTACTGCGAAAGCAGCGTAAACGGACCCTCAGGCTTGTCGCTTACAGCTACACACCCTTTTGCTCCTACAATATATGCGTAGAGATAGTATTTGCCGTCTTTTTCCACTACATCGGGAGCAAACAGCAGATTATCTGTCCAGTCAACATCGGAGGGGCGGTCGTTTCCGTCGCGCGTGCGGAAAATATCGCCGTGGCAGACCCACTTATTCAGGTCGTTGACGGGAGCGGACCACACCTTTAATTTGTAGTCGCAGAAATCAACCGAATCAACGCGGTCGTGAGAGCCGTACACATACACTCTGTCGCCGAAAACGCGCGGTTCGCCGTCGGGAATGTATTCCCAGCGGGGAAGATAAGGATTAGCCATAATGTCACCTCAAAATATTATTTCGGCTTATTGCCGTATGCTATGATTATAGCACATTTATTTGCTGATTTCAATGCTGTTTCAGACGAAAAATAGCACAAAACGGACATTGGTTTCACTATGATTTGCACTGTGTATATTTTCGGTGAATTGGGCAAAATACTATCAAAAAAATACATGGAGGAGCACTATGGAGAAAATTGCTTTTTTTGATACCAAGCCGTATGACCGCGAGTATTTTGACAGGTTCAACACCAACTATAAAATAAAGTACTTTGAGGGCAGACTGCGCCCCGAGACCGCACAGCTCGCGCAGGGGTGCTCGGTGGTGTGCGGCTTTGTGAATGACGAAATTGGCGAAGAAACTGTCAGGCTGCTGTGCGAATATGGCGTAAAGCTGCTTGCAATGCGGTGCGCGGGCTTCAACAACATTGCGTTTAAGGAAGCGTACGGCAAGCTGCATATTGTGCGCGTACCCGCATATTCACCATACGCAGTTGCGGAGCACGCAATGGGTCTGATTTTGACGCTAAACCGTAAAATTCACCGCTCGTATATTCGTACGCGCGATTTTAATTTCAGCCTGAATGGACTGACGGGCTTCGATTTGCACGGCAAGACCGCAGGAATAATCGGCACGGGCAAGATAGGCAGAGTGTTTATAGATATCTGCCGCGGATTCGGCATGAATGTCATAGCCTACGACCCGTATCCCGCAAAGGACAGCGGCATTGAGTATGTTGAGCCGGAAGATTTGTTCCGCCGCTCGGATATAATCTCGCTGCACTGCCCGCTGACCGAGCAGACAAAGTATATGATAAACGAAAAGTCGCTTGAGCTGATGAAACCGAATGCGCTTATCGTAAACACCTCGCGCGGCAGGCTTATCGACAGCGAGGCGCTGCTCAAGGCGCTTAACGAGCGCAGAATCCGCGGTGCGGCGCTTGATGTCTACGAGGAAGAAAGCGACCTGTTCTTTGAGGATAACTCCAACAGCATTGTAACCGATGAGGTGCTTTCTATGCTGGTTTCGCGCCCGAATGTTGTAATCACCTCGCATCAGGCGTTTCTCACCGAAGAAGCCTTGCAGGCGATTGCGCAGACTACTCTGCGGAATATTGACGATTTCTTTGCGGGAAAACCTCTGGAAAACGAGATTTGCTATCATTGTGTAACCGACCGTAAAAGCTGCAAGCGCACCAATGACGGAAGATGCTTTTAATTGTCGCCTTAAAAGCGACCTGTTTTTCGTAAAAATACTGTATATTATAATTACGGAAAGAAAATCCGATATAATTACAGGAGGTACTACTATGAAAAACAACATTACAGAGCTGGTATTCATCATTGACAAGAGCGGTTCCATGGGCGGGCTGGAGTCCGATACAATCGGCGGATTCAACTCCATGCTCAAAAAGCAGTCGGAGGGCGAGGGCAGCGTGCTTGTAACAACCGTGCTGTTTGATAATGATATGACAACGCTGCACGACCGCATTCCTATCGCAGAGGTAAAGCCCATGAGCGCAGCGGATTATGTACCCGGCGGCAGCACAGCGCTGCTTGACGCAGTAGGAAATACCATCCGTCACATTGAGAAAATTCATCACTACGCGCGCAAAGAGGATATACCCGAAAAGACGCTGTTCATCATCACTACCGACGGCATGGAGAACGCCAGCAGAAAGTACCGTTATAATGATGTCAAGAAGCTCATTGGCGGCATGCAGGAGAGCGGCTGGCAGTTCCTGTTTCTGGGTGCGAATATCGACGCCGCCGAAACTGCCGGCAATATGGGAATCGCAAGCGACCATGCAGTTGAATACCACTGTGACAGCGAGGGTCTGGGCAAGGTGTACGGAGCGGTCAGCAATGCAGTTTCTATGATGCGCAGCAGCGCGTGCGTCAGTGCCGGCTGGAAAGCAGAGGTCGAGGAGGATTTCAAATCCAGAAAATAACGTCCGGTGCGCCCTGAACAACGGGGCGCATTTGGCTTTGCAGCGGGAGAAAATCCGATATTTGCAGATAAATGCAAGAAAATTTGAAAAAATGCTTGACAAATTAAAAATGATGTGGTACAATAATAAAGCCGCATGTGCAGGGTTTTTAAGCAGAAGTGCGCCCTGACGCAGCGAGTCTGATAAAAATGAGGTAAAAACAATGTACGCAGTAATTGAAACAGGCGGAAAGCAGTATCAGGTTAAAGAGGGCGACACCATCTTTATCGAGAAGCTCGAAGCAGAGGGCGAAATCACATTCGACAAGGTTATCATGGTAGGCACAGACGCAGGCGTTAAGGTAGGCGCACCCTATGTTGACGGCGCTTCTGTAAAGGCTACACTGCTCAAGAACGGCAAGGGCAAGAAGATTACGGTATTCACCTACAAGCCCAAGAAGAGCAGCAAGAGAAAGATTGGTCACAGACAGCCTTACAGCCAGGTAAGAATCGAAGCTATCAACGCGTAATGGTCAAGGCGGTATTCTATAAGAGAAACAACGCGCTCTCGGGCTTTAAGATAACGGGTCATGCCGGTCACGGCTATGAGGGTAACGATATCGTATGCGCAGCGATAACCTCGTCTACCGAGCTTGTGTGCAATACGATAACGGATTTCTTTCGGGAGAAAGCGGAGGTTTCGGTAGGCGAGAACGAGATAACGCTGATGCTTGACGGCGGCAGCGAGGCGGCGCAGAAGCTGCTGGCGGCGTTCTATGACCAGATAGAGTACAATGCGGAACAGTACGGCAAAATAAGGCTTGAGACAAAGCCGGGATAACACAGGAGGATAAAACAATGATTAGAATTGGTTTACAGTATTTCGCTCATAAAAAAGGTATGGGTTCGACCAAGAACGGTCGTGATTCCGAGTCCAAGAGACTTGGCGTAAAGCGCGCTGACGGTCAGTTTGTTGACGCAGGCTCTATTCTTGTAAGACAGCGCGGTACACATATTCACGCAGGCAAGAACGTAGGCCGCGGCTCTGATGATACACTGTTCGCAACAGTAAGCGGCACAGTTAAGTTTGAGCGTCTTGGCAGAGACCGCAAGCAGGTAAGCGTAGTAGCTGAGTAATCCTGCCTTAAAGGAAAGCTAATAGGCGGGTTGTTTACGATCCGCCTATTTTCTCGTTATGCGGCGTATTTTTGACGTATATCGGCAGAGAATAGTATTGGACAATCAGAAAGGCGGGATAACGATGTTTGTGGACAAGGTCGATATTTCGATTAAGGCAGGCAACGGCGGCAACGGCGCAGTTTCGTTCCACCGCGAAAAGTATGTGAACGCAGGCGGACCCGACGGCGGCGACGGCGGCAAGGGGTCGGATATTGTGTTTCAGGCGGATGACAATCTTTCCACACTGATTGATTTCCGCTACAAGAAAAAGTATGTGGGTCCCGACGGTGAACCGGGCGGTGCAAAGCGCTGCTCGGGCAAATCAATGGAGCCTACGGTTATCCGTGTTCCGCGCGGTACCATTGTCAAGGATGCGCACACGGGCAGAATCATGGCGGACATTTCCGACGACGAGCCTGTGGTTGTGGCACGCGGAGGCAAGGGCGGCAAGGGCAATGTTCACTTTGCAACGCCCACAAGGCAGATTCCGCGGTTTGCAAAGCCGGGCTTTCCGGGCGAAAAATTTGATGTAACGCTGGAATTGAAGCTGCTTGCCGATGTTGGTCTGGTTGGTTTCCCGAATGTGGGAAAATCCACGCTGATAAGCGTTGTAAGCGCAGCAAAGCCGAAAATCGCAAACTACCACTTTACCACGCTTACCCCGGTGCTTGGTGTTGTAAAGCGCGGCGAGCGCAGCTTTGTAATGGCTGATATTCCGGGTCTTATCGAGGGTGCAAGCGAGGGCGTTGGCTTGGGTCATGCGTTTTTGCGCCATGTAGAGCGCTGCAGGCTTATCGTTCATGTGCTGGATGTTTCGGGCATTGAGGGTCGCGACCCCAGAGATGATTTTGAGAAGATAAATCTTGAGCTTGCAAACTTCTCCGAGGAGCTTGCCCAGCGCCCGCAGATTGTTGCTGCGAATAAGAGCGATATGGCGACGCAAGAGCAGATTGCCGAGCTGCGAGAGTATATCGAGGGCAAGGGTCTGAAATTCTTTACGATTTCGGCTGCAACCACCGAGGGCACCGACGCGCTTGTTGACTGCATTACCGAGGAGCTGGACAAGCTTCCGCCCGCAAAGAGGTTTGAGGTCGAGCCGCTTACGCTGGAGGAGATTGAGCTTGCGGAGCTTCAGAAGCGCAGCTTTACGGTTGAGAAGATTGACGATGTATTCGTGGTTGACGCCGAGTGGTTAGCGCCGATACTTTCAACGGTCAACATGGAGGACTATGAGAGTCTGCAGTATTTTCAGCGTGTGCTGCGGTCGAGCGGTATAATCGACGAGCTGGAGCGGCAGGGAATACAGGATGATGACCTCGTTTCGATATTTGATTTTGAGTTCAATTATGTAAGATGACCCTTCCGGAATGTAACGGGCTATTCAGCCCACGGGGTGACAGATATGAGCTTTATCGGTGAGTTGCTTAACAGCATGGAGCGCAGCTCTGCGGGCAGCGTAAAAACGGCGCAGCAGGCGCTTGCGCTTTGCGGGGATATCAAGCCGGAAACGGCGCTGTTTGTAGGCGACGACCTTGATACGCCTGCTCTTATAAAAGAAAAATTCGGCTGTGAATTGACGGCGGCTTTTTCGGATTCGTGCAGGGCGGACAAGGCGGCTTTGCTTGGCATGAATGCTTCGGCTGTGCAGCTTTTTGAGCTTCCGCAGCGCGCGGGCGGTTATGATTTTGTGTGGTACAACGGCGCGGTAGAGTTTGACGGCGCTGCGCAGCGGCTTTCGCAGATTAGAGAGGTAACAAAGCGCGGCGGCATGGCTGTTTTCAGAAGTCTTTGCTGGCTTATTGACCCGTCGCCCGATACGCGTGTTTTCTGCGAAAGAAGATTCGGTAAAATCAAGCCGCTGGACAAAAACCTGATAACTATTCGCGAGAGCGGCTTTAAGCCCGAGGATTTTTACATTGCTCCGCGTTCGGATTGGACGGAAAATTTCTACAAGCCGCTGATAAAAAGAGCGGAGGAGTATGTGGGCGCATCAAATGACGCGGGCGCGCGCAATGGTCTGGCGGAGCTTCGCAAGGAAGCCGATATTTTTGAGCTTCACTGCGAGGAATACAGCTATGTTTACTACATAATGAAAGGTTGAAGCGCATGGCAGAAGTGCTGACTGAAAAGGAAGCGGCGGGATACAGTCCCAATGTTCTTGCTTTTTACGGCGACTGTGTTTACGAAATGCTTGTTCGCAGGCGCGTGGTGCTCAAGGGCAGCACATCTGCGGGCAGACTGCATGACCTTGCGGTAAAGCAGGTCAGGGCGGCGTATCAGTCGCAGGCGGTTGCAGTAATTGAGCCTATGCTTACCGAGCGCGAGGCTGATATTTTAAGGCGCGGAAGAAATGCGGGAGGTATATCGGTGCCGAAAAGCGCCAAGCCTTCGGAGTACCGCCGCGCAACGGCTTTGGAAACCCTGTTCGGCTATTTAAGCCTTACGGGACAGGATGAGCGCACCGAGGAACTGTTCAATGTGATATGCGAGGTTCTTGAAATCGGATGAGCGAATGCCTCTTTACATACGCATAGCGTTGTGGGGAGGTCACTATGGTTCAGAAGAAATCGTTAAAATGGGCAGCGGATATCGCGGTTATGGCGGCTTCGGCATTGATGTATTCGGTTGGAGTAATATGCTTCAGCGAGCCGAATAATATTGCGCCCGGAGGAATCACGGGTGTTGCAATCATTATTTCAAGCGTGACGGGCATTCCGGTAGGAACGCTGTACGCGCTGATAAATATTCCGATTATAATTGTGGGATTTTTCCTGCTGAATAAACGAACCATGCTTAAAACGCTGATTGCGGTGGGATTTATTACTGTAATCAGCAATGTTGCACTGGTTAATGTACCGGTGTATTCCGCGCAGAACGGCGGCGGTATTATGGCTGCGATTTTCGGCGGAGTGCTGATAGGCGCAGGTCTGGGCTTTACCTATACCCGCGAGGCAACTACGGGCGGAATGGACATTGTGAACAAGATAATCAACCGATATTTCCCACACATGAGGCTGGGTGAGATAATCTTTATCACCGACGCTGCGGTAATTGCGGCGGGCTATGCGGTTTATCGTGATATGGACACGGTGCTGTATGCGGTGGTTTCGGTGTTTGTGCAGACCCGCATTATAGATTCGCTGGTGTACGGCGGCATGGAAAGCAAGTTCCTGATGATATTCACCGAACGCGCCGATGAGCTTGCAAAGCGTCTGACAGCGCAGAACAGAGGCGTAACGCTGGTTGACGGCAAAGGCGCATACAGCGGTCAGCCGCGCAGAATAGTGTGTACGGCTGTGCGAAAAAGCGAGTATATCAGGGTAAAACGGTTGATTCGCGAGGTGGATTCACACGCGTTTGTAATAACAACAGGCGCTGATGAGGTTCTCGGAGAGGGCTTTCAGCAGCTGATGTAAACAAATTAAGTCTGCTGATGCAGGCAGGAATAACAAAGGAGATTTATTATGTCAGGACATTCAAAATGGAGCACGATTAAGCGCAAGAAGGGCGAAAAGGACGGCGCAAGAGCAAAGGTCTTTACAAAAATCAGCCGTGAGATTCTTGTATGTATCAAGGAAACAGGCAGCGCAGACCCCGCCAATAATTCGCGTCTTGCAACACTTGTGCAGAAAGCAAAGGCAAACAATATTCCCAACGATAACATCGACCGTTTGCTGAAAAAGGCTGCCGGCGGCGCAGAGAAGAACGATTACGAGAACTGCGTATACGAGGGCTATGGTCCCAACGGCGTGGCTGTAATTGTAGAGTGCCTTACAGACAACCGCAACAGAACAGCGGGCGAAATCCGTCACTATTTTGATAAGTTCGGCGGAAACCTCGGTACATCCGGCTGTGTATCGTTTATGTTCTCGCTTAAGGGCATTATTGTGCTGGACAACGAGGATGAGGATATCGACGAGGACAAGGCAATGGAGGATATCCTTGAAAGCGGCGCAGAGGATTTCAGCTTTGAGGATGGCGTTGTTGAGATTACTACCGACCCCGCCGAGGTTGGCGCAGTTGCAGAGGCTCTCACAAAGCTTGGTTACAAGGTGCTTTCCGCACAGGCAGAGCAGGTACCCTCTACATATACCCACCTCACCGACGAGGACCACCTCAAGAAGATGGGTCTGCTCCTCGAAACGCTCGACGACAACGACGATGTTCAGAATGTTTGGCACAA
>JBJESB010000018.1:0-5500 GCA_051882575.1 Oscillospiraceae bacterium
CCGATGTCGTATTCGACAGAGGCGGCTATGTGTACCACGGCAGAGTTGCTGCTCTGGCTGAGGGTGCAAGAGAAGGCGGACTTAATTTCTAATAAGGAGGGACAATCTTGGCACTTATAGACGCATCTAAGTATGAGCTCAACGAAAAGGTTGTTGCTATAAACCGTGTTTCCAAGACCGTAAAGGGCGGACGTATCATGAAGTTCTCCGCACTGGTTGTTGTCGGCGACGGCAATGGCATTGTAGGCTTTGGCATGGGTAAATCAAACGAAGTTCCCGATGCAATCCGCAAGGGTATCGAGGACGCAAAGAAGAATCTTCACAAGATCGCTCTTAAGGGTAACACAATCCCCCACGAGGTAACAGGTAAGTTCGGTGCAGGCGCAGTTCTCATGCGTCCCGCTCCCGAGGGTACCGGCGTTATCGCAGGCGGTCCTGTTCGTGCTGTCATCGAGATGGCAGGCATCAAGAACATTCGTACAAAATCTCTTCGCTCCAACAATCCCTGCAACGTTGTTCGCGCAACAATGGAGGGTCTGACATCGCTCAGAACAGCAGAAGAGGTAGCTGCACTCAGAGGCAAGACTGTTAAGGAAATCCTGTAACAGCGCAACGAAAGGAAGAATAACAATGGCTCTTAAAATCACACTTGTACGCTCACTCAACAGCTGCAAGAAGAATCAGATTGCCACAGCGTATTCCCTCGGTCTGCGCAAGGTAAATTCTGAAACAACACAGCCCGACAACGAGGCTACAAAAGGTAAAATCAAGACTATCGCTCACCTTGTAAAGGTTGAAGAGGTCTGATAGATCACATTTCAAATTTATAGGGGGTGCAAAGTTAATGAAGCTTTACGAATTACAGCCCGCAGCAGGCTCTGTCAAGGATGTTAAGCGTATCGGCCGTGGTCACGGTTCCGGTAACGGCAAGACAGCAGGCAAGGGTCACAAGGGTCAGAAGGCTCGCTCCGGCGGCTCAATCAGACCCGGCTTTGAGGGCGGTCAGATGCCGCTTCAGAGAAGAATGCCGAAGAGAGGATTTAACAACATCTTCGCAACGGTATATGCTACGGTTAATGTATCCGACCTTGAGGCACGCTTTGAGAGCGGCGCAGTTGTAGACGCAGACGCTCTTAAGAGCTGCGGTCTCGTTAAGGACGCAAAGGACGGTATCAAGGTTCTGGGCGACGGTGAGCTGACAAAGGCTCTTACAGTAAGAGCTGCAAAGTTCACAGGCTCTGCTCAGGAAAAAATTGAAAAGGCAGGCGGAAAGGCTGAGGTGATTTAATGTTTCAGGTCTTTCGCAACGCTTGGATGAATGTGGCTCTGCGTAAGAAGATTCTCTACACGGTATTCATAATCATCCTGTTCCGCTTAGGATCGAACATTTTCGTTCCCTTCCTCGACAACAATGCGATAGCAAATATGCTGGGCGAAGGAACAATCCTCAACTACCTCGATGTAATGACCGGCGGCTCGCTTGGCAAGGGCACACTGCTCGCAATGTCAATTACCCCGTACATCAATGCATCGATTATCATTCAGCTGCTTACTGTCGCAATTCCTGCTCTTGAAAAGCTTTCACGAGAGGGCGAAGAGGGCAGAAAGAAAATCAATACAATAACAAAATTCACCTCGCTGGGTATCGCGCTGATTCAGGCTACCGCCTTCTACTTTACACTGCGCAGCGGTGTAAACAAGGACGGTACACATACGGCGATTCTCAGATACGGTGATGTATGGGATTACAGCTCTGATATGTTCTCCGTGATATTATCGGCTGTGACCATAATCGCGTGCTTTGTTGCAGGCGCCTCGGTTATTATCTGGCTGGGCGACCGCATCAACGAGAAGGGCATTGGCAACGGTATCTCAATGATTCTGTTTGCCGGTATCATCTCCAACATTCCGGATACTGTTGTTTACTTTATTGAGCTTTGCAAGCAGGATATGGCAAACATCATTTATGTTGTTATCATTCTGATTGTATTTGTAGCTATGATTTGGTTTGTAATCTTTATGACCAATGCAGAGCGCAGGATTCCGGTTCAGTACGCAAAGCAGGTAGTAGGACGCAAGATGTACGGCGGTCAGTCTACTCACATTCCGATTAAGGTCGCTATGTCGGGTGTTATGCCTATCATCTTCGCAATGTCCATAATGTCGCTGCCCAGCACGATTTGTGGCTTCTTCCAGATTACCGGTCAGGGTGACAGCTTCTGGGACGGCTTTGTACGCTTCTTCAGCTACAACAGCCCGTTCTATGCAGCAATTTACTTCGTGCTGATTATCGCGTTCAACTACTTCTATGTTTCGATATCCTACAATCCTGTTGAGATAGCAAACAATCTTAAGAAGAACAACGGTGCAATCCCCGGTTATCGTCCGGGCAAACCCACTTCGGATTTCATCTACAATTCTCTCAACAAGATTACGCTTATCGGTGCGATATTCCTCGGAATCATCGCAATATTCCCTATCATCTTCTCGCTGATTACGGGACTGAATGTAAACCTCGGCGGTACGACAATACTTATCGTTGTTGGTGTAGCACTTGAAACCGTACGCTCGCTTGAGAGCCAGCAGATGATGGTAAGAAAAGACCACGGCTTCCTTTAATAAATTAGTGCGGAATGTTCCCTGCGGCGCAAAGCCGTAAGGGACTGCCGCTGACAACGTCATTTTGCGAATAGGAGTATTTATGAATCTGATTTTTTTAGGCGCTCCGGGCGCAGGTAAAGGAACTCAGGCGGAGGTAGTCTGCAAAGAGCTGGACATCCCCGCAATCTCCACAGGCAATATGCTCCGTGAGGCTGTTAAGAACGGTACGCCCGCAGGTCTGGCTGCAAAAGCGCGTATGGACGCAGGCGAGCTCGTTCCCGATGAAATTGTAATCGGAATCCTCAAGGACAGAATTGCTCAGGATGACGCTAAGAAGGGATTCATCCTTGATGGCTTCCCCAGAACGGTATCGCAGGCTGAGGCGCTGGATGCCATGGGCGTTGTAATCGACAAGGTCATTGAGATTGATGTTCCGGATGATAAAATCACAGCCAGAATGTCCGGCAGACGTGTCTGCGAGGGCTGCGGAAACTCCTACCACATCGAGTTCAAGCCGACAAAGGTAGAGGGAATCTGCGACGCTTGCGGCGCAAAGGTTGTTCAGAGAGTTGACGACAAGCCCGAGACAGTTCTCAGCAGACTCAAGACCTACCACGAAAAGACCGCTCCCCTCAAGGATTACTACGCTGCGAAGGGTAAGCTGGTAACAGTAGAGGGTCAGGATGAGATTGCAGAAACCTCAAAGAGAACACTGGCAGCAGTTAAGGGTTAATTCCTTAGAATCGAGCAAAGATGATTCAGATTAAAAATTCAGCCGAACTGAAAAACATGGTAAAGGCTGGCGAGCTTGCCGCGCGGGCTCTGGAGCTTGCGGGCAGGAACGCAAAACCCGGTATTTCCACTTGGGAACTTGACATGATAGTCAGAGACTATATCGTTTCTCACGGCGGTTCGACGCCATGCAAGGGCTACGGCGGATTCCCCGGGCATAACTGCTTCTCTGTGAACGAGGAGCTGATTCACGGAATTCCCTCGAAGAAGAAGATTCTGAAAGAGGGCGACATAATCTCCTGCGATATCGTTGCGGAGCTCAACGGCTTTATGGGCGACAACACAAAGACCTTTAAGGTCGGTAAGGTTTCCGATGAGGCAGAGAGATTGTTGAAGTACACCGAGGAGGCTCTTTACAAGGGTATTGAGCAGGCGGTAGCAGGTAATAAGGTCGGAGATATCTCCTTTGCTGTGCAGTCGTATGTTGAGGCTGCGGGCTATCACGTTATACGTGAGTACAACGGTCATGGCTTAGGCAGAGAGATGCACGAAGACCCCGCAGTACCGAATTTTGGCAGGGCAGGCAGAGGCCCCAGACTGATGCCGGGCATGACAATCGCGATTGAGCCGATGGTCAACTCAAATTCACCTGCAATTAAGGTGCTGAGCGACAAGTGGACAGTGGTAACAACGGACGGAAGTCTGAGCTGCCATTTTGAACACTCGGTAGCAATTACAAACGGCGAGCCGCTGATTCTTACGCTTGAATCACATTGATTACTATGGAATTTGTTTCAGGAATGGTTGTTATAAGCTCCGCGGGGCATGACGACGGCGGCTGGTTCGTTGTCACGGGAGCTGACGGAAGGTATGTATATATCGCCGATGGCAAGGAGCGCAAGCTCGCTTCCCCGAAAAAGAAAAACATCAAGCACATCCGCAGAACGCTGCACACGATAAGCACAGACGGTCTGACGGATAAGAAACTGCGCAAGACGCTGAATGCGTTGAGCGCCGGGAGCATCGCCGAGGAGAGTGAATAGCTTGTCTAAAGAAGATGTATTGGAAGTTGAAGGCGTAATTCTGGAAGCGCTGCCCAACGCACAGTTTAAGGTAGAGCTTTCAAACGGTCATCAGATATTGGCACACATCAGCGGCAAGTTGAGAATGAATTTCATTCGCATTTTGCCCGGTGATAAAGTGACCGTTGAAATGTCGCCCTACGACCTGACGAAAGGCAGAATCACATGGCGCGCCAAGTGATTCGCGGCAGAGTAAACTAACCTTAAAGGAGGGTTATCGCAATGAAAGTAAGACCTTCAGTAAAGCCCATTTGCGACAAGTGCAAGGTTATCAAGCGCAAGGGCAAAGTAATGGTAATCTGTGTTGAACCTAAACACAAGCAGAGACAGGGCTGATTGAGCCTTATCCCAATTCAGAGGAGGAAAAACTATGGCAAGAATTGCTGGTGTGGACCTGCCTAAGGAGAAGCGCATAGAGATAGGTCTGACCTATGTTTATGGCATCGGCAGAAAGTCCGCAAATGATATTCTGGCAAAGGCCGGCGTCAATCCCGACACACGCGTTAAGGATCTGACAGACGAGGAAGAAGCCAGAATCCGTGAAGTAATCGACCACGGCTATGTAGTAGAGGGTGACCTGAGAAGAACTGTTGCTCTTAACATCAAGCGTCTGGTTGAAATCAACTGCTTCCGCGGAACTCGTCATCGCAAGGGTCTTCCCTGCCGCGGTCAGAGAACAAAGACCAACGCAAGAACTCGCAAGGGTCCCAAGAAGACAATCGCGAACAAGAAGAAGTAATCACTAGAGAAAGGTGGAATAATTTTCATGGCAGTAGCTAAGGGCAAGCAGCCTATTCGTAGACGCCGTGAGCGCAAGAACATTGAGAACGGCGCAGCTCACATTCAGTCCACATTCAATAATACTATTGTTACCATCACCGACCTTCAGGGCAATGCTCTTTCATGGGCAAGCGCAGGCGGACTTGGCTTCAGAGGCTCTAAGAAGTCCACTCCCTTTGCAGCGCAGACAGCAGCTGATGTAGCGGCTAAGGCAGCTATGGAGCACGGTCTTAAGACTGTTGAGGTTTTTGTTAAGGGCCCCGGCGCAGGTCGTGAGGCAGCTATCAGAGCGCTTCAGGCAGCAG
>JBJESB010000019.1:0-5500 GCA_051882575.1 Oscillospiraceae bacterium
ATTTGGATCGCGATATTCAAGCGGAATGATGTTCGCACCGTTCATCAGCGCGGCATAAGCAGCGGTACAAGGAGTACGGCTGATAGGGTGTGCCTGCTTGAAATCATCAAGGATACGCTGTTCCTCGTCCGTAAGCTGTGAATGTTCCAAAAGAAACGGCACAAGAATATCAAGGTTCTGCTTATATCCTGCTCGTTCTTCTTCGGGGAGTTTCAGCGGATTGTTCTCATAGTAATACTCGCAGAATTGCTTTATATGGTCAATGAGAGAGCCGCCGCCAGAGCCTTTGCCATCGCCTATATCAAATCTGCACTCATAGCCGATTGAGTCATCACCTATGACTGCCTTGATATAAAGGTTTGTCTTGTGATAGTATCCTACGGAGAGCGTTGGGTCAATGCGCTCTATATGCTGCTTTTCATCAAGATACTCCAAAACAGCATTAGCAAGCGCAAAGGACACCTGTCCATTCATCTGCGTTAAAGCAAAATCGTGGAAAAGTGTGCTTTCGGTAAACCAATCGCTGTTTTCTTCTCTATCTCCAAAGAAAATGGATACCTCATTATCGGGGAGAAATGTCCCTCTGCTACCCATTGCTGCGTAAATTGTCTTTAGAAATTCCGGCATGATAGGCGCGGTATCGTAGCCGATACTTTCAAGGTGGCGGATTGCGTAATCGCAGCGCCACTTTGCCGACTCAACAGAGCTTGCAATATCCGGGTCAACATATCTGTCGGCATTTCTCAGCGTATTGATACATTGTTCTGTGAAAAAGGCGGTTTCATCATCGGTGATATATCTGCCGCTGTCAATCAGTTCCGCGGCAGTTCGCGCCGCGTCTGTCCATTCATAGCGGAGAATAGATTTATCGGCGAGCTTTGCAAGTATGCCTTGCTCATTGTACTCAATATACTTTATATCACCCGATCCAGACCTCATGCCAACACCAAGAATTTCCTTTAGCTTATCGGCAAATTCGTTCGGGAAATCTTCATAGGCGTACTTAATGCGGTGTTTCTCAAAGGGACCGGTAATTCTATCGGTTTCCGTAAGCAGTTGTTTCAGCAACGCAGCAGCGTCAAAACGCTCGGCAGCGTCCGTAATATCGGGCTTGTCTGAAAATAGTGTGAGTTGTCCGTATTCCTCCTCATCATCGGAAACAGAAAAGGTGGACTTTTCTTGTTCAGTAAAGTCCACCTCGTCATATTCGGTTGTATCGGTTTCGCTTATGGGTTCATCATGGAGAGGGTAATATTTTTCATCTCCGCTATTGTCGCTGTTTCCCTCACTTTCGCTATCAGCCAGCTCACGCACGTCTGTATCGTTTCCCATGCCGCTGCCTGCGCCTGTGTGTATATCATCGTTAGCTGCGACTCGTGCGTCTGATAGTCCTCGCTGAGTGTTGTCGCTGCTTTCAGCGCGTTCAGCTTGTCCATTCTGCTGTCCTCGGCTTTCCTCGCTATCTGCTCCCAGATGGTTCTGTACAGCCCGCTCATGTTCACGCATTCCAGTGCCGCGCTGTCCATTTCCATCATCATGTCCATCGCCTTCAGCGCGAGAGGTGACATATTCGCCCGTCCGTAGCTGTTCAGCTTCGGAAACAGCATTCCGTTCTTCTCCTCGCAGGGTATCTCGCATACCTGATCCGCGAACGTTATCGTTCTGTTTATCTCGCTCATACTCCATACTCCTTATCTGCCTGTCGATCTCACGCAGAACGTCCTGCGCAAGTGCAAGGCTCAAATTGCCTATCTCCATCATTGACACGTCATTGCGTATCTGTGAAACGATAGAGAATTCCTCCGTCATGTCCGCCTCGGAAATATTGCACCGTTTAAGGCATATCGTCCGTGCGGAAAGGCAAATCAACTCCACTATGCGAGGGTCGTTTTGCATCTGCGGTGTTAGTTTACCATTATAATTATATATCCTAATTATATTTTTGTCAATACTTTTCTGAATGTATTCGGAAAGGTTTGTGACATTTGCACCATTTTCTGCGTTGTATCTGGATATAATGCCGGAGGAATATTGCTCGTTCATCTTCCACTTGGGCAGAATAGGTCTGCCGTAGGTTTGCGAGATGTCAAAAAGATATTTGGGGCTGGTATCGTTGATACCCGTGAATACTATCGTGGACAAAGAGCCTTTTTTCACATATCTGCCCATCTTGTTCCATTGTTCGTAGGTCGCTACCGCTGTTGCTTTAGGGTTCTGTTCCGTAAGCAGCATAGCCTCCGAAAATGAGCCAAACCGCCAGAACGGAGAAATCTGTTTCATCATACGCTCCCAGACGTCGGGCTTGCGTAGAGTAGGCAGCAGCTCTTGGTAGAATAATTCTACCTCGGTCAATCTCAACTTAGTTCACCTCCATAAAAAGAGTACGGCTGAAATAAAAGAGCCAATAACTATCGCAGAGCTGATTATCTTAAAAGTTCGGATAAATGGTGTGTCTGATCTCATCATCTGTGTGCGCCTCCATAAATTCCGTAATTGCCGCCATAGTTATCTCCACACTTTCGTATTCGTCATATCCGGCGAATGTTCTGGAACGAAAATCACCGGACAGATTGACTTTAGGCGGCACAACCGAGCCATTCAGCACGTCATTCAAGCCCTGGGCGGACAAGGTGTTCTTGCTGGCGTATCTGCATATCCTAGCAGCTTTCAATTCTGTTATCTCGGTCTGATTACGGCTGAGTGCCTGGGCGAGATTGCGCTGCTGTTCGTTTGAGAGTTCACGGAGTTTTATGGCAATATCTGCCGCAATGCAGCTCCCCACATACTCCATAAGTTCTGGGTTGAGAACGGACAATTCGGCAAGCCTGTTTACCTCACTCTCTGAAAGATGGAAAAGCGCAATCAGTTTTTCACGAGTTTCGTAAAGCTGCAACGCTGTGTATGAACGGAACAGTTCGCCGAAAGTCATGCTGTCCGCACGGAACAGATTTGTTATTGCTGCGATCATCTTCTGCACCTCGTCGGTAAGGACTTCTCTATTACCTACTTTGCAGGGTATCTCGTCCCAGCGCAGTATGTCCTCTGCCGCCTTGAAACGATTGTAACCGGCGACGATTTCGAATTTTCCGGAATCAATGGGTACAACAAGAATAGGCTCCAGAAGGCTATTTGCATACATATCCGACGCAAGTCCTTTAAGCTGCTCGTCCGCCATGTAGCTTACCGATAGACGATTGTGTCCGAGGGTGATACGTTCGGCGGCTATCTGCTTTGAGGGCAGCGGAAAATATGTTTTCAGCACGTCGGCAACATACTCGTTTACCTGCTCGGCTGACATATACGGAGATGTCACGATAGGCTGTTCGCTGCCTGTCCCTCCGGCAATAATTTCGCTTGCTCTCTCGTAGGACACCTCACGGGTGTGCATTTCCTCGTCAAAAGCGGTTTCGGTGGGGACAACCGTTTGAACGGGGAGGGCTGCCGCAGCGGGAACAGGTGCGTTCTCGCTTTTCTGTGCATTTATGTACACGTCTTTATTTCTGAAAGTAAAAGCCATGAAAAACCTCCGTTAGTTGAATTGCCGCGTATATTGCCCCGTATCGTTCGTAACGCAGAAAGGCGGCTGTTCTGGTTCATCTTCGGGTTGTCGGTACTTAGCGCGTATGTCTGCTAAAATGCCGTCAATGTCGATTGATGATGTCTGCGTATCGTAGTCGGAGTAAAATGCGTTGATCCGGTTTTCCGGATTGTATCTGTCATACTCATGGGAATAACTGCCGCTGAAAAGGATAGCACGAATATACGCTTTGGGGTTCGCCGCCTTTCGTTTCCGTGCGGAATTGGCGGTGTTCATCACGTCATCATAGGTTATTTCAGCAAAACGCTTGTGCAGCTCGTCCTTTGGAATATCACGCCCGGATATGCGGACAGAATTAGCGTTCCGGCAGGTGGTTATTATTCCAACAACCATATCGACAAACCTATCGTCAAGTTTCTGTTTGAGTTCGTCTGCGTTTATCTGCTGCTCAACCTCCGCGGTAGAAACAAAGCTGTCTATACAGTTATTTCTTTTTTCAGTATCTATATCTTTTCTGTCATCGACAGATTTGATAAATACAATATTTTTTTCAACAGTATTTGATTGTGTGCGGTTTTCCGTATGCGGAGCTTCCGTATTAGGAAAATCGCATTTCGGAGCAGCAGAAGAAACAGCTTTTTCTTTCTTGGCGGCAAGTTTATACTCTGTCTGCTCGCCCTCAAGCATGGTGTAGGGTAATTCATAAACGGTGTATTCCACTCCGAAAAATCTTCCTTTCTCGTCCCGCAGCTTTCGGCGCTTTAGGTATTTGTGTTCCTCAAGCTCGTCCATCGCGCTGCGTATAGCGCATATACCGTCCTTCATAAAGCTGGAAATGCCCTTGATGGTTATGTTGTAGCCGTCGGGCAGGGCAAGCATTGTGGATAGCACATTCTTGCTCTTTCCCGACATTTCCGGCTCGTTGAACAGGCAGTAGTTGGATATGACCATATACTGCCGTTCGTGTTTGATGCGAATAATCTGGTCGTTTGACTTGTTCACCGCGCTGCACCTCCTATATATCCCACTTTTTGAGATTTACAAAGATGTAGCCGTATCTGTCGGCAGGCACGATAAATCTTTTTCCGATAAGACCATCTATACCGCAGCGGAAATCGTCCTTTACCTCGTTTTTGTAGGTCGTAAGCGGAATGGTCGCGTCAAATTCGCGGAGCATAAGTTCAAGGTATGTACCCATTTCTGTCGCTGTGAGCGCTTGCAGCTTACCCGAAAGCACAAGCTCTCTGACAATATGGTTTCTGCGCTCGCTGTCGGCTGTGACTATCCCGCCCTGACGTATAACGATTGGCATATCTGCGTTTGCTCTCATGTAATACCTCCTGCTGAAAACAAAAATAGGCTCCCGTTTTCTGTCGGGAGCCGGTAGGGTATGGTCCAGCCTGCCGGAGTTGCACCTGCATATACTGTCGGCTGGAAATGTGGGCGCATAGATGGGAGAATATGCGCCCGTTGGAAAGATGGGATATATCACGGCTCTATGAGCCGGTGATGTCCATGAGAAATCGCATAAAGAGGCTTAACAGCGAAAAGCCGGCAAACAAGCTGATAAGAAATAATATTTTGCGGTTAAGTGCCTTGTGCTGTGCTTCGTTCATTTTAGGCGTTTCCTGTTCCTCAATCTTTATTTCGGCGGAAAACAGACCTTTGCTGTTTTTTTCGCTCAATACGGCGACGCTCCTTTCTCCAACTGCTTGCATTCATCGTTCTGTCTGCGGGTGTCAAGCCATTCGGCAATAATATCATCACGCTGAAGGCAATAGCAGAAATACTCGCCGAGTTCGTCCTTGTCTATTTCTCCGATTGTCTGACTGACCTCATCGTGAGAAAAGGATACAACATAGTTTTCCTCGTCCTCTGTATCCTGTTCAGCAGCGGGAACAGCAGAATTTTCATCAGCAGCAGGGGGCGGGGCAGGCGGTGTATCCTGCGGCTTGTCCTCGG
>JBJESB010000020.1:0-21274 GCA_051882575.1 Oscillospiraceae bacterium
CAGGAGAGGTTCACAGCGGCGCTGCGCTTATGAACTGCGGTATCAATGTTAATGTCAGCGGTGATTTCACCTCAAAGGTGGTTTATTTCACCGAGGAGTAATCCCGTTACGGCATCGTAAAACAGTCTGTATTCTGACCGCAGCCGATACAAATTACAAGCCGGTATAAGTAAAAAAAATCCCCGCCCGAGGCAGGATGAAATGCTCGGGCGGGGATTGTTGCATTTCTGCAAAACGGCAAAAAGGCTAATTTCAGCTTTTCGGCTATAAATGCAATAAACAGACTGTGCCAATCAGCGAACACAATTGAGTAAGGCTTTGCAGATGAGCCTCGCCCAAAATACGGGGTAAAGGCTCAATCGTGCAGGGTACATGATTATAAGGGCTTAACCCTCGCAACGGTTAAGCCCTCATTAAGTGTTACAGAGCGTTCTGCATATCCTGATTTGCCTGTGCGTCATCATTTAGGCAGGCGTAGGGCATGAGCTTTTTCAGTCTCTCGCCGGGCTTGCCTCTTTCCAGAAGAAATACCTCGTCGCAGGGCAGCGCCAGAATGCTCTCGGGGGTAGAGCACATTCTTTCTGCAAGGAAGTTGGCGGTTTCGTAGTCTGCTCCGCCAAGATACAGAATGTGGTCGCAGTTGGTGACGATTGTGGAGGCTTCCGAATGCTCGTAAACAGTTTCAAGCTGGGTAAGGCTTTGCAGAATGATGCTTGCGTAGATTTCGCGGGAGCGTATTACCGAGATGAGCTTGTCAAAATTCTCGATTCGAACATTGGAAGCAAAGTCGTCAAGGAACACTCTGACAGGCACCTTCAGTCTGCCGTCGGGATTGTTGTCTGCAAGGCGGCAGAGGTTCTGAAAGAGCTGGGTATAGAACAGGTTAACCAGCGCGTCCATTGAGCGGTCTGTATCGCTGATGTTGAGGAATACAACGGTTTTCTTCTTTCCGATTGACATGAAATCCATTGACTTCTTTGCGCAGAGCATTCCCTTTAATTCCTCAAATTCAAGCTTATCGACAGCAGTGTTTACAAACTGGCATATACATCCCCAGGTGCGGTCTGCGCACATAGCCGACATAAAGCCCTTGTATTTGGATACCGCATAGCTGTCGGGGTGTTCTGCTTCCCATTCGTCAAGAAACTGAACACGGAAAATCTTTTCGGCATAATCGGGGGCTGAAGCTATTTCCTTATATACCTTGATGACAGACCACATATTTCTGGATTCCTCGTCAAAAGCCTCAAGAACATACGAAATCGAACAAGCCAGAACACTTCTCGCAGAGTCTACCCAGAAAAGGTCCTCGGACTTTGCCATAGGAATCAGGGCGTTTGCTATGCTGATAATGTCAAGCTGATTATATACGCCTGTTTTCTTGTTCTTGCGGATATGCTTCAGCGGATTGTAACCATACGATTTCTCGGGTCTCATAAAGTCGATTACCCTGACGGTATAACCCATCTGACGGAGCTTCTGACAGAGCTTCTTATGAAGCGAGGACTTTGTGTCTGCGACTATCATGGATGTGTTGCTGCTGTTCAGAAGATTGTAGGCAACATAACCGCCTGTCTTGCCGCCGCCCGACGCGCCGATTATAAGGTCGTTGTTGTTGAGATTGGTAATGCGTGTGTCATTGGGCACTGTGCAGCCCTCTGCAAATACTCTGAATCCAAGTGTGTTTGACATAGTGTTAGCCTCCTTGTTGTTAACGGAATTAGTAATTGTTGCTTCAAAATTATTCATGGTAATATTTCCTTTCTTAATTCAATGAATCTGCGATTTCGTCTGCAAGACCGAAATCGACTGCTTCCTGTGCGTTAAAGTATGTATCGTCCTTGGTGAGCTCATAGATTTCGTCTACGGTCTTTCCCGTGCGCTCGGCGATTATCGAGCACAGCTTCTTCTGAACCTCGACAAGGTCCTCTAGCTCGGTTCTGATTTGATGCGGCTTCTTTCCTGCGAGTCCCCCGCCGCCGAAGCTGGGGTCGTGTATCATAATCTTTGCGTTGGGGAGAATAACGCGCTTGTCTCCTGCAAGAAACAGTATGCTTCCCATGCTTGCTGCCAAGCCGACGCAGATTGTTGTAACGGGAGATTTGATAAGCCCGATGCAGTCCATTACCGCCAAGCCGTCGCTGACGCTGCCGCCGGGACTGTTGATGTAAAGCTTGATAGGCTTGCCCTGACCCTCTTTCTCAAGGATAAGAAGCTGCTGAATAAGCCGGGTGCAGGTCTGGGTATTAACCTCGTCGGTAAAGAAGATTTCTCTTTTCTGAAGTAATACATCCTCGATTGCGAGAGGCTGGTAGCCCCTCGCGCTTTCTCTGATAATGTTTGCTGTCATTGTAATAACCTCCTTAATTAGATGTGTTTACAAGGAATTCGGGCTTGACAGATATACCCGAATCCGTTCTGTTGAACAGTGCGGAATAAATGTTCAAGGTCAGTGTGACCATAAGAGAGTTTGCGCTGTCCAGCATAATAGTACTGTTTTTCTTGGAGCTGTTTCTCAACAGGCAGCCCAGCTCATAGGATGAGAACGCGATACCGAATAAAGTCTCAAAATCCATATCCGGGGTAATCTCGTGGGGCTTATCCTGCGAATCAAGGAACTGGCTGAAATTGTAATGAGCCACCGTAAGAACAGCGCTGTATATATCCTCGTATTTCATTCTGTCTGCACGGCTGCACATATACGCAAAGAAATCCATTACCTTAAGAGAGAAGAATTCCGGCGCAGCCTCGGGCAGCGAACGGCTGATATAAATGAGCATATACATCACATTGCGGCTTGGGAACATACTCGGGTCTTTTGCCTTTATAGCCTGTTCCGTCTGCTCGTTGTCCTTAATAAGCTCGTCCATCAGGACATAAAGCGGGGTCGGCTTGTCGGGGTCTATGCCGTATTTCGCGTATAAGCTCGGTTTCACTGCGTTGTCGCCGACGAACAGCTTCTGCACGGGTGTTTCGAAATACTTCTTAACAGCGTTCAGGATTTCCTCGGGCATAGGGATTTTGTTGGTTGTGTTTGTGGTTGTGTTAGTCATAAAAGTGACCTCCTGTATGATTTATATTTGGTGTTATTGATTTGCTTTTCAGCCTCTTGAAAAGGAGCTTGGGAGCTGCCCCTGTGACAGCTCCCGGATTATGAAGTTAAATGAATTGGAACGGTGTCTTGGTCAGGGCGGGTCATTTGGCTGTACCGCCGTTTGTTCTTGCGAGGAACTTGTCAAAATCCTCGGGGCTTAATATGTATTTGCTGAACTCATCCATGAAGGTAAGGCAGGGTGCGGGTATAAAGCAGTCATCGTAGGGATAGATGAGAATATCAATCAGAGCGCGCATTGCCTTCTGATAAAGCCACATATAGTCATCCCATTCCTCGCTGCCAAGGGTGATTTCCGCCCACATTTTCTTGTTGAGAACCGAATCAGCCATAGCGAGGACCTCGCCCAGATAAAGCGGCTCGCCCGCAGAATGATACCCGGACTTGAACTCGGGCTTTATAATGTCTGCGAACTCATACACCGAAGCTCTGATTTCGCGTTTCTCCCATTCGCCTGTGACATCCTCAAGAAACTTAAAGTAGTCGTCAACGGTAATGAAATGAAACATTTCGTAGTATTCAAGGCTGTAATTTCTCTGTGGGTAACGCTTGTCCGGGTATTCCTTGTTCATCTGCGAAATGTATGTCAATGCTTCCGATATTTCATCATCATCAACTACTCCCACATAGAAAGAGGACAGAATAATGTTGAATATGTCGGAAAGCGTGAACGGGTCGTCGAGCGGCTTTTTGTACATGATTCGCAGCGCGTGCTTGGGGCTGCAGGATGACGTATACTGCTTGTACGGCATACCGCCGAAATCCCCGTACAGGTCGTTATAGAGGTTGTTCAGGTCAGTCTCCATAAAAGCCTTGATAATCTGTGCTATGATGTAGGGGTTTGAAAGATTCAAGGCAGTATTGTTGTTGTTTAATACATTCATGCTCGTGTATTCCTTTCTTATTCGGTTGTAATATTGGGTTTGAAGAAATCGGTATATATCGGGCTCTGATAAATCCCGTTGATTATAGCGCCAAAGTCTTTGTTGGTGCGGTTGTGTGAATTAGTCATAAGACCTCCTTGTAATATAGGCTTCTTTAAGTAATTGTTTCATTTTAATCTGCCCCTCTTTCAGCAAGAAGCAGAAGGCAATCGGAAAGCCTAAAAGGTACATCACTGCCATTTTCGGCGCCGTGTTGGCACCGGAGTAATGATTCCAGCTTTTGTTTGCGCTGATGAGCATTTCACCGACAGTACTGCCGGAAATACCCGAAAGCTTTTTATCAATAGAATCCGCAGTGAGATGCTTAAAAACATATTTGCTGACGAAGCTGAAATACGCCTTGCGCTCCAAGCTGAAAAACCTGTTCAGAATCGCGTGCGGGCTGTTGTCGGGCTGACCCGTTTCGGTACACAGATAATCGTTTGCGATAAGCGTCATGCAAAAGAAAGCGTTCTCGTTAAGATAAGGCAGCTTGCTCTCAAAGATGTCATCCGATTCGGGTATGTCGGACATCATCATAACCACGTCTCCCATTGTTTTATCGGGAAAGAGAGCACAGGCTTTTTTCCACATCAGAGCAAAGGGGTCGTTCGGCTCACAGTGGGCGTCCTCAAGCCTGACGTCAATAACCTGCTGCAGCGTTTCGGCGATTCTTCTTTCCTGTAAGAGTGGGTTCGGTTTGTGGTTTTTCCTTACAAATTCATCAAGCGTCATAATATTCTCCTTTCTGTCTGCTTTGATGTGAAGATTCTGTTTTTCATGTTGAGTTAACACTCCTTTCTGTTATATTCATAGTATAAGGGGAATTGGCGTTTTTCTTCTATGCCATCCCTTCACCCAATTTCCCGCGCGTCGCCGCCGCGGTAGCGGCGGTGACGCGCACGGTGACGCGCCAAGTACTGTTATCCGATAAGCAGTTAACAATATCTGATTGTTTTCGGTGATTACAATACTTTCCGGGTTGATTGTTCAAGAAGAAATACCTTGCATTTATAAAGTAAAAGTAAAAGAAAAAGTCTTTTTGCAGGAACTTGAAGGCATGGAATTATAAATACCAAACAGCCGGTCTTGTGGGTTCAAGCCCGAGAACTAATCTTCGCCGCACGACTTACAAATGTATCTGCGGGGCGACAGGATTCCCGCTGAAGCGGTCTCCGAAAGCGAGGGTGGTTGAAGAAAACAGTATGAACAGCGCTCGCAGTTTTTTAATAATAATAAGCAATAAATATAAATATTTATTGCTTATTATATACAGCAATTTCAGCTTTGCCGATTACACCGTGAAAATGTGATAAAATAAAGGATTTTTCAATTATATGGTTTTTGATTTTCTGAATAATAATATAATTTCAGAATATAAAATATTGTATTTTATGTATAAATAATATAGCTTTTTATACAGTATATATAATTATCTGCTTTTTATCAATGAAAATATCAGAATATCACGGTCTCTATGATGAAAATTGCAGATAATGGCAAAAGTGGGGTTATTCTAGGTATTTCGGGAGATTACAGCGGGTGGTTGCGAGGGGATAATCATTGGTTGGCTGATAGGAAAAGTGATAGTAATGTAATATTATTGGATAGGCTATATAATATTTCTGAAAGATTATTGACAATTTATCAATAAAATAGTATAATAAAATCACCATAACAGCAAGGAGAATTACTATGGATAACGAAGAAGCTATAATCATTTCCGAAGAATCGCATGAAGCCACTGTTGCGGAATCGGAGGAAATCGAAGAACAGCCCGAAGAATCGAAGGAAATCGAAGAACAGCCCGAAGAATCGGGTGATTCATTCGGGGAATATAAATCATTAAGCGCTTTGTTTGACGAGGAGTTTATCATAAACAATAAACTGGAACACGTTCCGACCGGCTTCAGCGAATTGGACGGGCTTTTGGGCGGCGGTCTGCCTGTGGGTCTTACCGTTCTGGGAGCTATCTCCAGCCTCGGAAAATCCACGCTGGCTTTGCAGATGGCGCAGAATATCTCTGCAAGCGGGCGGGCTGTGCTTTATTTCTCGCTTGAAATGACAGACCATGCCATTGTGCTTAAAGCGGTTCAGCGCAAGGCGTTTTTGAAATCGGGCATGGATAAATCGGGCGTTCGGGACAATGCGTTTTCTATGGCGGATATTATGGCTTTGCTTAACAATAAGAATAAAGACAAGAGCAGGTCAGACCTGCTCAAAGCCTCGATTGAAGAATGCGCAGAGGAAACGCAGCTGCTTTTCACCGTGCTGCGCACTGCGGAAGGCGGAACGTTTACCGGAAAGAAGATTTGCGATTATGTAATGAAATTTATAGAAACAACCCAAGAAATCCCTGTTGTTTTTGTTGACTATCTTCAGATATTGTCCTCCGAGTCGCCGAAGGTGTTTTCGGATAAGCAGATTGTTGATGAGAATATTCAGGCGTTGTGGCGGCTTGCAAACGGCAGCGTTTCTCTGCCGGTGTTGGTTATCAGCGCCATAAACCGCGACGCATATAACAAGGGCATTTCTTTCGGCTCGTTCAAGGAATCGGGCAGTATCGAATATTCTGCGGATGTCGTGCTTGGAATGCAGTTTGCGGCGCTTCATGGTAAGCTGGAGGACAAGAAATTCAACGCCGATGAAGAGAAAGGAAAAAATCCGCGCAGGCTGGAAATTGTGGTACTTAAGCAGCGCTATGGAAAAGCGGGCTCCGATGTTTTTTCTTTGCTTGATTTTTACCCGACGTATAACTGCTTCATAGAGCAAAGTCAAACCGAGCGCAATGCGTTTTTGCTGAAGCTCGACGCTGAAAAGGAGCAAAAAGCGTCTGCGGGAAAACGGGCAAAAGCGGATAATAACACCGCCGACGCCCCCGCGCCGAAACGCAGGCGTTTAGCTACATATTGAGGAATGAAGTATGAAAGAAAAGCAATTTGCTGTTAACAACACAAAGCTCGTGAACACGCTCAAGCGTGACGGATGCTTGTATAAAACCGGAACACTTTATCCGCTTGTCGTTTTTTCGACTCCTGTCAGGGGCTCGCAGAAGAATTGGGATGTTACGATTAAATTCAGGATTGATGTGACAGGGGAGACTTTCCCGCTGAAACCGGTTGATTTTCTGATAATGGACGCTGTCTATAATATGTTCTGCAGCGATAACAGCGGCAGGGCGTTTTCACTGCGGCAGCTTGACCGTGTTCTGACAGGCGAGACAGATTCCCAAAAGCAGCACGCAAGCTCGGATAAGCGCCTTGGCTTGCTCGAGGAGCGAATCGAGAACCTTATGAACACCCGTATTTACATTGATTATACCGATGAGGCAAAGGCGCGCAGAAAGGCGAGCTCCACGGCTTGCATAATCGAGGACGCGCTGCTTACGCTTGAAAAAAAGGGAAAGAAATATCTGATAACCGATGAGCCGCCGCTATACAAATACAGCGATATCAACGGGCAGGTTCAGCTTATTCCGTATAATCTTTTTTTCGCAAAAACAGCCGACGGCGAGTGCGTTGTTAAAAATACGCTGCAGAACATTCTTATAAAGTATTGTCTCATTCACGAGCTGGAGGTCATTCGCAGCGCAAGCGCAAAGTATAGCATAGAGAAAATTCCGTTTCTTGAGCTTTCAAAGCGCAGCACGGAAAGCCACAGGGGGATTCTCACGCAGCTCCACAGAAAGGAGTACTTTGGAGATGAGCAGACCGATTCCGTGAAATGCGAGTGCGTCATCCAAAAGATAATAACAACAGATTCGGTGCGTCACAGCGTATCGGACATTGAAAAAACGGTTGTAAGGCTTCTTGATTTTTACAAGGACGAAAAGTATCTTGAAAGCTACACTGTCCTGAAAAAAAGCAAACGCCGCGATATGCCGGACTGCGGACTGCCTGACGCTATTACCGATATTCACTTTTATAAGAAGTCGGATGACAGCGAAAAAACTGAAGTAGCTGCGACCGAAGAAACCGCAGAATCCGTGCCCGAAGAATCCGCAGAATCCGTGCCCGAAGAATCTGCAGAATCCGTGCCCGAAGAAACCGCAGAATCCGTGCCCGAAGAAACCGAAGAATCCGCACTCAAAGAAACTGCGCCCAAAGAAGCGGTCTACCCAACGAAAAAATCGTTATTCGATTATTTTAAGAAATGGATGAACGGGAAATTTCCGAATAAGGAGCACCCGAATGATAAGTGAACAGCTTACACAGCGCATTTGCCCAAAGCATGATAACCATAGGCTGAAAATAATTCCCGGCAGCAGTATTTATATAGTAACGTTATAAACCCGGATTTCTGAAAGGCTGTCTGATATTTAAGGCAGCACCGCACCTTCCCGTCTGCAATGTCAGAGTACGGCAACAAAATGAGGGAACATAGCGGCAGTTTTTGTCGGTACATAAATTACTCTAACCGCCATATAATGTTTGATATCACCTTACATATTTTATCAGGAATATAATGAAATAAAACAAGCCCAATCAAGCGTTATTTCAACTCGATTGGGCTTATTTTTATATATTTTTCCTATGGTATACGAAATAGATTTTTTTAACGCGGGTGAAAACCCGCAAAAGAAAAGCGCCTCAACGCGCGAAAATGCGTGTCGAGGCACTCGACTGGTGCGCCTGACAGGACTTGAACCTGCACGCTTTCGCATTGGAACCTAAATCCAACGTGTCTGCCAATTCCACCACAGGCGCATATTTTTGTGCGGGTGAAGCCTGCACAACATCATAATTATAACAGATTCGCCGGCGGTTGTCAAGTCGGAATACAAATAATCGCCGACGCAGATAAGAAAATCATTGCTCGGAGTAATCAGCCGCTTTCTCCTTTGAGATATAACTCTTGAGATAGTTGTGAATGTCATAGAGCGCACTGCTCTTTCCGTTCAGCGTGCCGACCAACGTGTGCTGTGCTTTGGTATCGTTCAGGTAAAGCTCCCTTGTTTCGCCGTTGCTTCGATACACTATCATAAGCCTTAACCTGTTTGTGCGCATTCCCTTGAACCGTTTGATGTATTCCTCAAGATGAACGCGGTCTATTGCGTCAATTCCGATTTTCCTTACGAATATGTGATGTATGCGCAGCTCTTTTTCGTTGAGGAATATCCCGGTGGGGGTAAAATTGTACGCTAACACCGCAAATATAGAGATAACGCAAAGCATGGCTGCCCACAGGGGCAATTCCACACCGAAAAATCGGAGCAGCATATTCAGCAGAATCAAGCCAATAGGGATAAAATACAGGTCATTGTTCTGGTTGAATATCTTAAACTTCATATAAGCGCCCCCCCTTTTCTCGTCAGCCTCGGCTTCTTCGTTAATTATACATCATTTCCGTGCCGCTGTCAACAGCAAATACATTCAGCATAAATAAATCTGCGGGTTGAAAAAAGGCGGGAAATATGATATAATTCTGCTCGGTAAGGAGTGAATGGCATGAGCATGGAAATAACCAATATCTACGATTTTTATATCGCACAGGAGTACCGCAGATTTGTCAGCGAGGTTTTTCGGCAGAAAAGCTGGTACGAGTTCCCCTCGCCCGATATCTGGGAGAAGCTCGATTCGGGCGAGGACAGCGCGGCATGCTTCTTCCCGTTCACGGGCTTATGGCAGGAATCAACCGGCAGAATCAGCTTCACGGGGTCTTTCAACCACTATTCGCACCCGAACGCGGGCTACATCAACGATATTTTCTGCCAAACGCTGCCGCAGTTCAGCGAACCCGACAGACCCTTTTATTACTCGTTCAGCTCCGAGCTCGACGAGGATGACGAGGTTTTGCTTGACCTTAACAGCAATCTTCGGGCTGAACATCTGTCGGCAGAGCCGGGCACATCTCCAAATCAAGCAGCAGCATTTGTTATTCGCAACGAAACTCTGTACCCGCCAGAGAATCCCGAAAACATAGGCGAAAATGATTCCGTCCTGCGGCTCAATTTATCCGATATGCTCACTGAAAACGGTACGCTGATAATCCCCGCGGGAGTAAAGCGCATTGCGCCAAGAGCATTCGCAGGCGCAGATATTCGCAGGGCAGTCATTCCCGCAGGAGTAGAATCAATCGGCGCAAGCGCCTTTGAGGGCTGCACGGGGCTGGAATCGGTCGAGCTGCCGCACACCCTTTGCGAGATTGCCGAAAGAGCCTTTTGCACAAGCGGCTTGCAAAGCGTTGCGCTTCCCGACGCAACGCAACGGCTGAATCCCTACACATTTTTCGGCTGCATTCGCCTTAAAAGCATTCAGTTCGGCGTGGGCTTGAAATATATCGGCAAACGCGCTTTTGCATTCTGCCCCGATTTATCCGAGGTTAATCTGCCAATGGGAATAAGGGAACTGCACGGCGGAGCATTCTGCAAGTGCCCCGCTCTGGAAAAGGTCGCTGTGCCCGCAGGACTTGAGTTTATCGGATTCAACGCATTCAGCGGGTGCGGCAGCCTTTCGGGGCTTTACATTCCGCCAAGCGTCAGGTATATCGGCGACGAACAGAAGGACGACAGATTTAATACCCCCGACGGTCAGAGAATATACGGTCCTTTCAGCAGTGACGTTTCGGTATTCCCCGAGGATAAGGACGGTTTTACATTATCGGGCGCAGAAAACAGCGCGGCTCATTACTACGCGCTGTTTCACAATCTTGAGTTTGAAATAATCGGATAACCTTTCTCCGTCGGGCATAATCAGCCTTTATTCAGACCGGCGAAAAAGTCCCGTTGGGACTATTTCGCCGAAACATCCGCACTGCCCGCACTCACTGCCGGCAAAGCCGTCAGTTCGCACAGTTGTGCGGATAGAAGTATTTTTTGCCCCGGCAAAGCTGGGGCAAAAAATGGATTTAAAAGCCCGCTTCGCGGGCAAATCATAGTTTATCGACCGGCTGCTTTATTTTATGCTGTTGTAAAACTCCCGAACAGAATCCGGGCAGGCTAATCCCAAAGAGACAAAAATCTCCAGAATCTCGCCGAAATTTACTATGCAGTCCTGCGTTATTCGGTTAATCCATTCGCTGTATTCAATCAGCTTTTGCTCCAGCAGCTCGGTCTGCTCTTTAAATGTCAGCAGGGGTATGGATATGCTTTCAATCTGCTTTTTGGATATCCATTTCATCTTCCCGCCGTTGGTCAGCGAAGCCGCCTCGCGCAGCCTGCGCATACCCTCGGGGCTTTGCAGCCAGTAGCACAGCCACCGCGGAATTACCTTGTCCTCGTCTGCGGTTATCATATAGATGTTCCCCGCAGCAACTACCTTTTTGCCCGCGGTATCGCCCGCTATCGCAACCTTAAACGGAGTATCGTTCTTGGTAAGCAGCACCGTATTGCGCCTTATGCAGAATCTGTCAACATCCTTATCAATGCGCGAGGGGTCAAAATTGCGCAGCTGCTGCACGTTCAGCCCCAGCGACAAGCCTTCCTTTATATCCGCAAGCGATAAATACAGATAGCCCGTTTCTTCGTCGGTTATGCAGTTTTCAAGCTGCGCCGCTGTCAGCTGAATGCCTCGGGAAATATCCGTTACAGCGTCGCCCAGAGTGATTTCGGGCAAAGTTCTTTTTGACATAATTCACCTCTGATTTTACGGCTTATTCAAACCATTGTATAGCGCTTTGTCAGGATTCGGGAATCGTTCGGAAAACCGTAGGCGGCATAATTCTTATGTAACCTACGGCTTATCCGATTTTCTCAAAGCAAACCGCCCGGTTCTTTCCACCGGATTTTGCGCGGTACATGGCGTTGTCCGCCTTGTCAATCATCTCCTCATAAGCGCTGTTGTCGGTTGTATAGCCCAGACTTACCGTAACCACACCCGTTTCAATATCGTCACGCTTTATTCCCAGCGAAGAAATCAGCTCAACCAGCTCCTGCGCGATTACATCAGCGGACTTATCGGTATCAAAGCCTATGCCCAGCATTTCCTCGCCGCCGTAACGGTAAAAGTACATATCATTACTTTCGGAATACGCATTGAGCGCCGCGCCGATTCGCTTTAAGCACTCGTCGCCGTAGGAGTGCCCGTAGTGGTCGTTGAGCTTTTTGAAGCTGTCTATATCCATAAGGTACATTGCGCTTATGCGCTCGCGCTTGCCCGAAAGCGAATCCTGCAAAAGGTCATACAAGTCCTGCCTGTTGCGCAGACCCGTCAGAAAATCCCTTCTGCGGTCATAATCGGCTTCCTTATAATTGTCCAGAGCTTCCTCAAGCAGCTTCTTCTGCTTTTTCAGCTCCTCAAGAGCCTCTTCCAGCAGCTGCTTTTGCTTCTGCTCGGCAGTGACTATTTCCGTTATATCGCTGTGGTAGCCTCTTAACACAACGCCGCCCGGTACTTGCTTGGATGTTCCGCCGCATCTTACAAATATCTCCCCCCTTGTCGGGTGAATCCATGTGTATGTATTCTCGGAAAAGCCCTTGGTTTTCATCTCGTCAATGCTCGCATAAACAGACGGAAGAGAGGATTTCTTAATGCGGGTTTCAAAATAGCGGTACATCTCTTCTTCGGTCATTTCGCCCGGAGCAATTCCCAGAAGCTCACACATTTTCGGCGTTGCACTTAATCGCGGTTTTTCGCCGTCGATGTAGTATATGTGCCATATTCCGATTTGCGCAGACGCTACAATATCGTCTATCTCGCTTTTGGAATCGCGCAGCTTGCCGTATACCTCGCTGCGGCGCTTTTCATCCTGCGTGATATCCACACACGAGACAAATACCCAAGGCTTGCCGCTCTCGGTATCGGGCACTATGTAGTAGTTAATTCTGTGATATATGTTAAGCGTTGAGGAATAGAAAATCTTCTCTACCAAGTCGATTCCATTATTATATTGCTGCATCAGATATTCCTGACACAGCCTGCTCTTATTGTCCGAAACATCCCACATTCTAAGATACTCGTCGCTGAACGACCTTTCCATCAGCTCGTCAAAGCGGCAGGGCGATTTCAGCCCAAGACGCTCCATATAGTTTGTTCCGTTTTTATCAACAATATCCTGCTCAACTATTCCGGTGGTCAAATCAAAGCAGTAATGATACTGCGCCTGCCTAAGGAATATTTCGTTTATCTTCTCATGCGGCGTCATGCCTTGCCCTCCATCCCCTTGATTATATTCATGCGCTTTGTCGAAAATATGTAAATAGTATATCATATCTTTGCAGAAATAGCAAGCGTTTACCGTCAATTTATGCAAATAATCACCCCTCACGGCTTGTGCAAGGGAACAGATTCGCAGGCTTTGAGTTATAATTATTTAGAATTTATGCGGCAGGATGAAAAAATTTTAAAATAACCCTTGACAAATTCGGCTTTGAGTGTTATAATAAATAAGCTTGATATTTACTAATGATTCGCGGGTGTAGTTCAATGGTAGAATCCCAGCCTTCCAAGCTGGTCGCGTGGGTTCGATTCCCATCACCCGCTCCAATCACAAGCGCCATTAGCTCAGCTGGATAGAGCAACCGCCTTCTAAGCGGTAGGTCGAAGGTTCGAATCCTTCATGGCGTGCCATTTATATGGTGGGTATAGTTTAGTTGGTTAAAGCGCCAGATTGTGGTCCTGGATAGCGTGGGTTCGACTCCCACTACCCACCCCATACAAAAATAGAAAGGCATGGTCTGTTCCGTGCCTTTTTATCTATAACCTGCGGTTTTCCGCAGCATCCTGGGATATAGCCAAGCGGTAAGGCAAGGGACTTTGACTCCCTCATTCGTGTGTTCGAGTCACACTATCCCAACCAGCCCGAGTGCCCCGACACGCAAATCGCGCGTTGGGGCATTTTTTTGTTCGGGTTTTCCCGCGTAAATATATCCTTTTTAGAATATAGACAGCGATTTGCCGAACCAGTTCCGACATAGGTTCAGCGGGTTTTATTTTTCTGTGCCCGTGGTTGAAGATTCTATTCCAAAACAATCAAAAACTCCCGAGTAAAATCGGGAGTTTTTCGCTTTATAGAGCCGTTTGTGAGGGTTAGCCGTTTTTTTAGATTGCTGTAATACAATTATCCCGCCGTCGAATCACCGGTTCAATCCGCGCTCTGTGAAAAAGCCGCTTACGCCGTCAAGCACAAGCTTTCTGTCCTTGCCGCCAAAGCCATGCCCCGCGCCCTCAACAACCGTGAGCGAGGAATCCGGAAACGCCTCGTCTATCTTGTACGCGTACGAAAGATTAACCACCGCGTCCTTGTCGCCGTGATATATTATCACGGGATTGTCAAACGCGCTGATATGCTCATATATATCGTACCTTGGCACACCGTCGTAGAAGGTCTTGGAAAGCTTCATTCCGCCCATGAAATTGAACGGCTCCGTCATTGTGGCAGGGTCCATTGCAAGCCACTGGTCAACTATGCAAAACGCAGGGTAAATTAAAAACATTCCCGCAATTCTGTCGGGCATTTCTGCGCCTGTAAGCGCCGAAACAAAACCGCCCTGACTCTCGCCGTAAAGGTATATATTGCCGCTGTCAACGCTGTCCAGCTGCGATATCATATCAATAACATGGCGCAGATTATCCTGCTCGGTTTCTATGCTCATATCCACCGATTCACCGCTGCTTGCAGAGCGTGTGCTGCCGCCACAGAAATCAAAGGTGTACGCACTTACGCCGTTAGAGGCAAGCCTTTTTGCCATGTCCTGCATATCCGCACCGATACAGTTGTAGCCGTGGCTTAAAATCACCGCAGGGTGCTTCTCGCGCCCATTATCGGGAGTGTAAAGCGTGCCGAATATATCCTTGTCGTCATAAGTGCAGTGAAGCTCCTCCTGCGCGTACTCGCACGGGTATTCCACAGGGGGCAGAGGCTCGGGCACAGAGCTTTCTTCGGATGTCACCGCAGGCTCGGTTATTGCCTCGGTTGCTGCGGTTGCAATAGTTTCTTCGGACACTTTCGATTCCTCCTTTTCGGCGCAGCCTGTCAGCGCTGCCGCAAATACTGCCGCCAGCAAAATACAGACGGCTTGTTTCATCTTTTTCCTCATCATCTAACCTCCGGGCTTTTCTTAAGGCATTACCGCAAAATCTTTGTGCGGTGTTGCCTTAATTCAGTATAGCACAGTATGATGCTTTTGTCAATTATTATCCCGAAAAGCGCAGCGTTGTATTTCGGCTGCGCAGGTATGCGGGATTTATTGCCCTGCGGTTATTTCCGACGCACTTTTCCAGTCGCTGATTGCACGGGTGATTTTCTCATAGCTGTCACTGATTTCGGGCATCAAAGCAAACGCCTTGTCATTCTCTCCGTTTTTCAGCAGCACTACCAGCTCGCAAAGCAATTCATACAGCGGCGTGAGCGATAATATACCGCACAGACCCTTGAGAGTGTGCGCCACGGACAGCATTTGTTTTTCGTCATGGTTTTCGGCTGCAATAACCAGATTACGATAGCTTTCCTCTTCTACAAACCTTTTCACCATTCCGGCATAAAGTGCTTCGTTGCCCGCGCATCTTTTTACGGCTTCCTCAACATTTATTCCCACTTCGGTAAGCAAAGTGAAATCCATACAAAACTCAATCCTCCTATTACTTCCATGATTTTTGTAAGTTTTAGGGAAATACTGCACCGCAAGGTGACATTCCCGAATTAAAGCTTGTAAATAGTATAGCATAAAATTCATTTAATGTCAACAAATGCTTCACATATATAACAAATTGCAGCATAATTTTGGCAAAAAATAGGATATGCTGACGATTCGGGGCAAAAAATCTGCGGCTTGTATGCCAAGCCGCAGACGCGTTTATTACTGCTTTGAGCCGTTGAGCGTTTCGCAGATATTCTTTATCCACTCGATATGCGGTGTTTGATAAACCCTGAATTTGCGGTTATCATACATACTGTTGAAATAAATCGCAGAGCTTTCATCTATGGTATCCGAATCCTCCATGATGAATGACATCAGGGATTCCCTCGACATCTCAAACGCAATTCGCATATTGAACAGCGACACCGTTTCTGCGGGATTCTCCGAAATACTGTTCAGTCTGTCCTGCCACATTATGGTATGTACGCCGTGCTCCGAGCCGTTTTTAAGTATCTCGCCAAACATCTCGTGAGCCGAAATACTCTGCCCGCCCACGTTGAGCTTTACCGCCGAGCGTAACGCCTCCGCCCTCTGATAGCCGAATATCGCAAGGTAGCTGTCGGTTTCGTTTTCGCTGCGGCAGGCGCTGTAAAGCTCGGTTATCCGCGCGTTTACCGCCTCGGCAGAGGAACAGTCAACATAGTCCACATATTTATTCAGCAGACCCGCCGCAACCGCCGGCGTATCCACAAAATAGTCGTCGTTAAGCGGCTTGAAATTGAACAGGCTGATAACAGGCTTTTCGGGCGGACGTTTGCCGTTTTTCAGCCAGCAGTCAATGCAGAAGCTGATTATTGCAAAGCAGAACAGGTTTCGCGCCTTGTCGGTGTTATCGCCCACCATAAGCAGATTTGAACGCTGCGAGCGCGAGAACGAGATATTCATAACACCGGTCATATCCAGCGATTCGCCCACAATAAGCTGCCTGTTGTCGTCAACATAATCCGCCTGCGCAAAGCGGTTGAACTTGCTGAATACATTATCCTCCACGCTTGAAAGCAGAATTCTTGTGTTGCCGTCGGGATAAGCCGCATATTTTTCGCAGATTTGCGCAAGCATTTCTCTGTGCTGCTCGGGTCGGATGTACGCTGCCCTGAACATACTGCAAGCCGCCTTGCTGCCCGATTCGGAGTTGTATATTACCTTGCCCGCGTCCTCTGCGGAAATCAGGTCAACCATTCCCGAGCCGTTTTCAAGCAGCATATTGGCGTCCTCCGCAGAGCATTTCATAACCATGCGTACAGCCATCTGGTCGTAAACCGCCTTCTCCAAGCCCTTTACATTCGCATAGCTCTGCGAAGAAAGAATAAGATGTATGCCGAATGCTCTGCCCTGCCGCACGATTCTCTCCATAAGAACCGCCGACTGCCTGCTGATTTCATCATCCTCCGTAAACAGCTCGTGGAACTCATCCATGATTACAAGGATTCTCGGCATTTTACCGCCGTTTTTGCGCAGCTCATTGATTCTCTCAATTCTGCCTGCGCCGCTGAAATTCTTGAAAATATCTGCGCGAACCTTCTGCTCGCGGTCAATCGCCTTGAGCACGTTATAGCCAAATTCGCGCTCGCTTTCAACCGAGATAACCTTAAACTGCGGTATGCGGTAATCGGCGTAAACCTTGAACTCAACGCCGCGCTTGAAGTCCACAAGATAGATATTAAGCTCCTCGGGGGAGTACTGCTTTAAGCACTGCATAATTATCGTGTGCAGCAGGCTGGATTTACCCATGCCCGCAATACCCGCTATCAGCGCGTGGTGACAGCTTCCGCTGCCAAAGGTAAGGTACTGAACAGCGTTTACGCCGCTTATTCCGATAGGTACTCTTATGCCGTTTTCTGTGCTGTCGGATACCTCTGCATTCTGCACTCTGTCAATGCCGATAACAACCTTTTCCATGGACTTAATGCCCGCTCTCAATGTTTCAAAGATTCTCTCCTTGTGCTCGTCGGGGACTGTTTCCGAGGGCTGCCATTCAAAGCGGTAATTTCTCTCACGCAGTACGGCGCTGAATGCATTCTCCGCGCTGTCAAACATCATTGCGGGGAAATATGATTCAAGACTGTCCGCAAGCGTTACGGAGTAGTCTTTAAGCTGGCGGCGCTGATTTGTGCTGCCAAACAGCAGTATGAACACGCCGCATTTTGAGCCCGACTGCGCAATCTGCTCTATAAGACGCAGCGCGTTATCCGAAAGCGACGCGGGGTAATCCATTATAACAATAATCTGATACGGCTCTGCATTATAGCCCGCGTCCTTGTTGTACTCGTAAATATTGCTGAACTGACCGCGCAGGCAGCGCTGCGTAACACCCGAAATGTGCTCCGCAAGGCGGTGCAGTCTGTCCTCGATATCCTCCGAGGATGTCCAGATTTTTCCGTTTATCAGCTCTGCGGAACGGTCGTCGATATTGACAAGACCCGAGAAATCAATAAACGTGCTGCCCAGCGCAACGGGGTCGTAAAAGGTGAATTTAAGCTTGCCAAGCTGCGTCATCATAAACATACGCATGGCGATTCCGCTTGCAAGCGTGCGTATGGTATCACTGGCGTTGCCGTCGTATCTGAACAGGTAATTTACCGCGCCGTCAAATGCAACGCACTGCGGTATAATCAGCCTTTTGCCGTCATACATAAAGCTGTAAAAGCTGTCAAGTATGGCAAGAGTGTAATCCGAGTACCCGCTGTTTGAAATATCATGCTCGAATTTGCCTATGCAAATCGTTCGGGGAATATCATCAGTGCAGTGATAGTCGCTGTAATTCGGCTCGCTGCGGTAAATGCGGTCGTACTCCGCAGAAAGCTCCAGCACGGGAAATTCCCGCAAAAACTGCTCCTTAAGCTCCTCCAGACGGCTTTTCAGCGCCTGATTTGCCTGCTTTATCGCTTCATTTTTCCAGTCGTTAAGCTCAAAAAAGTGCTTTGAAAGCTTGTTGCAGCTGTCCTCAAAAAAGCGATTTGCCGCTCCGATATAATCCGCAAGGCGTTCGTCGGTTTTGCTGCGGGCGTTTGTGCAGGTCTCCACAGCATTCGCCTTGTCTGCAAAGATACTGCGCCTTATGCTCAGAATCTGCTCCTCAAGAACGCTCTGCGCTGCTGTACAGTAGCAGTACAGCATGGAGCATTTCTTCTTTTTCTCCGCGCTGCTTGTGCCCATCAGCGCAAGATTTGCGTTGTATATCATCTCCAGCAGGTGCGCTTCGTCGGCAATAATCATCTGCGGCGTGAGATTGTATTCGTGCTTTTTCGCCTTGCAGAATCGCTCATATTCCTGCGGGCTTGTAAAGTTGCTCTCAACATTACTGATGATTGCCAGCAGCTTGCTGCAGCTGCTTAACATAGCAAAATCGCTTTCGTGCTTTTTAAGAAAATCCTGCGCTACGCTGTCCTGCGAAGCAAGCAGACCGGATACAGCAGCCTTTGCGTCGGAGCTAAGCTTCATTCCGGCAGAAAGCGCAGCTGAAATGCCGTTTTTTCTGCTGCTGCCCGCACCGGCGAATATGCTGCCGAGGCGCTCGTTATGCTGCGCCGCTGCGCTTTTGTACTCGTTATCCAGAGCGGTCAGCTTATCTACAAAATCTGTTAAAAATTCAACCGAATAATTCATATCCTATACCGTCCAGCCAATTATATTGATAATGCGTGTTTTACCGCGCAGTCAAAATTGCTTTGCCCAATCACGCTTTTTACCTGCTCATAGCCGCCCGCCTGCGCTGTTTCCAAAAGGACATTGCCCTCGCGCCTTACCGCGTTCATATCCGAGATTACAGCCTGAATCCTCTGCTCATACCTCTTTACCTCGGCAAGCTCCGAATCAATCGCGCTCTTAAGCGAATCGCGCTTTTTAATCAGCTCGGCGGCGGCGGCAACTGACGGATGCTGCGATTTCAGACGATAAAATTCTTCCTTGGCTGCTTCGGCGGTTTTCTTCAGGCTCTCCAGCTTGACCTTGTATGTGAAATATTCCTTTCTGCCCATTTCGGCGGTGTTTTCAAGGTCGCTGCGTATTCGTGCTGATTCGTCCCGCGCGCTGTGCATATTGTTGCGGCACTCATATATGTAATACTGACCCTCAAGCTCAAGCAGCTTCAGCTCCTGCTCGCATTTTCTTAACTCCTGCCATAACGAAAGCAGCCTGCTGCGCTTTTCGCCGATAATCCTTTTGGTTTCGCTCAATACAGCGGGCAGCCCAAGCTTATCAATTAAAGCGGCGTTTCTTTTGGTTACCGCCTCAACTACCGCTTTTTTTAAGGCAGACGCTGCGGCTTCAACCGCCGTGTATACCTGCTTTTCGGTCTCGCCCGCATATCTCTGCGCGGTTTCGTAATCGGGAGTTTCCGCAATGCTGATTCCGCTGAAAAACAGCTCGCGGTCATTTTTACATTTTGCTCTTGCAAGCAGGCGCAGCCAATGTACCTCGGGCGAATTCGGCGACCATTTCATTACCTCGCACAGCTCTGTTTCGGCTTCGGCGAAGCTTCCCTGCGCTACCAGAGCGTCAGCTGCCGCAAAGGATTCCCGCGCATTTTCGTGAACCTCGGCTTCGCATACCGTCTCGCCGCCCGTTTCGTTTCCGCAGAAAAAGCACACATTATCGCTGTGTACAAGGCGATTGCAGTGAGCGCATTTTACTATTCTCATAATCAGCAGCCGCCTTCCTTTGCATTGGTTTCAATATAATCCTTGATTGTCTGCTCATACTCAATGAACTTTACAAGCTCGGTCATAATAGCCTCGTTTACCTCGCCGCTTATGTACTGCGCACTGACCAGCTCATTCATGTAGTACAGATTCTCGTCGCAGCTTTCCGTAAGCGAATCAGCCATGGTTTTTATGCTGCCTGCAAAGATTATCTTCTGTCGCTGCGAGCCGTCCTCCAGCACGGACATATTGTAGTTGTTAACCTTGTTTTCGCGGTCGGCGCGGTGCAGATAGCCTATTATAAAGCCTATCACAACGCCTACAAAGCAAGCCGCCCCAAAGACCAGCAGCGCTACAATCCAGCTCCACACGGGAAGAAGCGGCGTATAATTGTTCAAGGAATCCATTACTCCCGCATTTGCCGCATTTCCCGCTATTACCTCGTCGGAGAGATTCGTATTTGAAATGTATTCCTTCAGAAACGTAAAAAATTCTATAACAAAGCTTATGATATAAACAGCCGCGCCTCCTGCCAAGCCAAACAGAAAGCCTCTGCCCACCTTTTTCAGAATAATTTCCATAACAGCATAATTCCTTTTTCAGTTTTCTATTTTTGCGCACTCGAGCGTTTGTCTACAATTATGATTAGTCCGCGGTTTCCTTGTAAATAAGCTCAAACTGCTCCTCGGGTATGATATACATATCGCCGGTATCGTCCGCGCGCACCGCCAGATAATCCCCGACTCTGCCCAGCATATAGTTGGATTTGTCCCACGCAGTGAACAGCTTCAGCGTTCGGGTGAGCTTGCGCGCATAAATGCATGAGCCTGTCTTTTTAGAAACACAGCCCCGCGCAAACGGCGCAACGCGTATCACCGGATTATCGCGGGTAATTATCTTCGGGTCGTAGTCCGCTGTAATTTCGTACGGCGCTTCCGTCGGAGTATAGGTAGCGTTGAATTTCTCCCTGTCTATCGGGTAGATGTTGCCCTTTTTGCCAATCATAATATACACGCTTTCCGAC
>JBJESB010000021.1:0-61241 GCA_051882575.1 Oscillospiraceae bacterium
ACTATAATTTATTACATGACGACAAACATCTAAAACATTGTAGCTCATTGTCGCAACCTCCTTTTTCTTTGCTTCTATCTATTATATCACATTTCATCCGGTTTTGGCAATATATTTGAAAAAATCTTTATACACTGTCACCAAATTCCATATGTATCTTGTGCAGGTTTTATTATTAATTCTGAGTTACTATTCCGAAACTGTAACATCTATCCCGCCCACTATCACAGCACTTTCACTCACACGACCCGAAACCCGTGTATCGCTGCGAAACTGCTGTCACCGTGGAAATATTACCACACGCATAAAACAGCCATAAACCGGAAAATAAGGATAGTCAGTCCAATACGGCTGAACCGCACCGTTAAGCCATTTGTACCGCTTTACCCCTCTTTCCTTGACATCGAAGCCACGCACTCAACGTGATTTGTCCTCGGGAACAGGTCGAAAGCGCGTACTTTCTCAACGGTGTAGCCAAGCTCTGTGAGGCGCTTGCAGTCGCGGGCGGCGGTTGCGGCGTTGCAGGAAATCATCACAATCCGCTCGGGCGCCATTTCAGCGCAGGCGCAGAGTGTCTGTTCGTCGCAGCCCTTGCGGGGCGGGTCAAGCACTATTATATCGGGCTTAGTACCCTCGGCGGCAAGCCTTGCGGCAGCCTCACCCGAATCGGCACAGATAAATTCAGCGTTCCTGTGACCGTTTCGCGCGGCGTTTGCCTTTGCGTTTTCGACCGCTTCGGGAATAATCTCCGCTCCGATAATTTTCTTTGCCCTACGCGCCAATGAAAGCCCTATCGTGCCTGCGCCGCAGTACAGGTCAAGCACGGTTTTGCCGTCGGGCACAGCAAATTCCGCTGCCTGAGCATACAAAGCCTCCGCAGCGGGAGTATTCACCTGATAGAACGATTTAGGCGAAATAACAACCTCGTTGCCGCACATGGTGTCGCGGATGTCGGCAGTGCCGCGCAGTACGATTTCATCCTTGCCCAGAATAACATTTGTGCGCTCCTTGTTGAGGTTGAGCACAACGCCTTTTATCTGCTCAAAACGTTCGGTGATAAGCCTTGCAAGCCTGTCAAACTCGGGAATGCGCCGCCTTGCAACAAGGCACACGCAAATCTCGCCGCTGTGATGCCCTCTGCGCAGATAGATATGCCGCAAAACACCCTTGTGCAGCTCCTCGTCGTAGATTGAAATATGCATAGAGCGAACCTGTTCAAGCACAAACTGCGTTATCTCCGCGAAAATATCGGGCTGAAGCAGACATTTCTCAACAGGAATAACATTGTGGCTGCGCTCCGAAAAGAAACCGCAGACCACCTGTCCGTCCGTACCGCGCGAAAACGGCATTTGCAGCTTGTTGCGATAGCCCTCGCTGCATTCGCTGCCGCGGATGGGCAAAAATTCGGGGCTTAATCCGCCGATACGCTCAAACGCATCGCGCACAAAGCCCTCTTTTGCGCATAGCTCTGCTGAATAGCTTATGTGACGCAGAACACAGCCGCCGCAGCGCGGATACGCCGGGCAGTCGTTTTTTATGCGGTCGGGCGAGGGTGCGATGATTTCCTCGCACCTGCCGTAGGCATAGCTTTTCAGCGTCTTTAGTATTCTGCATGAGATTATATCTCCAACGGCGGTATTCGGTACAAATACCGCCATTCCGTCGTGCCTGCCTATTCCGCTGCCCTCATTGGTGAGCGCAGTGATTTCAAGGCGGATGATATCATTTTTGTTAAGCATCAGATTTCGCCAAGGCTCTTTGCGGTAAGATACGCATTGATAAAGCCGTCAATGTCGCCGTCCATTACCGCCTGAATATTACCGCTCTCAAAGCCTGTTCTGGTGTCCTTTGCAAGAGTATAGGGCATGAAAACGTACGAGCGAATCTGTGAGCCCCACTCTATCTTAAGCTGCTCGCCCTTAATATCGCTGACCTTTTCGAGGTGCTCGCGCTCCTTGATTTCAACCAGCTTTGACATGAGCATTTTCATGGCAAAATCGCGGTTCTGCACCTGTGAGCGCTGCGTCTGGCAGGCAACCACAATGCCTGTGGGCTTGTGAATCAGTCTTACGGCAGAGGAAGTCTTGTTGATGTGCTGACCGCCTGCGCCCGACGCACGGAATACTTCCATATCAACATCCTCGGGGCGAATCTCAACCGATACATCCTTCTCAATCTCGGGCATAACCTCAACGCTTGCGAAGCTCGTGTGGCGTCTGCCCGCAGCGTCAAACGGCGATACGCGAACAAGTCTGTGAACGCCGTTTTCGCTCTTTAAGAAGCCGTACGCGTTAAAGCCCTGAATGTGTATCGAAGCGCTCTTGATTCCTGCCTCGTCGCCGTCAAGCAGGTCGAGAATCTCGGTTTTGAATCCGTGTCTGTCTGCCCATTTTGTGTACATACGCAGCAGCATGGAAACCCAGTCCTGTGCCTCGGTTCCGCCTGCGCCCGCGTGGAATGTGAGAATTGCGTTGGAGCTGTCGTATTCGCCGGTAAGCAGGGTAGAGAGCTTCTGCTCCTCGAAATTGGACTTTACCTTTGCGGCAAGCTCGTTTACCTCGTCAGCCATGCTCTCGTCGCCCTCTTCCTCGGCGAGTTCAATCATGGCGAGAACATCATCATGGTCGGCGCAGAGCTTTTCGTAAGCCTGAATTGTACCCTTGTACTGACCAATCTGCTGTAATATTGCCTGTGAAGCCTCGGGGTCATCCCAGAAGCCCGGCTCGGTCGATTTCATCTCAAGCTCATCGACCTTTATTTTGATACCGTCTAAATTCAGCGCGCCGCGAAGCTCCTCAAGCCCGGGTGTAAGCGCTTCCATAGCAAGTCTTGATTCATCATACTGAAGCATAATCTTTTCTCCTGTTCATACATGGGAAGAATTTTCCCGTTTTCTTATAGCGTTATTCATAATATTATAACACAGCTTTGCGATTTTTGCAAGTAGTAACAGCTAAAAAATACCTGCGCACAGGGCGGCTGCGAAGAAATTCTGTTCTGATATTGACAAAATCCGAATACGGTGTTATAATGTATTTTGTAGATTATAAGCAAGGAGAAAGATAAAATGTCAATGAATTTCAGCAGAAAGCTTCCTATTCCGCAGGAAATCAAGAAGCTTTATCCGCTTACCGACGAGATAAAAAGAGTCAAGGCACAGCGTGACGCTATGATAGCCGATGTTTTCACGGGAGCAAGCGACAAGTTTTTGCTGATTATCGGTCCGTGCTCCGCTGACAATGAGGACTCGGTTATGGATTATGTTGGCAGGCTTGCAGTGCTTCAGGAGCAGGTCAAGGATAAGATAATCATAATTCCGAGAATATATACCAACAAGCCCCGTACAACAGGCGAGGGCTACAAGGGCATGATTCACCAGCCCGACCCCACCAAGAAAGAGGATATGCTGGAGGGTCTGATAAAGGTTCGCGCACTGCATACCCGCGCGATTGCCGAAACAAAGCTTGTCTGCGCGGACGAAATGCTGTATCCCGAGAATTATCGCTATCTTTCGGATATTTTGAGCTATGTAGCTGTTGGCGCACGTTCGGTTGAGGACCAGGAGCACCGTCTTACCGCAAGCGGTATGGACTGCCCCGTAGGCATGAAGAATCCGACCAGCGGCACACTTTCGGTAATGCTCAATTCAATCAGAGCGGCACAGGCTTCGCACACGTTCATTTATCGCGGCTGGGAGGTTACTACCGACGGCAATCCGCTTGCACACGCAATTCTGCGCGGAGCGGTTAACAAGCACGACCAGACGATTCCGAATTATCACTATGAGGATTTGATTCTGCTGTACAATTTGTACACCGAAAAAGCGCTGAAAAATCCCGCAGTTATCGTTGATACAAACCACTCAAACTCCGGCAAGAAGTACCTTGAGCAGATTCGTATTTCCAAGGAAATACTGCACTCAATGCGCCATTCCGCCGAGATTAAGAGCATGGTAAAGGGTCTGATGATTGAAAGCTACATAGAGGACGGTGCGCAGAAGGTTGACGAGGGCTGCTACGGCAAGTCCATAACCGACCCGTGCCTCGGCTGGGAAAAGAGCGAAAAGCTCGTTCTGGAGATTGCAGATTTACTTTAACTCAATATACACAAAGCTATGACGGGAACAAAGTAGCAGGGTAAAGCGTCCTTTCAGAGAGCCGCCGATTGGTGCGAGGCGGCAGGAAAGCCCTTGCGAATTACCTCCCTGAGCGGCGCGGCGAACGGCTCTGCCAAATAGCCCGCACGGGTAAGCCCGTTACAGCTGTTTGGGGAAACAATGATATTTTCATTGTATCCCTTGAGATACGGAGAAATCCGTAATAGAGGTGGTACCGCGGTTATTTCGCCCTCTGTAGGAGTGTTCATTGCGCAAATGTAACACAGCTTGCAGAGGGCGTTTTTGCATATCAGTATTCCAAAAATCACAACACAGGAGGAGCATTTTATGAAACATCTTACCAAGACTCTAAGCATTATTCTCACCGCCGCGATTCTGCTCACGGGCTGTACGGCGCAGGGTACGGGCGCGGCAGATAATTCCGCAGAAGAACAGACCTCCGAAGCAAGCGGAGTAACGCTTTCCAAAACCACAGATTTCACCGAAAGCAGCGACTCCGAGCAAACCGAGAGTACGCTCACCGAAAGAAAAGAGCCCGATGAAATCACAGAGCCGAAGCAATCCGACGGGCGGTTTGAGGGCGAGTTCGACGGCGTTAAATTCAGCTTGAACGACAAGCCGTTTGGGCTGGATTTCAAGTATGACCCAAGCGAAGATTTGCTTTATGCGTGTGAATCCGATAATCCGTTTTTGGAGTATTTTTCGGTTGCGGTGCAGTACAGCGAGAGCATAGATGAGTTTGCCGAATATGTTGACTTAATGGCGGCAGAAGAAAAGAGAGAGGGTGATTATGCCGTTGATTTACTTGATATAACGCAGACAGACAGCGGTCAGAGCGTATTGGCGTTTTCGCAGTATATTTACGGCTCGGATGACAATGATGCAAGCTATGCGCTGGTTGCGGACTGCGGCAATGACCACAGCATTTATATCTATGTTGCGCTTGATGACGCGCACAACACCCCCGAGGCTCTTGAAGAAACTCTTGCGCTGTTCCGCTCGCTGGAATGGGAGCTTACAGACCCGGGCAGCGCGATTAACAAATGCGTTTTTGAGTTTGAGGACATCAAATTCAGCATGAAATTACCCGCAAGCGTGGACTATGTTATTGACGAGTATGAGCTTGAACAGACGGCTTACAAGCGCTGTGTTCAGCTTGTGGGGCAGGCTTCGTTCGGCAATGAAAACTCCGGTACAATGAGCTATTTTGAGTGCGACAATACTTTTGAAGATTATGAACTTGAGTATCTGCGCAATATTGAGGAGCTTTCGGGCGGCACAATGAAGGTGGTTGACCCGATAGACAGGTTATACACGAACGATTTCTCAACGCGCGCGTACAAATGGTCTTACCGCGTGGATAACCTGCTGTTTGTTGCGGCGTACTACCTGATTGACGATTATTCGTGGATTTTTGTTGATTACCTTGTGGGTGACGAGAGCCAAAAGCAAGCCTTGGAAGAATCGCTGGAAAGCTTTGAATTTCTGCAAAAGCCCGAGCCGAAATTCGCCGAGCTTGACCTTTCAAAGAGCGCGCGCCCCGAGGTAACGCGCGTTGAGGTCGGCTGCAATGCAAGCATTAAAAATGTGTACAATGTCAATTATTTGCACACGGGCGTTGTGGGGCTTTTCGGCTGCCCTGTGGAAATAAGCGGCGATATTGCGAAAGGCACAAAGCTGGAATTTACCTACGACCCGACAAAGCTCAACGGCATAAAGCCCGAGGGTCTGATAATTCTTCATTACAGCAATCATTCGTATGATACTATTCCCTCCGAGCTTGACCGCGATAACTGCACCGTTACCGCCCAAATCAGCGAGGGCGGTGCGTATTTGCTTGCCGACGCATACGAGTGGTATCGCGTCTGGGGTACAACCATTGATGAATTAAAGCACGATGTGGTGTTCCGCTGTTATGAGTCTTATCACCCTTTCAGCATAACGATACCCTCCGATGTGGAATTTAACCCCTGCGGCGATTATCTGAAAGACAGCACCGAGCCGAATGTCCGCGAGCAAGACCTTGTAGCGGGTCCGGGCGTGCTTGACCTTGACGACCACGATATTGTTCTGACTATGAAGTATTTTCAGCGCACGGATGAAATCACCTACGACGAAAATTTGGCGGGAATAAAGGCATTCTGCGACACTTCCGACGAATATTCGTATGAGGATTACGGCGAGTACACGATATTCACAAGCCGGGTTAAAGGCGAGCCGCAGCGCGGAATAAACGGCAGCGGCAGCACATGGGCGCTTATGAAGATAACCGACTGCTCATGGGTGTATATTTGCTATACATACGTCTATGATAAGATTGAGGAGTATGAGCCGCAGGCGGTAAACTCTATCAAAACATTCAGATGGGAGTGATTGCATGACCTTTGATTTCTGTCCGAAATGCGGTGAAAAGCTAGTCTTAAAGCCAATCGGCGACGAGGGCGAGGTGCCGTTCTGCAATTCCTGTGCCAGACCGTGGTTCAGCTATTCCGCACCGTGCGTGATTTGCCTTTGCACAGACGGCGAGGGAAACTGCGCGCTTATCAGGCAAAGCTACGGCGTGAAAAAATTCGCGTGTGTTGCGGGCTATCTTAAAGCCTGCGAAACCGCCGAGGAAACCGTACGGCGTGAGATTTCCGAGGAAATCGGGCTGGATGTTGAGCAGATTACTTATATCAACAGCTACTATTATCCCAAGCACGATAATCTGATGCTGGGGTTTGTTGTAAGGGTAAGCCGCGGGGAATTTCGTCTTTCGGACGAGGTAGAAACGGCGCAGTGGTTTACTCGTGACGAAGCGCTTGCCGCAGTAAATCCCGATTCCATCGTAAGAATGCTGATGAGGGACTATTTCGGATTATAGGCAGCGATTCATTGAAAGGTTGTGGTATCAGTGGAATTTTGTAAAAATTCCATCGCTTATGGTGAGAAAAAGATTAAGTGATGGTCGAATAAAAACAATATAAAGGAGATTTAACAATGGAAATTTACGACGAGCTGGTAGCCCGCGGACTTATTGCGCAGGTTACTGACGAAAAAGAAATCAGGGAGCTTATCAACAACGGTAAGGCAACGTTCTACATTGGCTTTGACCCGACTGCAGATTCGCTGCATGTGGGACACTTTATGGCGCTGTGCCTTATGAAGCGTCTGCAAATGGCAGGAAACAAGCCCATTGCTTTGCTTGGCGGCGGTACGGGTATGATTGGCGACCCCTCGGGCAAGAGCGATATGCGCAAAATGCTCACCAAAGAGGATATTGAACATAACATAGAGTGCTTCAAGAAGCAGATGAGCCGCTTTATTGATTTCTCCGACGGCAAGGCAATCATGGTAAATAACGCCGATTGGCTGATGAATCTTAACTACATTGATGTTCTGCGCGAGGTTGGCGCGTGCTTCAGCGTTAACAAGATGCTTACGTTTGAGTGCTACAAGCAGCGCATGGAGCGCGGACTCACCTTCCTTGAGTTCAACTACATGATTATGCAGAGCTACGATTTCTACAAGCTGTTTCAGGATTACGGCTGCAATATGCAGTTCGGCGGCGACGACCAGTGGGCTAATATGCTCGGCGGTACGGAGCTTATCCGCAAGAAGCTCGGCAAGGACGCTCACGCAATGACAATCACGCTGCTGCTCAATTCCGAGGGCAAGAAGATGGGCAAGACCGAAAAGGGCGCGGTATGGCTCGACCCCGAAAAAACCTCGCCGTTTGAGTTCTTCCAGTACTGGAGAAACGTTGCTGACGCCGACGTAATGAAATGCATCAGAATGCTGACATTCCTGCCGCTGGAGCAGATTGACGAGATGGCAAATTGGGAGGGCAGCCAGCTTAACAAGGCAAAAGAGATACTCGCTTACGAGCTTACAAAGCTTGTTCACGGCGAGGAGGAAGCAGACAAGGCGCTTGAAGCTGCAAAGAGCCTGTTCGGCGGCAGCGGCAACACTGCAAATATGCCTACGACAAAGGTTGAGCTTACAGACGGCAAAATCGGTATCCTCGACCTGCTGGTAGCCGCAAAGCTTGCCCCCTCCAAGCGCGAGGCGAGAAATCTGATTGCGGGCAAGGGCATTGCGGTTGATGATGTAATTATCGAGGACCCCAACGCACAGATTGAGATTAAGGATGAAGTAATTGTACGCAAGGGCAAAAAGGTATTCCACAAGATTGTGAAATAAACCGCTTAAGCGCCGTAGTATACTGCGGCGCTGAGACCATCGAAAAAGTCCCGTGGGGACTTTTCCGCCGAAACATCCCAGCTGCGCGCACGTTTTGTCGGCTGCGCCGCCAAACCGCACACTTGCTGGGATAGAAGTATTTTTTGCCCCGGCAAAGCTGGGGCAAAAAATGTGATTTAAAAAGTCCGGTTCGCGGGAAAATAATAGTTTTTCGACAAGCTTAAGCGCCGTATTATACTGCGGCGCTTTTGGTTTTCTGCTCTAATCCGTGCATTTAAGGATAAAAGAGAGTATTGTTGTTGACATTTCTTCGCAAATGTAGTATTATATAGAGTGTATTTTATTCGTAGTAATCAGAAAGGGTGTATCTGTTGGAAATAATCATTGTAGGCTGCGGCAAGGTAGGTCAGGCGCTTGTAGAACAGCTTAACGAGGAAGGCAACAACATAACCGTTATTGATAAAAACCCGTTAAGGGTAGCTTCGGTTACGGAAAATTATGATGTAAAGGGAATTGCAGGCAACGGTGCAACTCACGCTGTTCAGGCTGAAGCGGGCATTACGGGCGCTGATTTGCTGATTGCGGTAACAGGCTCTGATGAGCTCAATCTGCTGTGCTGTTTGATTGCAAAAAAAGCGGGTAACTGCCATACTATTGCGCGCGTGCGCAGCCCGCAGTATAGCATAGAAGCTCCGTTTCTGAAGGATGAGCTGGGTCTTGCAATGGTAATCAATCCCGAGCTTGCAGCCGCAAAGGAGATTGCGCGTGTGCTGCGGTTTCCGTCTGCAACAAAGATTGACACGTTTGCGGGCGGCAGGGTAGAGCTGCTAAAATTCAGGCTGCCCGAAAGCAGCCCGCTGGTAGGCTGTGCTGTTAAGGAGATTGCCACAAAGCTGCACTGTGATGTTCTGGTATGCACGATTGAGCGCGGCAGTGAGGCGTTTATTGCAAGCGGTGACTTTGTGTTTGAGGAAAAGGACATTATTTCAATAATTGCAACGCCGCGCAAGGTGAACGATTTCTTCCGCAAGATTAAGTACAAAATGGATTCCGTTAAGGATGTTATGATTGTGGGCGGCGGCGAGATAGGTCAGTATTTAAGCGCAGACCTGCTAAATTCGGGAGTTTCGGTAAAGCTGATTGAAAAATCAATTGACCGCTGCAACGAGCTTTGTGACGAGCTGGGCGATGATGTTACCGTAATCAACGGTGACGCCTCCGACCAGAATATATTGCTGGAATCGGGACTTGCCAACACCGACGCTTTTGTTGCGCTGACGAATCTTGACGAGGAGAACATTCTGCTTTCGCTCTTTGCCAGAAGCATAGGCAAGTGCAAGATAATCACAAAGGTGAACCGAATTGATTTCAGCGAGGTAATCAATCATCTTGACCTTGATTCGATAATCTACCCCAAGAATATCACCTCCGAAACGATTGTGCGCTATGTCCGCGCAATGAAAAACTCAATCGGCAGCAATGTTGAAACCCTCTACAATGTAATAAAGGGCAAGGTTGAGGCTGCGGAGTTTATCATCAAGGAAAACGCGCCTGTAATAGGAATCCCGCTGATGGATATGAAATTCAAGGAGGGCGTGCTGGTTGCCGCAATACTTCGTGAGCGCAAGGTAATAATCCCGCGCGGTAATGATACCATTGCGGTGGGCGACAGAGTTGTAATTGTATCCAATCAGCTGGCAATGCATGATATTTCGGATATACTAAAGTAAGCGGGGAATAAATATGAATTTCAGAATGATATCCTACATTCTCGGCTGGCTGCTGGTATTTGAGGCGCTGTTTATGCTGGTGCCAACGGTTACGGGACTGGTGTTCTGCGAGAGCGTAGTGTGGGTGTACTTGCTTATAGCGGCTGTGTGTCTGCTGTTCGGAGTTCCACTGATTATGATTAAAAAGCCCGACAAGCGCAAGCTGTACGCTCGCGAGGGTCATGTTATTGTAGCGTCAAGCTGGATTGTGCTTAGTATCTTCGGCGCGTTTCCGCTGTTCCTTTCGGGGGAGATTCCCTCGTATATTGACGCGGTGTTTGAGACTGCCTCGGGATTTACAACCACGGGTGCAAGCATACTATCGGATGTTGAAAGCCTTTCAAAAGCCTCGCTGATGTGGCGCAGCTTTACGCACTGGGTGGGCGGCATGGGTGTGCTGGTGTTTATTATGGCGTTTCTGCCGCTTTCGGGCGCACAGAATATGCATATAATGAAAGCCGAGAGCCCGGGTCCCTCGGTCAGCAAGCTGGTACCGCGCGTAAGAACCACGGCTATGCTTCTGTATGGAATCTACTTTGCGCTGACGCTTATCGAATTCATTCTGCTGCTTTGCTGTGGAATGACAGTCTTTGAAGCCTTGAATACTGCATTTGCGACAGCAGGCACGGGCGGCTTTGGAATATACAATTCAAGCATGGGCGGATTTGCGCCGCATATTCAGAATATTGTAACGGTATTTATGATACTGTTTGCAGTCAATTTCAATTTCTATTTTGTAATCCTCAGCAAGGATTTCTTCAAAAAGGGCGCACTGAAAAACGGTGTGATTTTCAAGAAACTGCGCGAGGCGTTCACAACAGAGGTGCTGGTATTCTTCTTCATTGTATTCTCGCTGACGACCATCATCACGGTAAATATACATTCAATGTACGGCTCATGGGGTGAGGCGCTGCGGCACACGGCGTTTACGGTAGCCTCGCTGATTTCAACAACGGGTTTTTCCACCACAGACTTTAATCTCTGGCCGGAGCTTTCGCGTACACTGTTGGTGCTGACAATGTTCATTGGCGCGTGCGCAGGCAGTACGGGCGGCGGAATCAAGGTTTCGCGAATTGTTATACTGTTTAAGGGCATGGCAAAGGAATTGCTTGTTATGGTACATCCCAAGCAGGTAAAGCGTATAAAGGTTGATGACCACACTATCGAGCATGAGGTTATACGCGCGGTGAATATGTATATGGTAGCGTACATTCTGGTGTTTGTAATTTCGTTGATTGTTATATCTTTTGATAACCATGATTTGATTACAAACTTTACCGCTGTACTTGCTTCGCTGAATAATATCGGTCCGGGTCTGGAGCTGGTCGGTCCTACATCGAATTTTGCGTTCTTCTCGCCGCTGTCAAAGGTCGTGCTGATTTTTGATATGATTGCCGGCAGACTTGAACTGTTTCCGATGCTGCTGCTGTTTACACCGGCAACATGGAAGAAATAAAAGCAAAACCGCCGGATTAACTCCGGCGGTCATCTTGTTGAATAACCTTATCGCGAAGCGTCATTCGCCTTGCGACTAATTCGCAGCACCATATTCGCTCAAAAGCACTAAATAGGTTGTGGGGGAAAACGCTTGTTTTTCCCCCACTATTTTTATTATCTCTTTAGCCAAAACACCTGATTAAAGGGTGCCCCTTTTGTCAGCTTCGCCCCGCCGAAACTACATCTTTTTAACAGATGATTAGCTCGGCGGGGCGAAAACTGCTTTATAGACAGTACCCTAAATGCGGCGGATAATCGTAATTATTTCATGCAGCAAATCAGTGTGCCGTGTGGAACTGCGAAACCTCGCTTGTGAGTGTAGAAGCAAGTGCGGAAAGCTCCTCGCTTGCTGCTGCGCTCTGCTCTGCTGTGGCAGTAGTGGTGTGGATTACGGAGTTTACGCTCTCCATACCTGTTGTTACCTGCGCTACGGCAGCAGTCTGCTCGTCGTTTGCACCCGAAATCTCGTTCATCAGGTCTGTAACCTCTTCAACGCCGTTAACAATCTGCGAAAGCACCTCTGAGGTATCGTCTGCAAGCTTTGCGCCGCGCTTTACAGCCTCAATGGATTTGGTTATCAGCGCGCCGGTCTGCTTTGCGGCATCCTGCGACTTGGAGGCAAGATTACCAACCTCGTCTGCAACAACTGCAAAGCCCTTGCCGGCTTCACCTGCGCGGGCTGCTTCAATAGCCGCGTTAAGTGCGAGAATGTTGGTCTGGAACGCAATATCATCAATTACCTTGATAATATGCTCAATCTCATTGGCAGATTCTTCAATTTCGGAAATAGCGCCAAGCATCTCCTGCATACGCTGAGTGCCTTCCTGTGCCTGCGAATCTGTACTGCGCGCAAGCTCAAGAGCCTTCTTGACATTCTTTGTGTTGGATTCGGTCTTTTCAGCAATGCTGATTACCGTAGAGGTAATTTCTTCAACAGCCGACGCCTGTGTAATTGCGCTCTGTGAAAGCGACTGTGAGCCCTCGGAGAGCTGATTTGCGCCCTCGCTTACCTCGCTTGCCGAACGACCTACCGAGCCGATAAACTTGTTGAGTGAATCCAGAATAAGCTCCAGTGCGGATTTAATGCTCTCAAAATCTCCGTTGTATTCGGCGTTGGTTGTAACGGTAAGGTCGCCGTTTGAAATAGCGGTAAGCACGCTCTGAATATCGCCTATGTATTCTCTCATGGTTGAAATCATACGCGCCAGAGAATCAGCCATAACCTTGGTTTCGTTCTTCTCATTGCAAATCGGCGCAGGTGAGTTTATGTCGCCGTTTGCAAACTTTTCAAGTCTTTCTGCGCACTCAATAATCGGCTTGCAGACGTTTCTTGAGAGTTTGGTTACTATAAATATATTCACAGCATTGACCAGAAGAAGAATCACAACGGACATGAGAATTGTCGTTATAACTGCGCCCAGAATAGGAGCAGTGGGAGCGCCGACAGCGATAGACCAGCCCTCTGAACCCTCAATTGGCTGATAGCTGAACAGGTAAGGCTCTCCGTTGGATGTGAAAAAGGCGTGACCGCTTTCCAGCGCAACCATGCTGTCGATTTGCTTGGTAAATGCGTCATATTTTGCGTCATGCTCGCCCTTAAGCTGTGTCATAACGGGAATTATGTCAGAACTGGAGGCGATAACCATGCCGTCCTTGTCAACGAGGTAGCATAAGCCCTTCTCGCCGAAATGCACCTTGCTGATAACATTGTTAAACGTATCAACATCAAGACCGCCGTAAGCGACGTAGTCCTTGCCGTTTGCGGAGAAATACTTGCCCATCATAATGGTGAGCGAGTTATCTGTCATGCGCAGAACGGGGCTGGAAACGTAATGCGATTTATTCGCCATAGCATTCTTAAAATACTCTCTGCCGGAAATATCTGTGTCGTTAAGAGTTTTGCCGTCGTCGTATGAAATACTGAAATCCTTGAAATTGGTCGCGGAAGAAAGCTTTGCGAGCGTTGCTTTCTTTTCGTCAAGAGAAACGCTTTCATCAACAACCGAAGCTTCGTTTGCAACCGCGTCAAGGTTGAGCGAAAGGTCTGAAACAAGGTTCTCAATCGCGGTGCCGTAGGATTTAGCAAGCGCTGAAGCTTCGTCTATGTACTGATTGTACAGCTGCGTGGTAGTAATGATTGATGCGGTAATTGCCAGGATTACTCCGAGTGATATGGATGGAATTAGCGAAAGGCGAAGAATAACGCCCAGTAATCCACCTTTTTTGCCGGAATTGTTTGCCATAATTTTACCTCCTAAATAATTGGTCTTTTTATTATATCACTTTACAGCAAAAAAGTCAACAAATTTTGTTGACTTTGTGCAGAATTTATCAAATAATTAGTATTCTTTGTGTTTTTTTACAAGGTGTTTTATGTAAGAGAAGGTTTCTTTTTCGCCCTTTTCGGCGAGCATTGTAAGCAGGGATTCCAGAAAATCCGAGGTTTCACGGTGAATTACGCGTCTTGCCTTTGCGGCAAGAAAATAATCGAGCGGCGCACGGTCGGTGTATTTTTCGCCTTGATAAATCTTGCAAGCAGCCACTCTGTCACAGAACATCTCAACAACATACTTTAGCGGCATTTTTACGGGCTGAATTGTTTTGGTGGGCGGGTAGTAGTCTGTCCAGTACTCGAAGTGGTGGCGGTTTCTGCCCTTATGGTGCATCCAAGCCTGTGAGTAGCCGAATAACTCGCGTTCTTTTTCGGTTGGACTGCGTGTGCCCTGATAGTATCTTGCGCCGGGCATAAATTCGGTAGGGGAGTATTTGGAAAGGTCGTGCAGCAGACCCTGAAACAGAATACCCGCCCTTGCGCAGTGCGCAATCACTCTGTGTCTGTGCCTTGTAATCGTGCGAAAGTGTTTTATTCCGCCGCTGAATGACATTCAATCACCTCATTGTTCAATAAGTCCCGCGATAATTGCCGCCGCAAATGCCGCCATGTGGTCATAAAGTGAAATGCCCTGCAATGGGGTCAGCGGGAATTCCATTGGCTCGCAGCAGCCGTTGATTGTGGGGACTGTACGGTTAAGCGAAAGCGTTAGCTGCTCTGCGGTGCTGGAGCTTGCGGATACTGTGCTTTTCAGGCTCATGCCGCAGGTTATAACGGGTATTCCGCAGCCGCACAGCGCTCTTGCGCAATCAATACTGCTGTCGCTGATTATCGCTGCAAAAGCATTAAGCTCCGATGGAAAATCAGTGCATTGTTCACCGAAAACCACAATTCCGTCGCAAAGGTCAATACTGCTTGCCGAAGCCGCGCAAACCGTATCGCACCGCGGAAAAATCTCACCGTTGAAAAGCTGTGCGCAGCTGCTTTTGATAATTATTACAGGCATCTTGCTACCTCCGGATTTTTTCTTATTTTCTGAAAAATCCTTTGGATAATACAGACGCTTTACTATTCTTTATTGGAATATCTCTCCAGAATTTTTATTGCTGTTTTAATGCCGTCAACAGCCGCTGACATAATACCGCCCGCATAGCCCGGACCCTCGCCGCAGGGGTACAGATTATCGGCAAAATCGCAAAATCCCGCGTCGTTGCGCGGAATACGCACAGGTGATGAGCTTCGTGTTTCTATGGCGGTAAGAATGCTGTCGCTGTCAGAGAAGCCTTTTATACGGCGGTCAAAGTACTTTATTCCGTTGACAAGCGGCTCTGAAACAAACTGCGGGAACAGCCTGCGCAAATCCGCCGACTCAACACCGGGCAGGTATGTGGGAGTTACTCTGCCCAAAGAGAATGCGCTGCCGCCGCATACAAATTCACGGGTGAGCATAGCGGGGGCTTTACCTCTGCCAAGCTCAAATGCCTTTTGCTCCAGCCTTTTTATGAACTCCGCGCCTGCAAGCGGCTCATTTCCGAAATCCTCGGGAGATACCGATACCAGTACGGCGCTGTTTGCGTTTGCTCCCGCGCGGTCAAAATAGCTCATGCCGTTGGTTACGATTGTACCGTCGCTGCTTGCCGAAGCCACAACATAGCCGCCCGGACACATACAGAATGTGTAAACTCCGCGCCCGTTGTCGTGATACGAAAGCTGATATTCTGCGGGCGGCAGGGCAGGGTGTCCCGCAAATTTTCCGTACAGAGCGCTGTCAATATCGCTTTGCAGATGTTCTATCCGCGCTCCTACCGAAAAAGGCTTGGGCTGAAGCTCAACGCCCTTTTTTAGCAGCATCTCGAATGTATCGTGCGCGGAATGTCCTACCGCAAGCACCAGCGCTCCGCAGGGTATATCCTCGCCGTTTACGCGAACGGATGAGATTCTTCCGTTTGTCAGTGTGATATCCTCAACCGCCGACAAGAAGCGCACCTCCGCGCCGTATTCTATGAGCTTATTGCGCAGATTTTTCACCACGCCGCGCAGCTTGTCCGTGCCGATATGCGGCTTGGCTTTGGTCAGAATTTCCTCGGGCGCGCCGAATTGATGCAGTCTGTCCAGCACGCGGGAGCAAAGCGGGTCGCCTATGCGCGTTGTCAGCTTTCCGTCAGAAAAAGTACCCGCGCCGCCCTCGCCGAACTGTACATTTGCAGCGGGGTTGAGTCTGCCGCCTTTCCAGTAGGATTCTACCGCAGCTATGCGTTCATCCATTGCCGCGCCGCGTTCCAGAACAATCGGTGTTATGCCGAACTCGCACAGCGTCAGGGCGCAGAACATTCCCGCAGGACCGAATCCCGCAATGCAGACGCTGCCGTTAAGCCGCTCTTTTCCGCGGGTAACGGTAAGCTGCTGTTCCTCGTGCAGACGCACGTTCTGAAGCTTTGCAGCCAGCCGTTTTTCTTTTTCTGTGCTGTTAAGCTCAACCAGTACGGAATGAACAAAGCAGATTTCCCTGCGCGCATCAACCGAGGTTTTGTACAGCCTTGCGGAGCGTATTTCTTCTGTCTTTACACAAAGCAAGGATAACGCCTTGCTAATAGCGTTATCCTTGTTTTCATCCAGTGCGGTTTTAATTTGCGATACTATCAGAGCCATTTATTCCTCACTTACTATTGGCGTTGCCGAAATAGCCACCTTGTAGCTGCCGATTGCCCAGCATTTTGTTTGTGAGCCGCGCAGACGCACGGTTACGGGAATATCCTGTGCGCCGTCGATAAGTGAAATGCCCAGCAGATTTGCGGTTATCATAATGTCGTTTGCGGTCATTGCGCTAAGCTCGTCCGAGGGACCGATTACAGTGACCATTACCTCGTTTGTAATGGGTGAAATGCTGTAATTATCGGGAACATTGGAGAAATTGATGTTGGAAACCGAAAAGTCAAGCTTGCCGTACTCCGATATATCCCAGACGATACGCGCCGTAGAGCTGCCTGTAAGATTCTTGTAACCATCCGGCAGGGAAATCGGGATGCTTGTGGTTCGCTTATCAAGACCGAGGTCTGTAAGGTCGATTACGCCAATGTCCAGCACGCTAAGGTTGTCGATTGAATCGTCGGGTGAAGCTATTGTCAGCGTTTCGGGCATTATTTTGTAGGTCAGGCTGCTTTCGTTGAAATTTGACGGAACATTCGTCAGCTTAAACGTAAGCGGAAGCTCCTTTGTTTTGTAAATCGGAATATAAACCGAGATATTATCCGTGCTTAACGTGATATCGCTGTTTACGATACGCGCGCCGTTAGCGCCGTACAAATACAGCTCGCTGTTGGTTTCGTGCGATTCCGTTATAAGTCCGGAGTGGGTTGAACGCGCCTCAACCTTTGCGATTTTGTCGATAACCGAAGCAGAGCCGGTTATGTCGATTGAAACGGGACTTGCCGCAAATTCTTCCTCGTCAACATAGTAGCCCTCTGAAAGACTGATATCGGGCGCGGTGGGAGTAATTGCAAAGGTTCGCGTAACAATCTCGTCAACAACAACCGTGATTGTCTGCGGTGACATATCGAGTATAGTATAGTCCGAATCCGACGAGCAGGAAATGTTAATCGGCAAGGTGTAGGTACCCGCCGTCTTTATGGAATAAAGGTCGAGCGCAGCGGTGAAATCGGCGGATTTCAAGCCGGTAATCTCGTATCTCTTTCCCTCAATACGCAAATCTGCGGATTTTTCCACGTCGCTTACTATCTGAAGATTGTTTCGAATCATGTATTCTGTCAGCTGCGCGTCAATGGGAATATTGGAAATGTTCTCCTCGGTAGTGGGGAACTGTTCGATGGAAATATAGCACCAGACTATCAGTGAGATACCCAGTGAAACCAGTAACAATGCCAGTGAACCTAGGCTGAAATTTTGTGTAGGCTTGCGCAAAAAATCCTTAATGCTGCTCATTACTTATCCTCACCCTCCGATGCATTTGTATTGTGAGTTCTGTTTCTGTTTTTTCTGGAGCTGCGCCTGTTTTTAACAACAACCTGCGGGATTTTCTCCTGAAGAATATTTTCCAGCTGACTGCGTGTAAGCTGGTTTGTATCCTCGTAAATTGAATATTCTCCGCCCTCAAATACACCGATATGACCTGTTTCCTCGGACACAAGAAGTATCAGCGCGTCGGACTTTTCGGACATACCGATTGCTGCCCTGTGGCGCGCGCCGTATTCCTCGGGGACGTCAAGGCGCGTGGTTGGAATCAGCGGGCAGCTTGCCGCGTGGATTCTGAAATTGCGTATTACAATAGCTTGGTCGTGCATGGGGGCTTTATTATAGAACAGATTGCAGAACAGTCGCGGCTCGGGGAAAGCGTCGATTACCGTACCGCCCTCAACCTGCTCCTGAAGCGAATCGTTGCGCTCTATTGCGATAATAGCGCCTGTTTTGGTATCGCTAAGCCTCATGCAAGCCTCGGCAAGTCCCTCAATACAAGCAGTGCGCGCGTCTGTAAGCTCGGATTGGTCGTTTTTGATATTCACAATAGCGCCGACCTTTTCCAGCGCGCGGCGAAGCTCCGGCTGGAATACGACGACAATTGCGATAAGCACAACCTGAAAGCCGTTTGAAAGCAGCACTCCCATTACCTTTAGCTTTAGCAGCGAAACCACCGTAAAAAGCAGAACAATAAGTATCAGACCGATAATGAGCGGAGTTGAACGCGTTTTTTTCTTAAGGGTTGTGACGATATAAACCAGTAACCAGTATATAAGTATCCAGATAAGCAGAATATCAATAACATCGGTAATCTGCATTGACAAAAACACACGTCCAATGCTTGTTAATGCTTCCACGGCAATGCTCCTTTTTATTAAGTATTTGAAAATAGGCGTACAATATTATTGTAGCATAATTTTTGAGATTTGCAAGTGATTTTTTTCATTTCGGCAGATTTTTTTCGCCGCATTTATACAAAAACGGACTGCCGCATAGCTTCGGCAGTCCGAGTGTTTTTTTAGACGGTGCTTGTTGCGGGGCGCTCCTGACCTCTGATTATTATTCCGATAAATTCCGGACCGGCATTTACCGAAACAACCGCGCCTGTTTTTGCAACCATTGCGGGACCGTAGCCCAGCTTTTTGGTCAGCTTTTCGATAAGCTCTTTCTCGCAGTCGGGGCGGGTAGTGGTGACTATGCACCACGGGGTTTCGGGAATAATATTTGCGGCAATCGTTTCAACCGCGGATTCAATCGCTGCCTTTTCGCCGCGCGCCTTGCGCAGTACGGCTGTTTTTTCGGCAGCGAGCTTGATTATGGGCTTAAGTCCCATGAGCTCTCCGAGGAAAGAGGCTGCGGCAGTTATTCTGCCGGATTTTTTCATGTGACGAAGGTCAAAGCCCACTATGTATGCCTCAGCGTGTCTGCCCCAATCTTCAAGGTAAGCAACGACGCTTTCAACCGTCTGACCTGCGTCAAGCTTCTTGCAGGCTTCAATAATCGGGAAACCGTATGCAAGCGTATAATTCTGGCTGTCAACGGTGTAGATTTTCAGGTCGGGCAGCTCGTCTGCTATGTTTTTCTTCGCCAGAACCGCGTTGGAGTAGGTCTGCGAGCCGGCTGCGTTAATTACATCAACAATGATTTCGCGTATGCCCTGCTCGTACAGCTCGCGGTACTTTTCTTCAAACTGAATTGCGGTAAGCTGCGAATGCTTCGGAATCTCGTCGTTTTCCTTAAGCAGCTTGTAAAATTCATCAAGGTCGATATCTTTTCTGTCAACGTAAGTGTTGCCGTTAAAGGAAAGCAGAAACGGCAGAATCTCAATCCTGTCCTTATACTGCTCCTCAAGCTCGGGCGGAATATCGCAGCCGCTGTCGGTAAGAATCTTTACTGTTTCGTTCATGTTTGTATTTCCTTTCGTTTAATCTACGGTGTTCCAGTCGAATTCTGTAAGGCGCCCCTGATTTTCCAGCTCGGGAAATTTCCATTGCCGCAGTATCTCGTACACGCCTATCGCCACGCTGTTTGACAGATTCAGGCTTCGCAGCGTACTGCGCATGGGAATCCGCACACAGCGGGATTTGTTTTTGTACAAAAGCCATTCGGGCAGACCGGCATCCTCTCTGCCGAAAAAGATGTAGCTTTTGTCGGGGTAAGCAACGTCGGAATAATTATTCTGTGCCTTTGTTGTAAAGTAGAAATATTCGCCGTCGTTCTTCGCGAAAAAGTCATCCAGATTATCATAATAGGTTATATCCAGATAATGCCAATAGTCCAGACCTGCGCGCTTAAGATGCTTGTCGGTGGGCTTAAAGCCCATTGGCAGCACAATGTGAAGACGCGCTCCGGTTACAGCGCAGGTACGCGCAATATTGCCCGTATTCTGCGGAATGCGCGGCTCAACCAGTACTATGTTTAATTCCAAGTGTTGACACCTCATGTTTCGATAATTAAAATATCAATTTATTTTAACATATTATCTGAAATATTGCAAGTGTTTTTTGCGTAATGGCGTAAATTGCGCAGTAAAAAATATTGCGGTACTTGAAATTGCGGAAAAATTGTGATATACTTATGTTATAAAATACCGAAAGGAAGTAATCAGCATGAATATTCTGGTAGTAGGCGGCGGCGGACGCGAGCACGCAATCATTACTGCGCTTGCAAAGTCCCCCAAAACCGATAAGATTTACGCAGCGCCCGGCAACGGCGGCATTTCCCGTCTGGCAGAGTGCTTTCCCGTTAAGGCAACCGATATTGACGGAATTGTTGAGCTTGCAAAGAAGCTTAATCCCGATTATGTGTTTGTAGCCCCTGACGACCCGCTTGTTCTGGGAATGGTTGACAGACTTAACGCAGAGGGCTTCAAGACCTTCGGACCGCGTGCAAATGCGGCTATTCTGGAGGGCAGCAAGGTTTTCTCAAAGGCTTTGATGAAGAAGTACGGCATTCCTACTGCGGGCTACGAAACCTTTACAGACGCCGAAAAGGCTATTGCGTACATAAAGCAGAATAACAGCTATCCCGCGGTTATCAAGTGCGACGGACTTGCGCTGGGCAAGGGCGTTATAATTGCCAAGGATTTTGACGAGGCTGCTGCGGCTGTAAATTCCATGCTGCTTGACGGCAAGTTCGGAAAATCGGGCAGTGAGATTGTGGTTGAGGAATTTATGACAGGCCCCGAGGTTACAGTGCTTGCATTCACCGACGGCAAGACCGTAAAGCCCATGATTTCTTCCATGGACCACAAGCGCGCTTATGATAACGACGAGGGCTTGAACACGGGCGGAATGGGCACAATTGCGCCCAATCCCTGCTACACCGAGGCGTTCAAGGCAGAGTGCATGGAGAAGATTTTCAAGCCGACAATCGCCGCAATGCAGGCAGAGGGCAGACCCTTCAAGGGCTGTCTGTACTTTGGGCTTATGCTTACTCCCAACGGCGCAAAGGTTGTTGAGTACAACTGCCGCTTTGGCGACCCCGAAACGCAGGTTGTGCTTCCGCTGCTTGAAACCGACCTTGTTGATATCATAGAGGCAGTCTGGGAGGAGAAGCTGGACGCTCTTGATATTAAATGGAGCGAAAAGAGCTGTGCGTGTGTAGTAATGGCAAGCGGCGGCTATCCCGAAAAGTACGAAACGGGCAAGGTAATCAGCGGACTTGACGAGAACGGTCAGAATCCCAACGCTTATGTTTACCACGCCGGAACAAAGCTGGAGGACGGCAAGTTCCTCACAGCGGGCGGACGTGTGCTGGGCATTACCGCGACTGCCGATACTCTTGAGGAGGCTCTGAAGAAGAGCTACGCAGCCGTAGAAACTATCACATTTGAGAAGGCTCATTACAGAAAGGACATTGGCAGGAGAGCGCTTGCGGCGAAATAAACCGTCATCTGCTCACAGCGAAAGGAGTAATGAATGAAAAACGCGCTGATATATATCTTGTCGGCATTGTGCAGCCTTGCTGCGCAGGCTGCTGCGGTATTCTTCGGCTGGGTGCTGTTTGTGATACACTTTATTGCGGGAGTACCGGGAGCAATTGCAGCGGCTTTTGTCTATGCGCTGCTGATGACCTCGGTTTATCGCGGGTTTAATCGCAGAAGCAATATTCCTCTTTCGCGCTTTGTGTTATTTACCGTTCTTCCCTCGTCGCTTGCGGCGGCTGCGGTATGTATCATCAGCATAATCAGTGCTAAAAACGGCGCCGGTCTTTGGGGATTTGCCCCTGCCGCTTCTTCGCAGCTGATGTTGTTCGGCATAGTGGTATTAGCGGTATCGTTGATTTGTTCGCTTGCGTTTATTATGGTTAACGTAATGCGCGCGAAGAAAACCGAGGAATAATCACAGTAATCAATACTGAAACGGCGGCTGTCGAAATACAGCCGCCGTTGATTATTTATCTTTTGTTCTTCACACTAAACATTTGTCATTCCGCTGTATGTACGCAGTATATCCTCGGCTATTTCCCGTTGAGTTTTGCGCGTATCCATTGCCAGCTTTTGTATGTGTCTGTGAGCCTGTGACTCCGTAAAGTTCAGGTACTGTATCAAACAGCACTTTGCGCGGTCAATAATTTTGAAATCATCCAGCTGCTGTGTCAGCTTGGATTTTTCTTCCTCCAGCCTGCGCATATTTTCTTTTGCAAGCATTGCCACGCGGATTGTCTGCACAAGTGCACTTTTGCTGAACGGTCTGCCCAGCACAAACGCCCCAGTAAACTGTATTCTTTTCTGAACATCCTGCGCGATATCCGTTTTTGCAAGCGCGATTATACACGCGTCGGTTTTTCGATAGATTTCGGCTATATAGTTCAGCCCGAAATCACTCCGCAGGGGAGTGGATACAATGATTACATCAAAGGCTCTGTAATCTGTCGCTGCCGCTGTTTCGTCGTCACAGCAGGTTGTGATTTCCGCTTCAAACTCGTCAAGCGCTGACGCTATGCCGTCGCACAGTTCCTGTGTTTTTGCGTTTATAAATATGCCTTTCACGCAGCGCCTCCTAACAAATTTTTGCTACAAATCAAAGATTGTTTACATACAGCTGCTTGTATGGGCTTGCTGTATTGGGGGTGAGCTTAAAGTAGTTGTCCTTAAGCAGTTCATCGGTGTTGTGACCAAAATGCTTTACAAATCTGTCGAGGTAGCGTCTTATGGATTCCTTGTCCTCGGCAGTTGCCTTTTCGCATTTAATCTGAACCGGCAGACCCTTGGGAGCTACCTCACTGCGGATGAACATCTCTCCGCCGTGCATACCCGTTCCGCAGAAATTGCCTACGGGGCAGCCCTCAATTCCAAGACCGAGCACGATTATAATTCCGCCCGCCTGATACTCGCCCAGAAAATCGCCAACCTTGCCGCCGATGATAATAGTCGGGAACATATCGTGGTAGCTCTTCATGTGGATTCCGACACGGTAGCCTGCGTTACCCTGAACGTAAATCTCGCCCGAGCGCATTGCGTAGCCCGCAGTATCGCCGCAGTTGCCGTGAACGATTATTGCGCCGTCGTTCATGGTATCGCCGATAGCGTCCTGCGCATTGCCGTGAACGCTTATCGTGCAGTTGTTGAGGTATGCGCCGAGCGCATTGCCGGGCGTACCCTTTATAAGTATGCGCTTGCCCGAAAGCCCTGCACCTATGTAGCGCTGGCCCAGTACATTCTCAAGCGTAATCTGCTCTTCCTCACTCTCGCGAACCATACGGTTAAGCTCGGAGTAGTGCATATTGGTTGCGTCTATTGTCATCTTATGATACCTCCCAGCTTTTCTTCGCGCCTTGCCTTGCCGAACATCATCATCTGCGGCTTATCCTTAAGCATTTCGATATCTACATTGCCAAGGTCAAGCTGCTCCTTGATAATTCCCGTATAAATGCCTGCACGCTTAACGTCGCCCATAAGAATATAGCCAACCAACTTATTGTCACGGATTACCAGTTTCTTATAAGTAGTCGCTGTTTTTTCAACAAAGGTTTCACCGTCATAGCTTCCTGCGGTGATAATGTGCATTCCGAAGAATCCGATTGCGTTCATAGGGATTGCGTTGGTGTACCTTGTGTCTTTGCCTGCCATATTCAGACCCGCAACCTCGCCCTGATTGTAAGCGTTTGGCAGCAGCGCGAGAATTTTGTCGGAGTCTGATGAAATATCGTGGCTTACCGTGCAGTCGCCTGCAGCGTAAACATCCGAAAGACCCTCAACCCTCTGTGTATCGTCGGTGATTATGCCGCGCTCGACTTTTCCGCCCGCATCGGCAATAAGCTCGGTATTGGGGCGAACGCCAACCGCCATGATAACCATATCAAAGTCGACGGTTTCGCCGTTTTTCAGCCTTGCGGAATTTTCCGAAAATTCCTCTACGCTTGTGCCCAGAATAAATTTTGTACCCTTGCTTTCAATGTGCTGCTGCATCATTGCGCCTGCATCCGCGTCGAGAATAGAGGGCAGAATGCGCTCGGCAAGGTCAACAACGGTAATGTCAGCCTTGTATTCGTTAAGAGCCTCGGCAGCCTTCAAGCCGATAAGTCCTGCGCCGATTATCAGAACCTTCATGCCCTCTTTGACCTCGGCTCTGATAGCCTTTGCGCTGTCGTATGTCATAAACGTGTAGCAGGATTTGATTTTATCCATGCCGTTCATTGGCGGCACAAACGGCTTTGAGCCTGTTGCTGCCATCAGCTTATCGTAAGGCAGCGTCGAGCCGTCGTCAAGAGTTACGGTCTTTGCTTTTGCGTCAATGCTGATTACTCGCTTGCCGAGAATTGCCTCAACACCGTTCTTTTCGTAGAAATCAGGCTCGCGATAGTAAATCTTCTCGTCAGTCACCTTGCCCATCAGCCAATAGGAGATGAGGGGACGGGAATAGATGTGGTATTTCTCGTCGGAGATTACGGTTATTTTGCCAAGCTTGTCAATCTCGCGGATACCTGCGATTGTACCTGCCGCAGCTGCGGAGTTTCCGATGATAACATAATTCATTGCGTGTCACCTCACCTTTCTTCAAATACAATTGCTCTGTTGGGGCAGCCCTTAACGCAGGCGGGCTCGCCGTCAGTGGTGGAGGTGCAAAGGTCGCACTTGCGGATTTTGTGACCCTGCTCGTCGATTACGATAGCGCCGAACGGGCAGGAGAGTACGCAGGTGTAGCAGCCTACGCAGCGGCTCTCGTCGCATACGATTACGCCGTCTTTGATTGAAAGCGCGCCTGTAATGCACGCCTTTACGCAGGGGTGAGCGTCGCAGTGACGGCACTGCACCGCAAAATTGATTTTTGAGCCTTCCTCGACCTGAACGCGGGGAATCGGCTTATTGTCGCTTTTAAATGCCTTTATCATATCGGGAGCGCCGCTGTGCGCTGCTGCGCAGTAGAACTCGCACAGGTGGCAGCCGAGGCACCAATCCTCATTAACATAAACCTTTTTCATCTGATGCTGTCCTTTCTCTTTACATACGCAGTTTATTCGCCTGCGTGCATAATGCCGAGTATGTCAAGCTCTTTCTGTGTAAGTCCGATACCGCGAAGCATCAGTCTGTTGCCGCGCAGCGACTCGATTGAGTTGATACCCATGCCGCCCATCATTTCCTTGATTTCGTGATTCCATGCGTTAACAAGGTTGACAAGACGCTTGTATGCAACCTCGGGATTAAGACGCTTTACAAGGTCCTCGCGCTGTGTTGCGATACCCCAGTTGCACTTGCCGGTATTGCAGCTTCTGCAAAGATGACAGCCCATTGCGAGCACTGCCGCTGTGCCTATGTAGCAGGCGTCGGCGCCCAGCGCGATTGCCTTAACGACATCGGAGCTGGAGCGGATAGAACCGCCGACTACCACCGAAACGTCATTTCTGATTCCCTCGTCACGCAGACGCTGGTCAACGCTTGCAAGCGCCAGCTCAATCGGAATACCAACATTGTCGCGTATTCTTGTGGGAGCAGCGCCCGTACCACCGCGGTAGCCGTCAATTGCAATGATATCAGCGCCCGAACGCGCGATACCCGAGGCGATTGCGGCAACATTGTGAACAGCGGCGATTTTAACGATAACCGGCTTTTCCCAGTTTGTTGCTTCCTTAAGCGAGAGAACCAGCTGACGCAAGTCCTCGATAGAGTAGATATCATGGTGAGGAGCGGGGGAGATTGAATCTGCACCCATCGGTATCATACGGGTCTTGGAAATCTCCTCGTTGACCTTTGTGCCGGGCAGATGACCGCCGATACCGGGCTTTGCGCCCTGACCCATTTTGATTTCGATTGCAGCGCCTGCGTCAAGGTAATCCTTGAATACGCCGAAGCGACCCGAGGCAACCTGTACAATTGTATTGGCACCGTACTGATAGAAGTCCTTGTGCAGACCGCCCTCGCCGGTGTTGTAGTATGTACCGAGCTCTGTTGCGGCTCTTGCAAGGCTTTCGTGAGCATTCTTTGAAATAGAGCCGAAGGACATTGCAGAGAACATGATTGGCACATCCAGCTTAAGTCCGGGGATTTTGGGTACAATCAGCTTTCCGTTCTCGTCATACGTTACTTCCTGCGGCTTTTTGCCGAGGAAGGTTCTGGTTTCCATAGGCTCGCGCAGCGGGTCGATAGGCGGGTTTGTAACCTGCGAAGCGTTCAGCAGAATCTTATCCCAGTAAACGGGATAGTCCTTGGGGTTGCCCATTGCGGAAAGCAGTACGCCGCCCGATTCAGCCTGCTTGTAGACTTCATCCATTATTTGCTGCGACCAGTTGCCGTTAACACGGAACTGATTCTCGTTTGGTCTAATTTTAATAGCAGAGGTGGGGCAGATTGTCACGCATCTCTGGCAGTTTACGCAGTTGATTTCATTGGCTGTCATCTTGTCGAGCAGCTCGTCGTAGCGGTGAACCTCGTTGGCACACTGACGCTCGCAGACGCGGCACTTAATGCAGCGGTCGGGATTGCGAACTATCTCGAAAAGAGGATTCATATAATTTATAGGCACTTTGTTTCCGTCCTTTCTTAATCAGACTTTTTTGTCAAGGGTCACAATAATCGGCTCGCCGCCGCGGGGACTCCATATTCTGTCAACATCCGGGCACATTGTTCTGATAGAACATTCCTCACTGGAGATGTAGACCGTATCGCCCTTTTCAGCGGCAACCATTGAGCGCAGCTTGAGTCTGTCATTAAGCGCCATAAGACCGTTGTTAAATCCGAGAATAATTGAGAACGGACCTGTGATTAGCAGGCTGGAATAAACATTTCTGAAATATGTGAGCTTTTCGACCTCCTCGGGCGAGTAGTTTCCCGATTCAATCTCACTCCAGAACGGCGCTGCGATTACCTTTGCGATATCCTCCAGCGGCATTCCGCGGCGGCGGTGCAGGTAATCTATAATATATGTGATAACCTCTGTATCCGTAAGCAGATTGCACTTGTAGCCGAACATCTCAATAAAGCGTCTGTTGGCGTCGTAAGAGGAAATCTCACCGTTATGTACTATTGTATAGTCAAGCAGTGCAAAGGGGTGCGCGCCTCCCCACCAGCCGGGAGTGTTTGTAGGATATCTTCCGTGAACAGTCCATGCGTAACCGTCGTATTCATCAAGACGATAGAACTCGCCGACATCCTCGGGGTAGCCGACAGCCTTGAATACGCCCATGTTCTTTCCGCTTGAAAATACATACGCGCCGTCAATCTTGTCGTTGATATTGATAACGCAGCGAGCAACGAAGGTGCGCTCATCAAGCTGGCTTTCCTGAAGCTTTGTGGGCAGAGGATTTACATAATAGCGCCAGATAAGCGGCTCATCGGTGATGTTGGGGTTCTTTCTTGTAGGGATTCGCGACAGATTAACCACATCGAAATGCCTGTCAAGAAATGCTTCTGTTTTGATTCTGGATTCGCTGGAATCATAGAACACATGGAACGCGTACTGGTCCTTGTATTCGGGGTAAATTCCGTAGCCCGCATAGCCGCCTCCGAGACCGTTTGAACGGTCGTGCATACAAGCAATTGAATTGACGATTACGCTGCCGTTTGTTCTTTTTCCGCTTCTGTTGATAAAGCCCGAAATCGCACAGCCCGCCGGAATTCTGACCGCTCCCTCTTTTTGTAACATAAGCTCACTCCTTTATATTTCTACACACCGCTTGCCGCAATATGCTGCGGCATGAAGTTTCATGTGTGTAATAAAATGTAAACACTTGATATAATTCTGACAATTAAGTCAAAACAATACACTGTGCTAAAGCACAATGAAAATTCGATGCGGTTTTCGAGTGTTATTATAGCACTAATAGAATTAGTTGTCAAGAGGAATTTGCAAGTTTTGAAATTCGAACTTGCAAAAATCTGTTCCTTTTTATTCCATTTTCCTGCTACTGATGTAAATATCTGTTAGCAAAACGGCTGTTTTTTCACCTGCATTTATTATAATTGGATAAATCTGTATGTAATATATGTATTTATTGCAAGAAAACATTTCGATATCATTGAAAACTTTCGTTGTTTTTGCCGAAATCGTATTTTGTTATTTTTTTCACGCCAAAATGTGAATATTCTGCTTGAAAAAAATGCTGAAATAGGGTATAATAATAAATAGTTCAATTTTGAATATATAAACGAAAGGAAATGTACTATGGAAGTAAAAACCATTCAGCACCTTTGTGAGCTTAGCAAGCTGAACTATGATGAGGCGGGGCTTGAAAAGGTTATGGGCGAGATGAGCAGCATCATTGAGCTTATGGATACCATCAAGAGCTTTGATTTGACCTACGACGATACCAAGGACAACAACAGCATCCGTTTTGAGGATACCCGCGAGGATGTGGCTCAACCCTCGTTCCCGCAGGACAAGCTGCTGGCAAACGCCGAGAATACCGAGGGCTGCTATGTTGTGCCCAAGGTAGTAGAATAAAGCAGGAGGAAGCATAATGGATATTACACGCGCAAAAATCCGTGACCTGCGTAAGGCGCTTGACGAAAAGCAGATAAGCGCCGCAGAGCTGTGCGGAGAATATTTCAAGAACATAGAAAAGACAGACGGTGAGCTGCTTTCATACATCACCGTAACTAAAGATAAGGCTATGGAAATGGCGGAGGCTGCTCAAAAGAGAATCGACGCAGGCGAAGCGGGGGCTCTTACGGGCATTCCCATTGCAATCAAGGACAATATCTGTGTTGACGGTGTAAGAACCACCTGCGCAAGCCGTATGCTGGAGAATTTCATTCCGCCTTACAATGCAACGGTTATCGAAAAGCTCAACGCCGAGGGCTATGTGCTTCTGGGAAAGGCGAGCATGGATGAGTTTGCAATGGGCGGCTCAACGCAGACCTCTGCCTTTGCAAAGACCAAGAACCCTTATGATATGTCGCGCGTTCCCGGCGGAAGCTCGGGTGGTTCGGCGGCGGCTGTTGCTGCTTCGCTTGCTCCGTGTGCGCTGGGCTCGGATACGGGCGGCTCGATAAGACAGCCTGCGGCATTCTGCGGTGTTACGGGCATCAAGCCCACCTACGGCAGAGTATCCAGATACGGTCTGGTTGCGTTTGCAAGCTCGCTTGACCAGATTGGACCTATCTGTAACGACGCCCGCGACTGCGCGATTATGCTCAACGCTATCTGCGGCGCAGACGCACACGACGCTACCAGCGCAAGAGTAAATGTTCCCGATTTCACAGCAAAGCTCGGTACGCCTATCAGCGGCATGAAGATAGCAATGCCCAAGGAGTTTTACAGCGACGATATTGACGATGATGTAAAAAACGCTGTTCTTGCGGCTGCAAAGTCGCTGGAATCGCAGGGTGCGCAGCTGGTTGAGTGCTCAATTCCGGGCTTAAAGTATGCGATTCCCGCATATTACCTTATCGCCTGCGCAGAGGCAGCTTCAAATCTCTCGCGGTTTGACGGAATCAAGTACGGCTTCCGCGGTGAGGGCAGAACCTTTGAAGAACTTATCCGCGACAGCCGCAGCAAGGGCTTCGGCGAGGAGGTAAAGCGCCGTATTCTGCTTGGCAACTATGCGCTTTCCAGCGGTTATTATGACGCATACTATAAAAAGGCGCTTGCGCTCAAGCAGGAGATTATCAAGGAGTACAACGAGGTATTTGATATAGCGGATGTTATTCTCACGCCTACTGCGCCCACGGTAGCGTATAAGATAGGCGTTCAGGATAACGACCCCGTAAAGATGTACCTTGCGGATATCTGCACGGTTACGGTAAATATCGCGCAGCTGCCGGGCATTTCCACTACCTGCGGCTATAACGCAGAGGGTATGCCTATCGGTATGTCGATAATCGGCAGACGCTTTGACGAGCAGACTATTCTTCAGTGCGCAGATGTATTCGAGCAGGGCTTTTCGCCTGTTGCTCCCAGAGTATAAGGAGGTATCGGAATGAGTGCATATTATCCTACTATGGGTCTGGAAATCCATGCCGAGCTTCTTACAAAATCCAAGGTGTTCTGCACCTGCTCGGCAGAATTCGGCGGTGCGCCGAACTCGCGCTGCTGCCCTGTGTGCAGCGGTATGCCGGGTACTTTGCCCGTACTCAACCGCCGCGCCGTTGAGTACATCATCAAGGCGGGATATGTGATGAACTGTGATATTTCCCGCTTTACCAAGTGGGACAGAAAGAACTATTTCTACCCCGACCTGCCCAAGGCATATCAGATTTCGCAAATGCCGCGCCCTGTCTGCCTTGCGGGTCATGTTGAAATAAATGTCGGCGGCGAAACAAAGACAATCAGAATCAACAGAATACACCTTGAGGAGGACGCAGGCAAGCTGGTTCACGACGATGTGAACAGAATCTCGCTTGCGGACTATAACCGCTGCGGCATTCCGCTTATTGAGATTGTAACCGAGCCGGATTTCCATTCTGCCGACGAGGTTATAGCGTTTATGGAAAAGGTAAAGCTGCTGTTGCAGTATGCGGGAATCTGCGACTGCAAGATGGAGCAGGGCTCTATTCGCTGTGATGTTAACATTTCGATTGCTCCGAAGGGCTCGACAGAGCTTGGCACAAGAACCGAGCTTAAAAATCTCAACTCTCTTAAAGCTATTGCAAGAGCAATCGAGGTTGAGATTGACCGTCAGGAGGAGCTGCTTGATAACGGCGAGCGTGTAATTCAGCAGACGCGCCGTTTTAATGAAGCACTGGGCGAAACCACCGCCATGCGTTCAAAAGAGGACGCGCATGATTATCGTTATTTCCCCGACCCCGATATTCCGCCGATTATCTTTACCGAGGAGGAATTAGAGGAAATCAGGGCTTCACTGCCCGAGATGCCCGAGCAGCGTGTTAAGCGCTATGTCGAGATGTATGAAATCAGAAAGGCTGACGCCGACCTTATTGTAGGCGACAAGAGAATCTGTGATTTCTTTGACGAAGCGATTGCGGCATACGATAACCCCAAGGCTATTGCAAACTATATCAACGGTGAGCTTATGCGCAGAATCAACCTCGGCGAGGCTGATATGGATACGCTGAAGTTTAGCGGAGCAGAGTTTGCAAGGCTGGTTGAGCTGCTTCAGACCGATAAGCTGTCGCAGGCGAACACAAAGCTGGTTCTTACCGAAATGCTGGAAAACGGCGGCGAGCCCTCGGCAATAGCAGACGCGCAGGATTTGTGGATTAAGGAGGACAATGACCTGCTGGCACAGGTGGTTGACAAGATAATTGCAGATAATCCGCGACCCGTTGAGCAGTACAAGAATGGCGACCAGAAGGTATTCGGATTCTTCATGGGTCAGGCTAACAAGGCGCTTAAGGGCGCTGCATCACCTAAGGCTATTCAGGAGTACATCAGAAAGAAGCTCTCCGAGTAATATTTTGTCCCGAGGGTTCGCCTTCGGGACTTTTTGCAAAAAGTGAAAAAACAGCTTGACATAACCGGCAGAATATATTATAATAAAAATGTATTTGTTGTAATATAACCTACAATGATTTTAGGAGGACTATAAAATGTCAATTTCTCTTGATTCATCCACAGCAGTTCAGATTTGCAATGACCTTATTGCAGATATCAACACAAGACTTCAGCGCTCGCCCTCAAATGCCTTTCTGCATGAGATACTCGATACGCTTAACGACAGTGTGGTAACAAACGATGAGCCTGCTGTTGTTCCCGCTCCCGGAGCCAATGTGCCTGTTAATACCTACGCTCCCGCAAAGCTTGGTGACATTGTGATTGTCAGAAAGACAGTAAACAGCTATAATTCCGACCACTGCTTTGCCAAGGTAGAGTTCATACACCCCAATGGCAGATTTACCTCGTGGAATAACGGCCGTTACAATGGCGCAGACGGATACATCACCCTTGAGGAATGGTGCAACAACCCCTCAAATTTGAACAGACTTGTTGATGTACTCTGATAAGCTTTATATTTGATATTTCAGCCGCAGCTCGGATGATTCCGTTGCTGCGGCTGTTTTTTTGCTCATGCGGTTAGTTGGCGTTGAGATTGCAGTCAATTTACGATATTGGATATTGCTATTGCGCAAACGATGAATCCACCTCTGCAATTATGTCGTGAAGAACGAAAAATATCGAATGGCAATGTAGTAGGTGAGTTTCCCCAAAAAAGTGTCCCGAATTTGCACCACAAGCCTGCGGCAGTGTGTGATAATATGTGTTAAAAAACACAACGCCGTTTTACGAATAGCTTTGCGCCCTTTTTTCAATCAGCAAAGGCTCGCAGAATATGCCTGCAAAAAAAAGAGTGTTTCAAAATTATTTTTACGGTGTCAAATTTGGGACACATGACGAGGAGGTTGTGTGGTATTATAAAAATCCACCCCAAAGTAGGGAAATCGAAAATTCGCAGCCGATGAAAAATCCGAGCGAATTTTCAAAGTTAGCAAACGGACCTGTTAATTTTAAGGAGGTTATCAAGATGCAGTTATTTCCGAATTTTTATCCTGTTAAGCTGCCACAGTACAACATGGTATCTTTCACGTTTGAGGCGGGAACCCTGATGAATCTGCCGAAGAACGTTATCAGCAATGTTGTTGACGCGGCAGACAGAATGAAGGGCTATCGCGTTATTCTTGATTATACCGGAAAGGACATTTATCCGGTGCTGATTACTGCGGGCATACTCCATGACAGAAGCACGAATGAGGTTGGTGTTTCATCGGATGAGCTTTGGGGGCAGCTGGAAACCGATGACGACGAGGAAGAATTCTTTGATGAGATGTTCGAGGATGAGGACGCTATGAGCATTGATGAGGTTCAGGCGGCGCTTCAGAGCGTTGAGAATGCGCCTAAATACAAGGGCGTATGCGTGTTGAGAGAATCGGAGCTTGAATGCGGCGAACAGATGGAAATGCCCATGAACCCGATGCTTGCAATGAACGACAATGTTCTGGAAAACACCAAGATAATCCGCGAGGGAAACGGAACAACGGTAATTATATGCAGCTGTCTTGGCAGTAAGCTGATGAAGCTGCTGGAGCACTGTGAAAGCACCGTAAAGATTATTCTTGTGATTGATATGAGCAGAGCGAATACCGATATTGTTAAGCGGCTGAAATTTGAGTTAGGCTTCACGGAGGCGGGAAAGCTGAATTGCCCCCGTCGCGAGGAATACACCGAAATGCTGAAGGATACCCTGCGCAGCAGCGGTGTAAATGTCTCGGATGAATCGGCAGCCGCAAACGTTGCAGACCTTATCCGCTATCGCGGCAATCGTTTCAGCGGTATGGATATAATCAGATATAACGGCTACATACAGGCAGACAATGTGGAGAGACTTGAGCCTGACCATTTTGCGACCCGTTTCAACGTTAAGCATGAGGAGCACACCATTGATGAGCTCAACACGATTATCGGCTGTGACAATGCAAAGAAGGTGCTTGCAAATATCGCAATGGAGGCAGCACTGTGCAGCAGAATCGAAAAGGAAAACGGCAAGGCTCTGTCAGCCCACAACAACATTCTTTTTACCGGCAATCCCGGCGTTGGCAAGACCATGATGGCGCGTATTTTCGCGAATATTCTCGGTTCAATGGGTGTAACAAACGGCTCGTTTGCAGAGCTTGGCAAGGATGACATGGTAGGACAGTTCTTGGGTCAGACCGAAAAGAAGCTCAAGAAAATCCTTTCGGAAGCTGCGGGCGGGGTTTTGTTCATTGATGAGGCAAGCTCTCTGCTTACATCCGACGAGCGCGATATCTATGCAAGCACCGTTGTTTCAATGCTGGTGCGCTTTATGGAAAACTCCCCCGAAACCATTGTGATATTCGCAACCTATCCCAACGAGGGTGAGAAGCTGCTTGCTCTCGATAAGGGACTTAAGTCGAGAATCCCGCATCAGGTTGCGTTTGAGGACTATACCGCAGAGCAGCTTTCGGATATCTTCGTTACTATGGCAAACGCCGACGGATTTACCGTTGACAAGGGCTCAAAGCGCATTACAACTCCGTTTTTTGAAAAGGCGCTTAAGAACCTTGCGACGACCTTCGGCAATGCCAGAGCTGCGCGCAATCTTTACGAAACCGCGCGAAAGGTACACGCGTCGCGCTGCTATAAGGACAACACCGTACCTCTGACAGCCATTACACGCAAGGATATTACAGAAGCCGTTGAGACTGTAAACAAGCAGATGTTTGGCGTATGCCATGTGGCAAGACCAATCGGCTTTTAAGCAGCACCCGTGCTTCCGACTTACGATATTCGCTCCCATGTGCGCACGAGCGCTTGGGAGCGGGTATCTCGGAGTTGACGGCAGGGTGGAATTGTGGCAGTAAAGGAGCGCCGGTGCAGGCAGTATTCAGCCGCAGTACCTGATGGGCAAAAAATGTCGGATTCGCCTGTATTGTATCAGAAGCGGGTTGAGAATCCGGTGGCTATGTCGGTTTATTCTGTTAATAAGAAAAGGAGATGACCTTATGAATAGTATAAAACTTGAGGATTACAGCAAGGATTTGCCTAATGTGCTTGTCTTTCACGCAACGGCAGAGGTTGGGGAAAGGCGCTGCGCGAAGTGGTTCAGGAGTTGGGTTAAGCAAGCGGTTTCAAAGGGCGAGTCGTTAGACGGCTATCTTCTGTCTGTCAATGAGTACATAATGCGCCCGCTTGCATTAGCGGTTTTGCTGGATGATATCAAGCTGACAGACACGGTGCAGAGCAATTCCGAGCGTGGGCTGTTACCGATTACGATTGCCGAGCGCATAGGCTGCAAAACTCTTAAGATAACCGCAAACGGTATTACGGAAGAAAACGCTAATCTCTCGGCTTTGATGCCGGATGTTAAGACTATGGATGCGGTTATCTTCTGCAATAAAACCGAGCTGATAAGCCGTGTGATTCCCAATGCAGATATGCTGCCGTTCAGCTATATGAATATGCTGATAACAAGCGGCAAGCACGAGCTTATATCATCATTGAGCGACCGAATCAAGAGAATGTATGATTTCCCGTCGCTGCTGAAAACCTTCAAAATTCAGGATATAGAAAGATTGTTCACAGCAGATGAGCTTGCCGAAAAGATTGCTGACACCCGCTGTACCGATTCATGGAGCAATGTACTCACCGACGAGAGTCTTGCAGGGCTTGTTTCCGAATCCTTTGACAGCTATCTTAATTTGTTTAATACCGATGAGGGAAAAGCAGATTTTGCCGAAAAAGCGCTGCTGATGATAGCCGCGCATGGATTTACAATACCCGAATCGCAGTATTATAAGGATACGGTTGATATTTCTCCGCTGGAGCCTTCATACAGACTGGTTGCCGCAGAGTATCTTAAAGAAAACGGCATTAAGCCTGTGATTGACATTGCGAAAATCCGCAGTGACAGCTTCAAAATAACGTATTTAAGCGCAAACGCGATTTTTACGCTGATAAATACGGCTGAAATAATCTCTGACGGCGGGTTTGATGATTTTGAGAGAACAGTAATAACCTCTCTTTCGGCGGCAAGGCTAAAGAAAGCTACAAAGCTGGGAATATTCAACTCGTCAAATATTAAGGAAGCACTCAGATACACCTGCAGCCAGAAAGCGGTTGAGAAAACCAAGGTACTTCTGGAATACTCGCAGACATTAAAGTGAGAAAGGAGAATCTGATACTATGGCAAATCTATTTGCGGGATTATCGCTTAATGCCCCCGTTTTTAACACCTTTGATTCCTTTGAGACATCAACGGGATTTATGAAGACCCTTGAGATGGGCGCGACGAGCGGTGACTGCACAGAAATCCGCGAAGAGCTTAAAAAGAATCCCGACGCGCTTGGCGAAATGCTTGCCGAGAACAGCTCAAGTATTATGACGTTTCAGAATTCGGTTCAGCAGTTCAGCTCTTTCCTTGTGAATACAGTGCTTGGTAATGATAATGCCGAGCTCCTTGATATCCTGCTTGAAGCGGGGCTTGACCCAAATACTATGGTTATGGAATCCGCGGCGGGATATGTGACATCGCAGTATAAGCCTCTGATATTTATGGCTGTAAATAAGGAGGCAGAGCAGTGCGTGAATATGCTGCTGGAGTGCGGAGCGAATCCGAATGCCGAGGCTGTTGAGGTTGACAGCAGTTGTGTTGGACAAAGGCAGTGCGTCAGCAGTACGCCCTTGAACTGCGCAATCGAAAAGGGTAATGTAAGTATTGCGGATTCGCTGTTAAACACAGGGGCATTATCATATTCCGATACAATATACACGGCGTATGCGATTGCAGACTGCGATTCGTGGGAAATGCTTGAGAGGATTGAGACCGACGTTGCGTGGGATATCGACGAGGAAAACTGGTTTGAAGCCATGATAGCAAATGCGGGCATTGAAAAATTCCTGCGAGCCAACGAAGAAACAGAAATCAGATTCGGTTACCGCTTTTCGTGTGAAGGCTGCATAACATCGGTATATACCAATATTCAGCTCATGGAGTTCCTGATAAACAGGGAATACATAACGCCGAGGTTTATCAACAAAACGATTTCGGAGGTAGATGGAGTTTTTGGAAACAGTGCGTTGATTGACAGTCTTAACCGTCTTGCGGAAGCAGACCTGCTGGATAGTATTGACGGCAACGCAGCACAGGCAGTGCGAAATATTGTTGATAAGTCAAGAGGGTTTGCGGGTTATCCCAATGCTGTTATGGTTTCGCCCCCACTTGAGAAGTTTTTAAGACGTGATATTGCAGGAGGGGATACATGAAGAACAATGAAATGTCCGCAGCTGCGGCTGAAGCGATAAAATCCTGCCGCAATGCGCTTTCGCAGTTGTTTCCGCTGATGATACCCGCGCTGTATGTGCATGAGCTGGTGGAATCCAAAAAGGTGAGCACCCTTACCTCGGATTACAGCTGCATTTACTATTCGGCGGAATATGTTGCCGGTTTGTATAAGGAGAACAAGTTCAAGCTTTGCGCGCTGCTGCTTCATACAATACTTCACTGTATGTTTACGCACCAGACTCAGGCGTACTCCGATGAAGAACTGGGTAAGTATGCCGACGCTTCGGTTCAGCTGATTATGGAGAGGATATCTCCCTTGCTGCTGAAAAAAGCCAAAACTCCGCCTGTGTTCGTGCGCCGACAGTCGGTAGCCGAACAGTTATCGTTCAAAAAGCTGCTGGGGCAGGCAGGCAGCGGCAGCAAGCTGGGCGAAAAGGTGCTTGAGCTATGCAGGGAGATACAGATTCTTGATGACCACAGCGCATGGAGTCTTGATTTCAAACCCGCTGACGGGCAGACGTCGGGCGGCGAAGGGCAGGGCAAATCCGATATAAGCGAAGCAGGCGCCGGAAAGTGGCAGAATGTTCTGATGCAGATTGCAGAGAAATCCGATGAACTTAGCGCAGGTCTTTTGCCCGGCTGCGGCGAGGGCTCGGAATTGCACATGATAACACCTGCCAAGGATTGCGGGATTTCATACGATTCGCTGATAGAGCGGTATTTGAAAAGAAGCGAGTTAAGCCGTTTTAATCCCGAGGACATAGATATGCCCAGCTATACTCTTGGAATGGAGCTTTACGGCAATATTCCGCTGGTTGAGGAATCAGAGGTGAAGGACGACCTGTTAAGCGGCAATATAATAATTGCGCTGGACACCTCGAGCTCATGCAGCGGAACAGTACTTGAGAACTTCGTTACAGAAACCATGTCGATACTTGACAGGATTCCCGCTGAAAACAGGACGGTAAGAATCATCAATTGTGACGACAGGATTCAAAGCGAGTTGGTTATCAGGCAGGGCGAAAGCTGCGATATTAAGAAATTGTGCAGCTGCCGAGGCTTTGGCGGAACGGATTTCAGACCTGTATTCAAAAGAGCGGAAGAATTGAATGTATCGGAGGGCGTTGATTTGCTGATATATTTCACCGACGCCTGCGGATTTTTCCCAAAAAGAGAGCCGAAAATCAATTCGCTTATTCTGATAAACGGGGAAGAATACTCGGTATATGAGAGTTATCTTCCTAAGTGGGCTGACGCATGGCAGCGCAAGGACAATAAATATGTTGAAATAAGAAAGTGAGGTAAACAAAATGGGTACATCAATCAAGCAGGCAAGAACCGAGATTCTTAACACTCTGCACGTTTACTTAAAGAAGAAGCCTGATGGCAGCTATTATTATCCTCTTGCAAGACAGCGCCCGATTGCACTGATAGGTCCTGCGGGCGTAGGCAAGACGGAGATTGTTGAGCAGGCGGCAAGAGAAGCGGGCGTGAATTTTGTCAGCTATTCTATTACGCACCACACCCGCCAGTCGGCAATCGGTCTGCCCGCAATTAAGGACAGCGTGTTTGGCGGCAAGGAGATGAAGTGTACCGAGTACACCATGAGCGAGATTGTCGGCAGAGTTTATTCCGAGGTTGAGAGAACGGGAATCAAGGAGGGTATTCTGTTTCTGGATGAGTTCAACTGCGCTTCGGACACGCTTGCGCCTGCTGTTTTGCAGCTGCTTCAGTACAAGAGCTTTGGCCCGCACAGACTTCCCGACGGCTGGGTGATTGTTCTTGCGGGAAACGACCGCAAGTATAACAAGTCCGTACGCCCCATGGACGCCGTTACCCGCGACAGACTGCGCGTGATAAATGTTGTGCCCTCTGTTTCGGAGTGGCTGGAGTACGCTGCCAAGCAGTGCGTTCACCCCATTGTAATCAGCTATATCAAGCAGAATCCCAATTTCCTGTATTCCTTCAATACCGAGTCCGAGGAGCTTTGCATTGTAACTCCGCGCGCATGGGAGGACCTTTCGATGATGCTGCTTGCTTATGAGGATTGCGGCTATCCCGTTTGCGCAGAGACTATTGAGCAGTATCTTTCGGATAAGCGCATCTGCCGCAGCTTCTATGCGCTGTATGAGCTTTACACAAAGTACACGGGCGACGCTATGCTCCGACGCATTCTCTGCGGCAAGGCTACGGACAAGGATGTTGCCGAGGTTCGCGAGTACTCGTATGATAAGCTGTATGCTGTAGCCTCTGTTTTGGGCAGACTGTGCGACGTTAAGTGCGCCGAAGGCTTAGACGACCACGCAAAGGCGCTGGAAGCGTCGGGATTTGTTAAAAATACACTCGAATTTGCCGAAAAGGCATTCGGAAACAACGGCGTACGCGACCTTATTGTCAATTCATTTCTTTCCAGCGCGTCGGTAACTGCGGTGCTTGCCGAAACCAAGCGCGCTGATGTTGTCGCAATGCTTTGCACGGCTTAATACTGATATTTTCTTAACCTCCATTTGCTGCCTCCCCGCAGAATTATTCTCGGGGAGGCAGTTTTTTTACGGGAAATATACAGCTGTAACAGATATCGCACTTCAGCAGCTGCTGACATAATAAGACCGCATAATTCTCGGAAATTATTTCTATTCTGTCGCAGAAATCCGATTGTTATCGCATTGTCCGATAGTTTATCCGAATAGCAAGAAAATGTTAAGGTTTCATAAAAATTTCCAAAAAGTACTTGAATTTCTATCCAGAAAATGGTATTATATTGTTGTCACAAAGAAGAGGCTTGATAGAAACGCTCACAAAATGCAGGGAAATAAACTGTGGGGGTGTTATCCGTCAAAAGCGGTGATGAAAAGAGAAACCGCAGGCATAGCCAAAAGGGAAGCTCGAGCAATATGGTAGTGCAGCGGCAGCAATTTGGAGGATAAAACAATGACAAACAAGATAAAGGTACTTATAGGTAATGATTCGTCGGAATGCGGAATGGCATGGGCAGGCGCAATGAAAAATTCGGGAATGTATGCAATCACACGCCATTGTGACGGCAACGCGGTGTTAAGCTCAATCAAATCCGAAGCGCCGGATGTAGCGGTCCTGGAGGAAAAGATGCCGTTCTGCGATGCGGTAGAGGTGATTCGCAGGCTGAAAATGGAGAAGAAATATGTTCCCGAGGTAATCATTGTTACCAACAATGCCACTGCCCAGCTTGAGCGCGAAGCAGCTTCCGTCGGTGCGGCTTATGTGATGATGAAGCCTGTTGACCCGGAATATCTTGCGGCAAAGATTATGGCGCTGTGCGGCAGACATTCCGAGGCGCAGAGGAATATTCCCGATGAAACGGACTTGGAGTGTGCAGTAACCGAGATTATTCATCAGGTGGGAATCCCTGCGCATATAAAGGGCTATCACTATCTGCGAACGGCAATAATGCTCTCCGTAAATGACGACGAGATGATAAACTGCATTACAAAGCTGCTGTATCCTACTGTCGCAAAGCAGTATCAGACCACATCCTCGCGTGTTGAGCGTGCGATTCGCCACGCAATTGAAATCGCGTGGGACAGGGGTGATATTGATATTCTGACCAAGCTGTTCTCATACACCGTTCACACCGGAAAAGGCAAGCCCACAAACTCTGAATTTATAGCTCTTATCGCCGACCATCTGCGCCTTAAATTCAAGGTGAAAAACACTGTACCTATGTACAGATAATCGGTTTTAGCCGTTGAAATATAATCGCCCCGCCTGAAGAAAATCAGACGGGGCGGCGTTTGTTTTGGGATTATCTTGCCGAAAACTCGTAGGTTGTGGTGAAATGATACTGCTGACCTGCCTTGTAAACGCAGCTTGGGAACTGCGGCTGATTGGGCGTATCGGGAGAGAACTGGCTTTCAAGGCAAAGACCTGCATATTTTTCGTACTTCTTGCCGTTCTTGCCGTTTTCTCCGCACAGACCGATACCGATATAGAACTGAATTGCAGGCTTATCGGTCTTAACGGTCATTACTCTGCCTGTTTCGGGCTCGTACACCTCTGCGGCGGTACGCATTACGCCCGGCTCGCCGAGTATAAAATTGTGGTCGTAGCCTGCGGGCAGTCTGCCGTTATCCATATCCTCGCCCACGCGCTTTGCAGCGGTGAAATCAAACGGAGTGCCAACAACATAAGCAAGCTTGCCCGTAGGAATAAGCAGCTTATCAACGGGAGTGTACTGCGTGGAGTTGATTTTAACGATATGGTTCTTGATATCGCCGTTTCCGCAGCCCTTAAGGTTGAAATAGGAGTGATTTGTAAGATTGATAACCGTATCCTTATCGGAAACCGCAGTGTAGTCAATTTCCAGACCGTTTGCTGCTGTAAGCGTATACTTAACCTTAACCGTAAGTGTGCCGGGGAAATTCTCTTCGCCGTCGGGGCTTATGTAGCCGAATGTTACTGAAGGCTCGTCGCCGTCTGTGGTGTTTTCAACGGTCCATACGCGCTTGTTGAAGCCGAAGAAACCGCCGTGCAGATGATTTACCTCGTTATCGTTCTTTGAAAGCTGATATTCAACGCCGCTGACGTTGATTTTAGCCTTGCCAATGCGGTTTGCGTAGCGTCCTACCAGCGCGCCGTGGCAGGAATTGCCGTCAACATATTCCGGCAGTGTGTCGTAGCCCAGAACAACATCCTCATAAGTACCGTTTCTGTCAGGCGCGGTAAGCCCTACAACAGCGCCGCCGAAATTTGTAAGCCTTGCGGTCATGCCGTTCTTGTTTGTAAGTGTGAAAAGAAAGCATTTGTAGCCGCGGAAGAAACCGAATTCAGTAGATGAAATGCTCATTGGAAAACCTCCGAAAAATATTTTTGCGGTCTGTGCGTCGGCATAGTACCGCAGATATTAACATGATAAGCATACCACATATTTGCTAAAAAGTCAACCGATATTCGGCGATTTATTGTATAATTTTTTGAGCAGGTAAAATATATGGAGCATAGTAATAAATTATTATAGTATATTTGAAAAAAAGCTCTTGTACAATTTGCAATTATGTGCTATAATAAAAATGTACTATTATGTGCGAAAGTATATTTTCTTGCGGGAGGAGCATTATGGAAGCAAAGAAAGAGCGCCCCGTAGGCGTAATAAAGGTGTCCGAGGATGTAATAATCAAAATTGCCGAGGCAGCAGCCGCAGAGGTTGACGGCGTAGAATCCGACGGACAAAAGCTGGCAGCAGAAAAGCTTGGCTCAAAGCTGCTTGGCGCTGTGCGTGTAAAAGTATCGGGTGAAAGCGCTGCAATCAGAATAGATATTGTTGTAAGAGAAGGCTTCAACGCTGTGAATGCCGCAGAAGCGGTTCAGAACAGCGTTAAGAGCGCCGTTCAGAATATGACGGGTCTTGCGGTTTCCCGAGTTGATGTAAGGGTAGCGGGAATAAAATTCAAGGAATGATTTGGAGAGAACAATGGGAGAGAGATTAACCAGACGAGAGGTTCGCGAGGGCGCGTTTATCATACTGTTTCAGACAATGTTCGGCTATACTCCCGAGGAGGCGGCAGAGGTATCTGTGGAGTCTTTCGGGCTTGCAAAAAACGGACAGACAGACGAGCTTGTAAGAGGCGTACTCGAGCACAGCGAGGAGCTTGAAGCGATAATCGGCAAATACAGCCGTACCCGCGCCGTGCCAAGAATTGCAAAGGTGAACCTGACAATATTAAAGATTGCGCTGTATGAGATGAAGTACAACGACAGAGTACCCCCCGCGGCAGCAATCAACGAGGCTGTTGAGCTTGCAAAGAAGTATGCAATGAAGAACGACAGCGGATTTATAAACGGAATACTGAATTCATATTTAGGAGAACTTGATGCCGAACAGGAATGAACCGCCTTGTGTTACCGTTTCGCAGGTTAATCGTGTTGTTTCAATGCTGATAAGCGCAGACAAACGACTTGCGAATGTTTCGGTATGCGGCGAGATATCAAACTATACCAAGCATTTTAAGTCCGGGCATATCTACTTTACGCTTAAAGACGAGTCCTCACAGCTTTCAGCGGTTATGTTTGCGTCGTCTGCGGCGAATCTGAAATTCGAGCCCAAAAGCGGCGACAAGGTGGTGTGCTCCGGTCAGATATCAGTGTATGAGGCAGACGGAAAGTATCAGCTGAAATGCTTCTCAATGAAGCCTGACGGCGAGGGTGAGCAGTCTGCTGCGCTTGAAATGCTGATGAAGCGGCTGAATGATGAGGGCGTGTTTGCGCAAAAGCGCCCGATTCCGAAAAAGCCCAAGTGTATCGCAGTGGTAACCTCAGCGGGAGCTGCGGCTTTGCAGGATATTATCACGGTTATATCGAGAAGATACCCTCTGGTGAAGATTATTGTAGTACCTGCGCTGGTACAGGGCGCAGAGGCTCCGCAGTCGATTGCTGCGGCGCTGAAAAGGGCGCAGAATGTCGGTGCGGACACAATTATTTTCGGGCGCGGCGGCGGCTCTGCGGAGGATTTGAGCGCGTTTAACGCCGAGGTAGTCGCTAGAGCCGTGTTTGAGAGCAAAATTCCGACGATATCGGCAGTAGGTCATCAGCGGGATTACACTATTGCAGACCTTGCGGCGGATATGCGCGCGCCTACTCCGTCAGCGGCGGCAGAGCTTGCAGTGCCGGAAATTTCGTCGGTACGTCTTGAGATTGACGAGAAGCTGGCACAGGTAAAGCGCATGACGGAGCGTGTTATCGCTGAAAAGGAACGTGCGCTGACAGCGCTTTACGGTACTGTTAAGGCGCAGTCCCCGCGCAGCAGGCTTGCGGCGCAGGAGCAGAGAGTAGTTGCTGCCCAAAAGGAGATTCGCCTGAAAATACATACTCGGCTGGATAAGGCGGAGCGCTCGCTTGCGTCAACGGTTGAGATGATTGCGGCATTGAATCCTCTGTCGGTGCTGACAAGAGGCTATGCAGCTGCAAAGGCAGACGGTCACATAGTAACCGACGCTGCGCAGGTTAAGCAGGGCGACGAGGTAGAAATTCTGCTTGCAAAGGGCAGACTGCGTACGCAGGTGATTGAGAGTATAACAGAGTAAGGGTGAAATAATGGAATTTGAAAAAGCAATGAGCCGATTGGCGGAGATTTCCAAGCAGATGAGCAGCAGTGAGCTGACGCTGGAGCAGTCCATGAAGCTGTATGAGGAAGCAACGGAGCTTGCAAAATACTGCAAGGATTATATTGAAAACGCAAAGCTGACTATTGAAAAGCTTGAGGCAGAATAATGGATATTAAGGAAATTCTGACCGACTACGCCGAAATGACCGAGCGCGCTCTGGACAGGTATCTTCCGCAGACGGAATGCTTGCAGAAGAATGTGATTCTTGCGGCGCGGCACAGCCTTACGGCGGGCGGAAAGCGAATCAGACCCGCGCTTGTAATGGAGTTCTGCCGTGTATGCGGCGGGGAGCCCGAGCTTGCGCTGCCTGTTGCGTGTGCGATTGAAATGATGCATACCTTTTCGCTGATACACGACGATTTGCCGTGCATGGATAACGACGATATGCGCCGCGGCAAGCCCAGCTGCCACAAGGCGTTCGGTGAGGCGACAGCGCTGCTTGCGGGCGACGCACTTGCCATTATGCCCTCGCAGATAATTGCGCAGGCGGCAGTTGAGCACAAAATCAGCGCAGAAGCAGCGGTGAAGATAATATCGCTGCTGAATGAACGCGCGGGCATTATGGGCATGATAGGCGGTCAGGTGATTGATACAGAAAACGAGGGCAAGCAGCTTCCGGAGAATATTCTGCTGGAGATGTATCGCATGAAAACGGGCGCACTGCTGGAATTCTGCTGCCGCGCAGGGTGTATAGCTGCGGGCGCAGGCGCTGATAAGCAGCTTGCAGCAGGAACCTACGCTTTGAAAATGGGACTTGCATTCCAGATAATTGATGATATTCTGGATGTTACAGCGGATGAAAAGCTGCTCGGCAAGCCTGTCGGCAGTGATTCTGCGAGCGGAAAGTATACTTATGCTGCCTGCGTCGGGCTTGAAAAAGCAAGGCAGGAGGCGCGCAGACTTACGGATGAAGCCATTGTGCAGCTTGGCGAGTTTGAGGATAACGAATTCCTCGTGGGGCTGACGGAAATGCTCCTTAACAGAAATCATTAAATCATCGGAGGCTATCAGATGAATATTTTTATGGCGAATCCTGTACTTACTGTCGGGATTCTTGGTTGGTTTGCGGCGCAGGTAATTAAAACGGTGCTGTATTGCATTAAGACAAAGAGCTTTAATCCCGAGAGAATATACGGCGCGGGAGGAATGCCTTCCTCGCATTCGTCAATGGTTGTATCGGTAGTAATTATCACAGAGCGTGTACATGGCTTTCAGAGCACGGAGTTTGCTCTTGCGGTAATTATAGCGGGAGTAGTAATATACGATGCAATGAGCGTACGCTATAATGCGGGACTTCATGCCAAGGAGCTGAACAGGCTGCGGAAGGTCATTGATGATATAGACGATGAGCTTTCGCAGATAAGCGGCGGCGACGCAGAGCTTGACGACCTTGATGATATTGACGACAGCAAGCGCAAGGAGTTTAAGGAGTTTCTCGGTCACACACCGCTGGAGGTTCTTGCAGGCTCGCTGCTGGGTATAATTATTGGAATGGTATTCCCGCTGGCATGACGGAGGCTTTACATTGACTTATCGAATACTGGATGACAATATAAATCACGATAAAATAGCGCAGCTCACTCTGCCGCAGCTTCAACAGCTGTGCAGGGAGCTGCGTAATTGCATTGTAAGGACAGTTCGCGAAAACGGCGGGCATCTTTCGTCTAACCTCGGAACTGTGGAGCTTACTGTTGCGCTGCACTGCGTTTTTGACGTTGCGCAGGACAAAATTCTGTGGGATGTAGGGCATCAGGCGTATGCGCACAAGCTGCTTACGGGCAGATTCTCGCGATTTAACACGCTGCGCAGCCGCGGCGGAATCTCGGGCTTTACGCGCAGGAGCGAGAGCGAGGCTGACGCGTTTATCTCGGGTCACAGCAGCACGGCAATTTCGGCGGCTTACGGAATTGCCGCTGCAATGCGGATTAAGGGCGAACAGGGCAGCGTAGCGGCTGTAATCGGCGACGGCGCAATGACAGGCGGCATGGCTTATGAGGGTCTTAACAATGCAGGCAAAAGCCATGTAGGACTGGTTCTGGTGCTGAATGACAACGAGATGTCGATTTCAAAAAGCACGGGCGCGCTTGCGCGGTATCTTGCACAGATACGCTCTACAAAGCGGTACTATTGCGCCAAGGAGCGCGTAAAATCCGTTCTTTCGGGCGTTCCGCTTGTGGGCGAGCGTCTGGAGTACGCTGTGCGCTCGGCGAAAAATCTGTTCAAGGACGCTATGTATAACACCAGTACTCTGTTTGAGAATCTGGGGTTCAGCTATATAGGCCCTGTTGACGGGCACAATCTTGAGGATTTGACCGAGGCGCTTATGGTAGCAAAGATGATGAATCGACCCTGTGTTGTTCATGTATATACCAAAAAGGGCAAGGGCTATCGTCCCGCAGAAGAAAACCCCGGTGAGTATCATGCGGTAGCGCGCACGGGGGCAATAAAGCAGCAGAGCAGCTTTTCCGAGGAATTCGGCAAAGAGCTTGAGCGGCTTGGCAAAGAGGATAAGCGAATCTGCGCTATTACTGCTGCCATGAAGTATGCAACGGGGCTTAATTATTTCAAGCAGAGCTGCCCGACGCGTTTTTTTGATACGGGAATTGCAGAGCAGCACTCTGTTACATTTGCGGCGGGTCTTGCCGTTCAGGGAATGCTGCCTGTGTTTGCGGTTTACTCTACATTTTTGCAGCGCGGCTTTGACCAGATTATACACGACTGCGCGATTGAAAATACTCACATAGTACTTGCGGTTGACCGCGCGGGCTTTACGGGCGAAGACGGCGAAACACATCAGGGGATTTTCGATGTTCCTATGCTGTCGCTTATTCCGAATGTCACGGTGTTTTCGCCCGCAAGCTATTCAGAGCTTCGCGATTGTCTGCGCCGCGCGCTGTATGATACGTCGGGGATTGCCGTGGTGCGTTACCCCAAGGGCGATGAGTATAAAAAGACTCTTGCTCCGACGGTTGATATGTCGTACTCGGGAAAGCGCAGAGCCACGCTTGCGGTAAGCTACGGACGGATTTCTGCATGGCTGGATGAAGCGGCTTCGGAAGCAGGCTGTGATTGGCTGCGGCTGGTAAAGATATCGCCGCTGCCCGAAAAGGCAGCAGAGATTGCTTTGCCGTATGAGAGAGTTGTGGTATTTGAGGAAGGCTCGCTTAAGGGCGGCATTGGCGAGGCGCTGGCAGTTAAGCTTGCGCAGAGCGGATTCCGCGGCAGGCTTGAGCTTGTCGGCACTGACGGAGAGTTTGTAGAAGCGGCGACAGTGACCGAACAGCTTGAAATGTTCGGGCTTGACAAGAAGAGCATGACAGATAGATTACGATAAGGAGAAAAACGATGCGGCTTGATATGTTCATAACCGAACAGGGAATATCCAAAAGCCGCACGGCGGCGCAGGAGCTGATAAAAAAGGGCGGAATCTCGGTAAACGGCAGGGCTGTTACAAAATGCTCGGCTGAGGTAACGCAGGCGGACAAGGTTGAGCTTATCGGCGAGCTGCCGCGGTATGTCGGCAGAGGCGGATTAAAGCTGGAGGCGGCGCTTGCTTCGTTTTCGATTTCGCTTGACGGCTTATGCTGCGCCGATATCGGAGCGTCGACGGGCGGTTTTACCGATTGTATGCTGCAAAACGGAGCGTCTGTGGTCTACGCTATTGATGTAGGCAGCGACCAGCTTGATGAAAAATTGCGCGCGGACAGCAGGGTTATTTCCATGGAAAAGACAGATATCCGCAGCGCGGAATTACCCGAGCAGGTTGACTTTATCGGCACGGATGTGTCTTTTATTTCACTGAAGCTGATTCTGCCGCACATAATGCGATTGCTTAAAGCGGGCGGAATGGCAGCGGCGCTAATCAAACCCCAGTTTGAAGCGGGGCGCTGCGCACTGAATAAGCAGGGTGTAGTCCGTGATGAGAAGGTGCGAAAGCGCGTTGTTGAGGATATTCGTGGTTTTGCGGCAGATTGCGGCTTTTCGGTTATCGGTGTGATAAAATCCCCGATTGAGGGCGGCAGCGGCAACGTGGAGTATCTGATGTGCTTAAAAAAACCGTCGGAGGTAGTATGAGCAGGAAAGTATTGATTGGCTGTAATGATAAAGACGCGGCTTCGATGAAAATTGCCGCTGAAATAAGCGAAATACTGCGCGGCGCGGAGCTTATCCCCTGTTATGCCGAAGAAAGCGGCAGACTTGCCGCAAACGGAACGGAGCCTGTCGGTTCGGTATCGGAGTGTTTCTGCGCGATTACGGTTGGCGGCGACGGCACGATACTGCATTACGGTCATATAGCAGCAAAGTGCGGAATACCGCTGCTTGGCGTAAATACGGGCAGACTTGGCTTTATGGCAACGCTGGAGCCGTATGAGATTCAGATAATCCCGGAAATAATACTCGGTGATTTCAAGGTGGGCAAGCGCATGACCATGCGCGCAGAGATTGATTACGCAGACGGCAGGCAGGTGGTAAGCGAAGCGCTGAATGACGTTGTGGTTTCGCGCATTAGCACCTCAAAGCTTCCCGAGTTCTGCGTTTCGTGCGGCGGCGCAGAGGTTTCGCGTTTTCGCGCGGACGGTACTATTTTCAGTACACCCATGGGCTCAACGGCGTATTCGCTCTCTGCGGGCGGTCCGATAATTGCGCCGGATATGCAGTGCATAGAGTTCACTGCGCTTTGCCCACACACGCTGTTTTCGCGCCCGATGATTTTCTCGGCGGAAAACATTGTTACGCTCACTTGTGAGCAGTATCAGAACAGCAGAGTATCCGTCAGCATAGACGGGCATTCGGGAATAGAATTCGGCACAGGAGACATTCTGCGGCTGTGCAGGGGTGAAGCCGAGCTTAAGGTAATAGAAACCGGAGAGGGATTCTTCGGCGCGGTGCGTGAAAAGCTCATGCAGCCGCTGAAATAAGGAGCGGTTATGGTACAGAATTACGAGGATTTTTGCGCAAAGCTGCTTGACAGCGGATTCTCAATGGCAGGCGGCAATACAAGGGGAATATACGCTGTTGTCCCGTTTGACTGGACAGAGCAGCCCGAGGGTACTCCTGTCAGGTGGCACACGGGCGACCCCGAAACCGACCCGTGGGAGTGGCGTATGCGGGTGCTGAATGAGCGGAATGATATCGCATACAGCAAGGTATTCTTTCGCACAAGCGGCTACATCACGCGTGAGCTGTACCCGTATTTCCTTGCGGTTCGCAGACCGCTTTCGTTTGACGAGGAGTGGGCGAACGGCGGGATAAGCGCCGAGTGCCGCAGAGTATATGATGAGATTAGAACACGCGGCAGGCTTGCAACGCATGAGCTTCGGGCGATATGCGGCAGCAGCATGGACAAGGCGCTTACCGAGCTGCAAATGCGGCTTTTCATCACGATTTGCGGCTTTGAACAAAAGCGTAATAAATTCGGCGAGCCATACGGCTGGCACAATGCGGTATACTGCACCACGGAAAGCTTTTGGGGCGGCGATATTTCATCCGATTTGGACGGCGGCGAAGCGTTTGAGCTGATTCGCGAACGGGTTATTGAATTTTCGCCGCAGGCAGATGAACGCACGATTAAGAAATTCATAAACGGCTGACAGAAAACACTGCGAAAGGAGGATTTGCGTGAACAAGCGTCAGCGTCAGGCATTGATACTGTCAATCATCACCGAGGGTGAGGTTGAAACACAGCAGGAGCTGCAAATCCTGCTGAAGGAGCGCGGCTGTCGAACAACGCAGGCGACGGTTTCCCGCGATATGCGTGAAATGCACATATCCAAACGAATGTCCGAAAGCGGCGTCAGCAGCTATTTCAGCGACGCAATAGGCAAGACACCCGAATACAACAGCATTTTTGCGCAGGCGGTACTTTCGCTTGATTATGCAATGAACACCGTAGTGATAAAATGCCGCGCGGGCTTGGCAAATGCTGCGTGTGCGGTGCTTGATGAGCAGGAATTTGGCTTTGTTGTTGGAACAATTGCGGGTGATGACACAATATTTGTGCTGACGAGAACCGAGAACAGTGCGGTTCAGCTTATAGAGCTGCTTCGGCGCATGATGTCAGAATAAATTCATTGGAAAGGAGCAGCGAAATGCTTCGAGAGCTTAATATAGAGAACCTTGCGGTAATTGAGAGCGCGTCTGCGCAGTTTGGCGAGAGCTTTAATGTATTCACGGGTGAAACCGGCGCAGGTAAAAGTATTCTAATCGGCGGAATAAATGCTATACTGGGACAGCGCACTACAAAGGAAATTGTCCGCACCGGCGCGCCCGAGGCGGTTATTTCGGCGCTGTTTGATGATATTCCGTCGGGGGTTAAGGCAAAGCTGGAAGAGCTGGGATTTACAACAGAGGATGACGAGCTGCTGCTTACAAGGCGAATTACAGCCGACGGCAAAAGCTCTGCGCGCATAAACGGGCGCAGCGCCACAGCTGCAATGCTGCGAGAGATTGGCTCGCTGCTTGTGGATGTTCACGGTCAGCATGAGAACAGAATCCTGATGTCTACTGACAATCAGCGGGATATACTTGACAGCTACGGCGGGATAATCCCCACGCTTGAGGAATACCGCATAAGCTTCCGAGAGTTTTCGCAGCTTTCAAAGCGGATACATAAGCTTCAGACCGAAGCGGAAACCCGTTCGCTTAAGATAGAGCGGCTTACGGCAATTGTCGAGGAGCTTGAAGCGCTTAATCTTTCCAAGGGTGAGGGTGATGAGCTGGAGCGTGAGCTTGCAAAATGCCGCAGCTTTGCGAAGATACAGTCCTCGTTGTATGCGGCGCACAGCTGTATTAACGGTGAAGAAAACCCCGGTGCGCTTGATTTGCTGCGCAAGGCAGCGAATGCGCTTGCACAGGTCGCTGATGTCCTGCCCGAGGCAGAGCAGCTGGCGGAGCGTCTTGAGACCATTGTGCCCGAAGCGGAGGATATTTCGGCTGAACTGTATGACCTTATGGGAGATGAGGGTAATTCTGTTCGCGAGGCGGCTCTGGAGGACAGGGTATCTGCGCTTAAACACGCCCGACGCCGCTATAATATGGATTCCGACCAGCTGGTGGATTATCTTGACGAATGCCGCGCGGAGCTGTTGGAGCTTGACGGACAGGATGACGAAATCGAATCGCTTTTATTGCAGAAGCACGACCTTGCCGAAAAGGTCAAGCAGCAGGCAGAAAACATTTCAAAGCTTCGCAGCGAAGCCGCGCAAAGGCTTTCTGATGAGATATGCAGCCAGCTTTCGTTTCTCGATATGCCAAATGTACGCATGGTAATTTCGGTAAAGCGCGACAAGATAACCATAAAGGGAATGGACGAGGTTGAGATGCTGATATCCGCAAATGCGGGCGAAGAGCCAAAGCCAATCAACCGAATAGCCTCCGGCGGTGAGCTTTCGCGCATAATGCTTGCAATAAAGAGTGTTCTCGCCGATAACGATGATATTCCCACGCTGATATTTGACGAGGTAGACGCGGGAATAAGCGGCAGGGCGGCGCAGAAGGTCGGCATAAAGCTTGCCGAAACCGCAAAGAAGCGTCAGGTGCTGTGTATCACGCATTTAGCGCAGATTGCGTCGCAGGCGCAGCATCATCTTTTGATAGAAAAGCAGACGGAGAACGGGCGAACCTTTACGCAGATAAAGCAGCTTGACTTTGACGGAAGAAAAGCAGAGCTTGCCCGAATAATCGACGGCGACGGCACAAATCAGAGCGGTCTTGCTGCAGCAGAGGAAATGCTGCGCAGAAATTCAGAGCAATAAACACAATCGGCAGGAGCGTTTGTTCCTGCCGTTTTATTTTATAAAGAAAGCAGGGCTGCCGACATAGCCGACAGCCCCGAAAGGGAAAGGGAGCGGGATATATTAAAGCGAGAATATCGCTTTAATGCAAATCAGTTATACGTTGAACAGCAGCTCATCGTATGTCGGGTAAGGCCAGTAATCCTCACCGACGATAGTTTCAAGCTCGTCAGCCACAGCGCGCAGGCTCTGCATATTGGCAAATACAACCTCGCGGTAGAATTTAGCCATCTCCTTTGCGCCCTCAACAGCGTGAGCCTTTACAATTGAATCGGACAGCTCGTTAGCCTTTTCGGAAAGCGCAGCTGTAAGCGAGTTCACCTTTTCTGCAAGAGCGGTCTCAACAGCGGGCTCAATTCCTGCAGCCTTCTTGGAAGTAATGATATCGCACAAATCCTTGCCGAATTTCATAACAGCGGGCAGAATCTCTGTCTTTGCCATATCAGCAGCTGTCAGCGCTTCAATGTTGATTGTCTTGGAGTAGTTCTCGTAGTTGATTTCCTGTCTTGCGTGCAGCTCAACCTCTGTGTAAACGCCGAACTTTGTGAACAGCTCAATGCTCTTGGCGTCTGTCATGCACTCAATAGCGTCAACTGTGGACTTGAGGTTGGGCAGACCGCGCTTTTCAGCCTCAACGGGCCACTCATCGCCATAGCCGTTGCCGTTGAAGATAACTTTCTTGTGCTCTTTGATTGCCTTAACCAGCAGGTCGTGCAGAGCAGACTGGAAATCGTCAGCCTTTTCGAGCTCATCAGCAAATTCCTTGAGGGAGTTTGCAACGATTGTATTAAGAATTGTGTTAGGTCCTGCAATGTTCAGGTTAGAACCGCACATTCTGAACTCAAACTTGTTGCCCGTGAATGCAAACGGAGAGGTTCTGTTTCTGTCGGTTGTATCCTTGGGGAAGTTAGGCAGCGAGGAAACGCCTACGTTGAACATTGAGCCGCTCTTGGAGGTGAAATCCTTGCCCTCTACCAGAGCCTCAACAACTGCCTCAAGCTCTTCACCGAGGAAGATAGAGATGATTGCGGGAGGCGCCTCGTTTGCGCCGAGTCTGTGGTCGTTGCCCGCAGAAGCTACCGACATACGCAGCAGTTCAGCATACTCGTCTACTGCCTTGATGATTGCAGCGAGGAATGTAAGGAACTGCGCATTTTCCATGGGTGAAGAACCGGGGTCGAGCAGATTCTGACCGTCATCCGTAGAAAGCGACCAGTTGTCGTGCTTGCCCGAGCCGTTGATTCCTGCAAAGGGCTTCTCGTGCAGCAGGCATACAAGACCGTGCTCAAGAGCGACCTTCTTCATAATCTCCATTGTGAGCTGGTTCTGGTCAACAGCGAGATTAGCGGGTGCAAAAATAGGAGCATTTTCGTGCTGTGCGGGAGCAACCTCGTTGTGCTTTGTCTTTGATGTGATACCCAGCTTCCAGAGGTGCTGGTCAACATCCTTCATGTAGTTGGAAACTCTCTGCTTGATAGAACCAAAGTAGTGGTCTTCAAGCTCCTGACCCTTGGGAGCGGGCGCGCCGAAAAGCGTTCTTCCCGTAAAGATAAGGTCCTTTCTCTGTTCGTAGCTCTTCTTGTCAACCAGGAAGTATTCCTGCTCTGCACCGACTGTTGCAACAACTCTCTTGGTTGTTGTATTGCCGAACAGACGAAGAATTCTGATTGCCTGGTCTGAAACTACATCCATAGAGCGCAGCAGGGGAGTTTTCTTATCCAGAGCCTCGCCGGAATATGAATAGAAAGCTGTCGGAATATACAGCGAATCATCCTTTACAAATGCGTATGAGGTAGGGTCCCATGCTGTGTAGCCTCTTGCCTCGAATGTAGCGCGGATACCGCCCGAGGGGAAGCTGGAAGCGTCAGGCTCGCCCTTGATAAGCTCCTTGCCCGAGAACTCCATAATTACAGTGCCGTCGCCTGCGGGTGAAATAAAGCTGTCGTGCTTTTCAGCCGTGATACCGGTCATAGGCTGGAACCAGTGTGTATAGTGAGTTGCGCCCTTTTCAATAGCCCAGTCCTTCATTGCGCTTGCTACAACATCAGCAATGCTGCTGTCCAGCTCTTTGCCCTCGGCTATTGTCTTTTTGAGCGCCTTGAAAACATTCTTCGGCAGACGCTGCTTCATTGTTTCCTCGTTGAATACGTCGATACCGAACTGTTCTACCACATTAAATTTCTCTGCCATTTCCCTTTTCCTCCTTGTATGTTTGAAAAAAATCTGCTGAAAACAAAAACAGGCATTCCAACACAGCAAACCGCAGGGCGGTTCCGCCGTACTGAAACACCATCGTTTCCTTTTCACACTTATATTCTATCCGAAAAACGTGATTTTGTCAACCGTAGTTTTCGACAAATGATTCAGAGAATTTATTCGCTATTTAAGCATATTGCACAATGATTTCATATAATTATGAATATTGCACGGCGGCAAACTTGCATTATCTGCAGGAAATAGCCATATTTTCACTGATTTGCAGAGAATTTATGATTAGTGATACCCTCTGAAAATTCATATTTGATTCATAGCTCGCTTTTGAAATACATTTAACAACGTGAGTAATTGAAGATAAAATTATTAGGCAGAATTATTCTGTTTATTTATACATATTATTAGCTAAAAAATTAGTAAAGTAGCTAAATATTTTAAAATAGAGGTTTTAATATTGCTTTTTTGGCAAAAATGTGCTATGATTATTATATGAAATTATGGTTGGATGGAGGTGCGGTCCGATGCCCCCAAAGTTAAGTGAGCTTGTAACTCTGCTAAAGGGTCACAAGGTCTTTTTACAGACTCATAACTTTCCCGACCCGGATGCGATTGCGTCTGCGTTTGGACTTCAGGTGCTGTTACGGCGATTCAAGATACCGACAACTATCTGTCATCATGGAAATGTAGAGCGTACTGCTACGGCGAACATGGTGTCTGACCTTCACATTCAGATGTCAACGGATGCAGAGCTTAAATATATGAAGCCCACAGATTATATTATCACCGTGGATTCCCAGAAGGGCAATGCCAATATTCTCGACCTTGTTGGCGACGAGGTTGCGTGTATTGACCATCACCCGACCTATGTTCAGTGCGACTACAAGTATAAGGATATCAGATATGTAGGCTCTTGCTCAACGATTATTGCGGATTATTACAGGGTTTACAATATCGAAATGCCCGAGGATGTTGCAACAGCGCTGCTTTACGGCTTGAAGATGGACACCAAGGATTTTACGCGCGGAGTCACGGAGCTGGATATTGATATCTATAAATATCTGTTTCCGAAGTCGAATCAGGCAATGATACGCAAATTCCAGTCAAGCGCGATTCTGTTTGATGAGCTGGAATCCTTTGCGGACGCAGTGAAGAATATTGATATTTTCAACGGAGTTGCGTTTGCTTTTCTTGATTATCAATGCGCAGATGCGTTTGTTGCAACGGTCAGTGACTTTCTGTTAAGCCTTGACGCAGCGGATTTTGCGGTTGTTTACTCACGCAGGGCGAATGGCTTTAAGTTTTCGGTTCGTTCCGAGCTGGACGAGCTTGACGCAGGTTCAATAACCTCGCAGGCGCTTGCGGGAATAGGCAGCGGCGGCGGTCATAAATCAATGGCAGGCGGATTTGCCGTTGAAGCAAAGCTGTTGGACCATGGAATTGATTTTAACCGAGAGATTCAGAACCGATTCCTTAATATAATCAACAAGCTGCGTCCGGAGGAAGAGCCCGAGGTTGAAACGCCCGTTGAGCCGTCTGCCGAGGAGTACAGGCAGGAGTCGAGAAAATCCGAGGAATATTCTGACCTTGGAAACATACAAATGGATTAACAAAAGCGGAGTTTTTCTCCGCTTTTCATTTTATTAAAATATCCCCGCTGAATTTGAGTTCAGCGGGGATATTGGCGTTTTGAGTATAGAGCGAATTAAGCCTTCATGCGCTTTTTGTAATCAGCCTTAATCTGCTCAAGAACCTTTGCGTCTTCCTTACGCTTAGCGCGTGCAGCGTCCTGAATCTGCTGAACCTCGTCGATACCTGTAACGATAGTCTGCCATGTCTGCTGGAGTGTTTCTACCTTAATGGAAGAACCCGAAGCCATAGCTGCAATCTGCTTGCTCTGTTCAACGGTATTCTGAGCGTTCTTAAGAAGCAGCTCGTTTGTCTTTTCGTCAAGTGCGCTGAGGGATTCAGCCTGAATGCGCTGACGCTTGAGCATGATAGCCTGTGCGAGTGACTGCTTGAATACAGGCATTGTAATGATGAACGCGGAGTTGATTTTTCTGACAAGGTTGAGGTTGGAGTACTCCATAGTCTTAAGCATGGGGACTGTCTGGATTGCAACGTTCTCTGCAACCTTAAGGTCCATTACGCGCTGGTCGAGGATTTCGCGCATTTGCTGCAGATTGGAAAGGTCCATGCGAATTGTGCCGTCCTCGGGATTTGCCGCAACCTTTGCCTTGTATTCCTCAATATAAGCGTCGAGCTCTGCAACAGCCTGCTCGCCTGCCATGATGTACTTAACAAGCTCCTGATAGTAGCCGAGGTTTGCGTCGTACATATTGTCGAGCTTGGTGTTAGCCTGCTCGATTTCGGTTTCGTACTGCTTAAGCTGAACGTAAATCTTATCAATTTCGCTGCCCATTGTCTGGTACTTGTTAAGAATCTTGTCAATGTTCTTCTTAAGTCTGCCGAAGAATCCGGGCTTGTCCTCAATTTCCTTGATATCAAACTGTTCCATGATAGCTGCAAGGTTTTTCAGCAGTACGCCTGTGTCGTTAATCTGCGAAATGCTCATGGAGTTAAGCACCTGGTCGGAAGCCTGAGAAATCTGTTCAGCGGCTTCAGCGCCGAACTTTACTATGGTGTTTGCGTCGTTTACATTGATTGTGCTTACCAGTCTGTCGATTTCCTCGGGGGAAGCAACCAGCTGCTGCTTTACCTGCTCGGTAGCTACAACAATGTTGAAATTCTTGGCTTCTTCAATCTTCTGGTCGAGGATAGCTTCCTCTGTAACAACTGTTGCTGCGGGTGCATTCTGTGCTGCTGCCTGAGCTGCCTGCTGTGCGCCGGGTGTGAACTGTAATCCCATAATAACTTTCCTTTCGTGTACAGCGTTCCGATAAACCGCTGCACTGGTTGTTGGAGGGTTTTCGCTCGGAACCTCCTAATGAGTAAGTTTATGCCCGATATTTCGGGGTATTATAAGCCTTTCGGCAAATAATCGTTACTTGCGGAACAGCTTTCCGAACAAGCCGCCGCCGCTTTTTTCCTCTGTTGGTATTTTGAATCTGGGAACCTCAAGATTATACAGGAATTCATTCATTGTATGCTCCTCAAACGCCTCGGGCTTTACAAAGGTTTCAATATTCTTGTAGCCCGTCGGCGTGTAAATCAGCACATCAAAGCCGATTATGCTGCACAGCACCGCCAAAACGCATTCCTGAAGGGTGAAGGTCTCCTCTACGGGGTCAATATATATCAGCTTGGGAATCTGTTTTGTAAAATCAAACCGCTGAATTATTTTCAGCATTTCCTTGTCAAGATTCAGACCAAAGTGCATAACCGCGCACATAAGGTCGTCGCCCTGCAGCTTCAGATATCCGCTGTCAATGGTCTCCTGCAGCTTGAACAGAATCAAATCCTGAATTCTGTCGGGAAGATAGCTGTACTTATTCAGCATTGAGCTTTTCAGCCGCTCGGTATCAATCTTGCCGTTGCGGTAAAAGCTGCGGTATGCCGACAGGTCAAGCCCGCCCGGCGTCTGCGCGGCTGAGGTTTTAACATACAGCACGGTTTCGGGAGTAAGCTTTGCGCGTACATCATCCCAGTATGCGTTTATGTTTCCGTCCTTAACACCGCTGATTTTCGCGAAGATATTCGGTACGCACACAAGATTACCCGAAACCGAGAATCCCGAGCGGAACTTTGCCTCGTGCTTCCACAGAATATCAATTTCCTCGTAGGTTGTTTTCAGCGTGATAGACTGCGAGTTGGGGAACTGGAAATCTCTGAAAATGCCTGCGTCGCCGTTGTACATCATCTCGTCAAGCTCACGCTCGGCAGAGTATGCAACGGTCGCCATTTTCATCTTAATCGGCTTGTCGGGGTACTCGCCCGAATCCTTGCTCTTTGGCAGCTCAAATATCTGCATACGCCCGTCGGTATTTTTCTCGGCGGTAAGCTGAAGCATGGTCTTATTGGGCGTGATGTAGATAACATCAAAGCCGCTTCTTGACATAAAATGCAGAAAGAACAGCTCCGACTGCGAGATATCTCCATAGTAAAGAATCAGCGGGATATCCTCGTACTGCACAGAGTATTTTCTTGCCTGCGTGCAGCGGTAGAGCCATGTAATCAGCTTGTTGCCGTAATTAAGCGCTACGGTCTGGTTGGTTGCCGCAATGCCCGTCAGAACCTCTTTCAGCGCTTTCTGCGCGAGGGCGGTTCTTACAGGGTCGCCGGGCAGCTTGATAAGCAGCGCAAGCCCGTCAATCATCTCCTCGGAGCTTCTGCGCGGTACTGTACCCAGCAGCTTGACTTCCTCGGCAGTGGGATTATCAAGAGTTTTGCCGATAAAAATCAGCTGCTTTTTACTGCTTGCAAAGCCTTCCTTGAACTTGACGAGCATATTGGTATAGACAGCTTCTTCATCATAACCGATAAGCGCCGCCATATACACCGGAATTTCGCAGTTATCGGTAAACACGCCGCCGCGCTTTATTACACGCTGCTTATGCGTTACCATCATATCCTCAAAAATACCTGCGGCTGTTGTATCCGCGCGCTGAACTCTGCCGGCAATGCTTTCTGCCGCCTGACGCATATCCGCAAGCTGACGCTCACGCGAAAGGTCGAGGTTTGCAAAATCAATCTGCACCTGCGCTGTCTGCGGACCGTTAATCAGCTGCACGGCGTTTTTGTAGGGGAACGCGTCAAACTCTGCGTCCTCGCCCAGACTGACGTAGGTTACGGCAGCACCCAGCAGGTTAAGCATATACAGCAGATACAGCTCGCGCTTTGTCGCCTTATTGATGTACAGAATCTCTGCGGGCTTTGCGGGAGCATATTTCATCAGCCAGCAAAGAATTACAAAGTAGGTGTTCTTTTTGTTTGCCCCGCAGGAATTCATCGCCTCCAGCATAAGGTGCGCAAGCTGCGCAGTGTCGGCGTTAAGTCTTTTCTGCGCAAAATACGAATCAATTCCCGCTTTGATTGCCCGTTCATCATCCAGATTATCAGCAGCGTATGAAGCCGCCTGTGATATTTCAGCAGTACTTGCCAGCGGCAGCTTGTTATCGAAGAACAGTCCGTTTTTCTGCGCCGCGGCAAACTTTGTTATAATCTTGCTTCTGAAGCTGTCGCTGTTATCGTAGCCGACTATGCGAACAAAATTACCAGCCATATTCAGCCATATCCTCCATGAATAGTTTTTCAGCCCGTAACCTCAATGCCATAGTGATTGCATAGCTTTGCCATGCCGTCTTTATAGCCCGAGCCTACCGCTGATATGCGCCAATCACCCTTGTAGAGATAAATTTCTGCCGCAACTACCGTTGTTTCATTTGAAAGACTGTCCATTTCATAGACAATTCTTTCGGAACCATTGGCGCTGATAGTTATTTTCGGGGCGCGCACCATACTGAAATTGTTTCGCGCGTCGCCCGCATATATAGAATACGCCACCGTGATTCGCTTTACACGGGGGTCGATTTTGTCAAAATCAATAGTAACCAAGCCGCTGTCCGCAGAGTAAACCACCTCGCCGCAGCCTGATTGTGTATTGCCGAAGAACACAAGCCCGTCGTCACCGAGTGACTTTTCGTTTTCATTCAGCAAAAATATGTAAGGGTCAATTTCCATGCCCGAGGGCTTTACGCAGCTAAAGCTTAATTCGCAGCGTCTGCCTATGTACTGTTCTATCGCAACGCGCTGACCCTTGCGCATTTCCAGCACAGGCATATCGTAAAGCGGCGCAGGGGCGTCTACGGATACGATATCTGTTGGCGGCAGAATAGCAGCGCTTTGCACCGCCGTGACATTCTGTGTCTCATCAAACGGGGCATCCGGTGCGGTGAATACAGCTTTGCCGTTTACGGCAGGAATAGCGGAAACCGGTCTGCCCGTGACATAAATTCTGCGAATAAATGCCGAACGCAGCAGCACCTCTGTATATAAAAAGGTCTGTGAGCTTAGGCTGTCAACCGTGATTGTAATATCGTTGTGACCTGCATTCAGCTGCTTCGGGGAGAAATCAAGCCCCGTTGCATTGCATTCAATTACTGCCGCTGTCGGCAGATTTACGCTCATTGTAAAGTAGTTTTTTGAGTCTGAACTGAATTCTCCGAGATTAAGCGTACGCGGAATATCAAACACTCTGTCCTCCGCGCCGAATCCGCTTACCGAACCCAGAACCTCTACATTCTTGACATTAGCGGAAAAACGCGTAACAATGGTTTTCTCGCTGATGTCGCCGTCTGTAAGCTCCACGCGGAGATTTTCGATTGAAACGCCGGCAGAGTTTATCTCAATAACACTGCCTCGCTTTGCCCAGATTGTGGTATTGTTTCCGACAATACGAAGCGGCTTGTTTATGTACACAGGACCTTCAATTTCGCCCGACGGCAGATTTAGAATACCGCCTGCATTAGCCTGTGCTATAATTTCGTTGATGTTCTGTGCCATAGCCGCCTCCATTGCCGAATTTCGATGTCCCCCCGCCGAAGCGGGAGGATATCTTGGTTAATCAAACATTTACGCCGTAAGCTCTGCAAAGTGCTTCAAGTCCGCCCTGATAGCCTGCTGCAACAGCGTTGAATTTCCAGTCGCCGTTGTAGCGGTAGATTTCGCATACAACCAGCGCTGTTTCGATAGAGAACTCCTCAACAAGGTCAAAGCGGAGAACCTCCTCGCCGTTAACGTCGTCGCGGTTGTCAATCTTAACTACTCTGACGTAAGAGTTGGAAACCTGTCCGAAGTTCTGATTCTTTGCCTGCGCGTCGAAAATTGTTACTGTAACTGCTATCTTCTCAATCTCCGGCGGGATTTTTGTAAAGTCAATAATAATTGCCTCGTCGTCGCCCTCGCCTTCGCCCGTGCGGTTATCGCCGGTGTGTTCAACAGCGCCGTTTCTTGCGGTAAGGTTGTTGTAGAATACAAAGTCCTCGTCGCAGAGCACCTTGCCGTTTGAGCCGAGAAGGAATACACACGCGTCAAGGTCAAAATCCTGACCGCCGTCGTAGCGGTTGGTATCCCAGCCAAGACCGATTCTTGCCATTGTTACCGACTTGTCCAGACTTACGCGCTGACCCTTTGAAAGAT
>JBJESB010000022.1:0-21134 GCA_051882575.1 Oscillospiraceae bacterium
GCGAACGTATGTGCGAGGACATTTTGATGTATAATAAACGCTCTGCGTTTATTATGTTACAAAAATCGGGATATATTTTTATCAATAATGATAGAATTTCGTTGCATTTTCCGAAATTATATGGTATAATAGAAAATGTATAGTTATGCAATTCAGCGGAAAATCGTATAATCCGATTAACCGCGCATCTCCCGAAAGGACCGTTATGTTACCGAATAAGAAAAACAAACAAAAGACCGCCTCCGTTGAAGCAAAGCTTACACAGCTGCTTTCGGAAATCAGCGAAGATAAAAAGAGCTCGGACAGGCTGGTGTGCGAAACCGAATGCACCATGGCGCGTATTCGCTCGCTTTCGGATTTTCTGTTTATCATGCGGGTAAAGCCAATTCAGACACTGTGCTATTACGCGGCTGTTGTGCTGTTTCTGCTGATGATTGCCGCGCTGTTTTGCAGCGAGTGGCTGCTGGCTGCGATTTTTTTGGTGCTGTGCCTGCTGTGCGGATTCACACCGCATAACCTTCGCTTGGGGCATTTCAATCACACCGCCGACAGAATGGAAAAATCCTACGGCAAGGTCATCAACGCGGATTTCGGCAAGGATGAAATCACGCTTACCGTTATCACCCCCGCGCCCGAAGAAAAGCCCGAGGGCGAGGAGCATCAATACGCCGCAAGACGCTCTGCGATTGACGGCGCACTGGATATCACAACGGAAAAAATACCCTATAAAGAAATTACCGCGGCGTACGAAATCAGTCACAGCTTTTATATTTTCTCGGCGGATGAAAAAGACCGAAAAAGCCGCGAAACGCTGATATGTGACAAGACGCAGATGCTCTGCGGCACACCCATGGAGCTGCGTAATCTGCTTGCCGAAAAGTGCCGCCGCCGATTCAGAATCAGGACAAAAAAGGCATAATTTTTATCATCAAGGAGGAAACGACATGAACGAGGTTTACGCAAAACTGATGAAATGCTTTGAGGCTTTCGAGAAGAAAATCAGCTTCAAGCCCGAGCTTGCGCTGGTGCTTGGCAGCGGTCTGGGCGACTACGCCGACACCATGGATATAAAAGAAACTCTGGACTACCGCGAGCTTGAGGGCTTCCCTGTCTCAACGGTTGCGGGGCACAAGGGAAGATTTGTTTTCGGCTATGCGGGCGGAGCGCCTATCGTTGCAATGCAGGGCAGAGTTCACTACTACGAGGGCTATAAGGTTCAGGATGTGGTTCTGCCGATACGCCTGATGAAGCTTATGGGCGCAAAAACGCTGTTTCTGACTAACGCCGCAGGCGGAATCAACAAGAGCTTCCATGCGGGGGATTTTATGCTGATTACCGACCACATCAGCCCGTTTGTCCCCTCGCCGCTTATCGGCGCTAATATCGACGAGCTCGGCGTGCGCTTTCCCGATATGTCCGAGGTTTACAGCAAGCGTCTGCGCGGCAGCATAAAGGCTTCCGCAGAGAAAATCGGCGCGCAGCTTAAAGAGGGCGTATATCTGCAAACCAGCGGTCCGAATTACGAAACTCCCGCCGAGATAAGAGCTTACGCCGCATGGGGCGCCGACGCAGTGGGTATGTCTACGGCGGTTGAGGCTATGGCGGCTCGCCATGCGGGTATGGAAATCTGCGGTATTTCGTGCATTTCAAATCTGGCGGCAGGCATTTCACCCACGCCGCTTACCCACGCCGAGGTTCAGGAAACAGCCGACAGAGTTGCGCCTGTATTCAAAAGGCTGGTAACGCAGGCAATAACCGATATTTCGGCGCTGTAATTCCTGCCGCTTCGCGCAGAATTTGTGCGTTGAACCGGCAGCGTAAATATGTTATAATATCCGTAGGAATCTTATACGGAAAGGGATAATATGGTCAAGGAAAATCAAAAGCTGCTTAATACGCTGAATGTAATAAGCGATATTGTGATAGCCTTTGCCGCAATTACCATTTCTTATCTGTTCGTTTTTAATCTGCTCGATTTTGATAAAAACTACCCCTTTGAGGATTATCTGAAGCTGGCGGTATTGTTTGTTCCGATTCAGCTTATCACGTTCGGCTGCATGGGCTTGTACGGCTCGTTCCGCACAAAGAATTTCAGTGCGGAATTTAACCGGCTGGTGCGGGCGTTCATACTTGACGGCGTTGTAATTATCACGCTGCTGTATCTGGTCAAGGTTTTCGAGTTTTCGCGCTGGGCGCTGATAATCTTCTTTACAACCGACCTTTTGCTGATATCGGTCAAGCGATTTATTCTGCGGCGTACGCTGAAGCGTTTCAGAGAAAGCGGTTACAATAAGAAATATGTGGCAATAATAGGCTGCGGAAGCTCCGCTCGGGAATACCTCAAGGCGATTCGCAGCGAACGCTCGCTGGGCTTTGAGTGCGCGGGCTACATAGCCGACGGAGAGCTTGCGGGAGCAAAGCGGCTCGGCGGATTCGACGATATTTTTTCGGTGCTGGATTCGCACAACTTCGATGAAGTGGTATGCGCGCTTGACAACGACGAAAGCTCGCGTCTGGACGAAGCCGTTGAAGCGTGCGAACGCACCGGCACAAAGATTTCGGTTGTGCCGATGATTTACAAGTATATGTCGGCTACCCCCTCGATTGACGTTGTGGGCGGCATTCCGATGATGAATATTCGCAGGATTCCGCTGGATAATATAGGCAGTGCGTTTCTTAAGCGGGCGACGGACATAATCGGCTCGCTGGTGCTGATAATTCTTACCTCGCCGATAATGCTGGTTTCGGCGATAATCATAAAGGCAACAATGGGCGGCAAGGTGATTTTCAAGCAGGAGCGCGTCGGGCTGAACAAAAAGCTGTTTACGATGTACAAGCTGAAATCCATGCGCGACAGCGGCGAAGAAAACACTGCATGGAGCAAGGAAACCGACCCGCGCAGAACAAAATTCGGCGCGTTTATCCGCAAATTCTCGATTGATGAGCTGCCGCAGCTGTTCAATGTTCTTAAGGGCGATATGAGCCTTGTAGGTCCGCGGCCCGAAATTCCCTATTACGTTGACAGCTTCAAGCACACCATACCGCTGTATATGATAAAGCATCAGGTAAAGCCGGGAATGACGGGTCTGGCGCAGATAAACGGCTACCGCGGCGATACCTCGATTGAAAAGCGTATTGAATACGATATCCAATACATAGAAAACTGGAACTACTTTCTGGATATTTCAATACTTATCCGCACAGCAGTCAGCGGCTTTATCAACAGCGAAAAGCTGAATAACAAAAAGTCCGAGCGGGATAATGATACTCCCGCACCTAAAAATAAATACAGACCGGAGAAATACTCAATGACGAACAATAGAAAGACAGACCTTACGGCGCTTGCCATCTTCCTGCCGTCGGTTATCGGCTTGGCGCTGATACCGATTCTTATGCAGGTAACGCTGGTATCGCGCAATCTGCAGGAAACCTTCCGCTATTTCAGCGGCACAATCGACGATGACGGAAACTACTTGTTTATTGATATGTACTCGCAGTGCAAGGCGTTTGCGGTTGTTGTTATCGCGCTGGTAATGCTGGCGGTGCTGCTGGTGTGCTGCGTTTTCATTTTCAGACGCGCCGAAAAACGCTCGCTGATATACGTCGGCGCTTCGGTGGTTTACGTTGCAATGACGCTCGCCTCGGCGCTGCTTTCAAAATACGGCGAGCAGGCATTCTACGGCGAATTTGACCGTGCAGAGGGATTCTATACCATTGCGTGTTACTTCGTGCTGTACCTGTTTACCATGTACGCATTCAGAGATACGGGAAATTTCAGATACGTCTGTCTGGCGCTGTTTTTCTGCACGGCAGTCAACGTTATAATCGGAGCTTTTCAGTTTACGGGCAACAACCTTGTCAATCAGGAATGGTTCCGTCAGCTTATTATCGACCGCAAATACGCGGATATAATCGGCGATTCGGGAGCAGCCGCTGCAACTCACGCAGTGGGCGCACTGTACAGCTTTAACTATGTCGGCAGCTTTACGGGGCTTGTAATCCCCCTGTTTACCACCATGGCAATCGGCGAAAAGAAAATCGCGCACAAGATAGTATTTGCGCTGTTTGACGCAGCTGCGCTGTTCTTCCTGTTTGCTTCAAGCGCACGAAGCGGTATCGTGGCGCTTGCCGCCGCGCTGATTGTGGGAATAATTGTATTCGCAAAAGTTATCATCAAGCGCTGGAAGCCGCTTCTGGCGGGCGTTGCGGCTGTCGCGGTCGTGGCAGTGGGCGCAAATTTTGTGCTGGATAACGCCCTGTTTGCGCGTATTCCGTCGCTGTTTGAGGATGTTGTGACTTTGTTCGGCGAGCCCGAAAACAAGGATGTTCTTTCCGAGCTGCCCGTAAGAGAAATCACACACAACTCCGACGGGTCGGTAACGTTCACCTCACAGACCGACAAGCTGACCGTAAAATTCAATCCCGAAAAAATGGACTATGAATTCACAAATTCTGCGGGCGAGCAGCTTGAGCCGTTCGGCAACTCGCTTATCGGGTATACCTTCAGCGACGAGGCGTTTGAGGGCATAGAGCTGAACTTTGATTCGCCCGACGGCAACCCCGATTATTACAACACCATGTACCTCAAGCTTAACGGCGACGAGAACAGCGAGATGACCTTCTACCTGTTCAATATGAAGCAGCTGCACCTCGTTGACTTTGAAGACGGCACGCGCATGGACTGCGTAAACGCTCCGCACATCGGCTTTGAGGGCAAGGAAGGAATCGGCTCGGCACGCGGCTATATCTGGTCAAGAACGCTGCCGCTGCTGGATAAATGCCTGATAGTCGGCTACGGACCCGATACCTTCACATACGTTTTCCCGCAGAATGACTGGCTTACAAAATACGCCGTTTACTGGGGCGAGATGACTACTATCGTTGACAAGCCGCACAATCTGTATCTTCAGATATTCTATTCCAGCGGACTTATCGCGCTGATTGCATTTCTGGCAATCTGCGTGGTATATCTGGTTGACTGCTTCCGTCTGTACGCGCTTAAAAAGCAGTACCGCGCAGAGCAGATATACGGCGCTTCGGTTATGCTGGGAATTGTCGGCTATCTTGCCGCGGGCTTGTTCAACGACTCCGTTGTGTCCGTTGCGCCCGTGTTCTGGATTCTGCTGGGTACGGGCTGCGCGCTTAACACAATCAACCGCCGAATGGACAAGGGTCTTGCAATCACAGACGCGCAGGAGGAATTTGACGAAACACAGGCTGCCGCAGAGGTATCAAATCCCATTGACAGCGAGGACTATGTCGCTGCGCCCATAAGCGAGGAGCACCGCGCGCTTGCCGAGCAAATCCGCACGGCGCAGGCAGAGGGCAGATTCGACCCCCGAGTACCGCAGAAAACTATCACGCGGGCAGACGTAAAGAAGCTTCTGGAGCAATCCATGCAAAAAAGCGCAGCGTTTAACGAGACTGCCGCCAAAAAGCAGAGCTCCGAGAACACCGGAGAATCCGAGAACTCCGAGGACAACGCCGAAGAATCCGAGAACTCCGAGGACAACGCCGAAGAATAACAGCAAGGCAGGTGGAACAAATGCCCGAATTTATACGCAGGCGCCTGATTCATTTTACAACAAGCGAGCCCACCGAGGGCGGCAGAATCCGTGATTTTGTAAAAATGCGCCGTCGCCGCGCCGCAAGGCTGCAGAGGATTATGAGAGTCTGCTTCTTTACGGAAGCCGCTGCTGCTGTCGCAGTGATAATTGCGGGATTTTTCTGCCCTGTCGGTATCATAATATTAACACTGATTGGCTCGCTGCTGTTTATCGCCGCCGCACTGCTGGCTTTCGGCGGCGGGAATATTCACCGAACGGCGGTGTATATTCTGGGACTGGTCTACGCGGTTGTCTGCTTTGTGGCAGGCGCAATGCTGTGCGGGGCTTTTCAGCTGGTCGGCGCGGCTGCAGCGCTTGTGTCGCTGGTTGCAGGGTGGTTAAGAGAGTATCTGCTTGAATACTCGCCGCGGCGGCTTACAAAGGAGGATTATTTCTACACCGGCGCACTGCTGCGCGCAGAAATGCCCGCCCCGCCGCCTCCGCCGCCCAAAAAGAGCGAGCTTGCGGAGGTTGCGGAGAAATTCAGAATGGTAATGAACGGTTCAAAGCCGTAAAGGAGCGTATATGAAGCACGGATTTATAAAAGCTGCAGCAGGTACAATCAATGTAAGAGTTGCAGACTGCGAATATAATCTTGCACAGATGAAAGCAATAACCGACGACGCAGCCGCGCAGGGCGTAAGCATACTGGTGCTGCCGGAGCTGTGCATAACGGCGTACACCTGTCAGGACCTTTTCTTTCAGCAGACGCTGCTGGACGGCGCGCTGAATGCTTTGGAAGAATTTGCGCGGTACACCGAAAAGCTTGATATGCTTATTGCAGTGGGCTGCCCGCTGCGCTTTCGCGGCGAGCTGTACAACTGCGCAGCGGTAATAAAAAGCGGTGAAATCCTCGGTGTTGTACCGAAGAAATACCTGCCCAACTACAACGAATTTTATGAAAAGCGTCATTTCACAGCGGGGCGTTCGGGTGAGTTTACGATTGAGCTGTTCGGCAAAGAAGTGCCGTTCGGGCTGAATATTCTGTTCGAGTGCCGCGAAATCCCCGAGCTTGTGTTCGCGGTTGAAATCTGCGAGGACCTCTGGGCTGCCGACCCGCCCTCCACAAGGCTTGCGCTGGGCGGCGCTACTATCATTGCGAATCTCTCCGCAAGCAACGAAACTATCGGCAAGGACACCTACCGCAGACAGCTTGTGCAGAATCAATCCGCAAGACTGCTGTGCGGATATGTGTTTGCCTCTGCGGGCAGCGGCGAAAGCACGCAGGATTTGGTTTTCGGCGGGCATGACATAATCGCTGAAAACGGCACGGTGCTTAAGGAAAGCCGCCTTTACACCACGGGGCTTACAATCTCCGAAATTGATGTGCAGAGGCTTGCATTCGAGCGGCGCAGAAACACCTCGTTTGACGCGAGGGAACTGCCCGAAATGCGCAGAGTGCCGTTCAGTCTTGCAATGCGCGAAACAACGCTCACACGCCGCTTTGAGCGCACTCCGTTTGTGCCGTCGTCCTCTGCCGAAAAGGACAAGCGCTGCGAGGATATTCTTACCATGCAGGCGCACGGGCTTGAAAAGCGTGTGCGTCACACGGGCGCAAAATCGCTGGTGGTAGGTATTTCGGGCGGACTGGACAGCTGCCTTGCGCTGCTGGTCTGCGTTGAAACCATGAAGCTGCTGGGCAGACCAAACAGCGATATTATAGCCGTAACCATGCCCTGCTTCGGCACTACGGTAAGAACCCGCACCAACGCCGAAAGGCTGTGCGAGCTGCTTGGAACAACCTTCCGCAGCATTGATATCGCGGCGGCGGTAAAGCAGCATTTCAGCGATATCGGGCATGACGAAAGCTGCCATGATGTTGTCTACGAGAATGCGCAGGCGCGCGAGCGCACAAAGATTCTGATGAATATTGCAAACGCCGAAAACGGCATGGTAATCGGCACGGGCGACCTTTCGGAGCTGGCTCTGGGCTGGGCTACCTACAACGGCGACCACATTTCAATGTACGGCGTGAATGCCTCCGTGCCCAAAACACTTGTGCGGCATATTGTAAAATACTACGCCGATACTTCCTCAAACCCCGATTTAAGCGAGGTGCTAAATTCAATCTACGATACGCCGGTAAGCCCCGAGCTGCTGCCCGCCGACGAAAACGGACAGATTGTGCAGATTACCGAGGACCTTGTAGGTCCGTACGAGCTGCACGATTTCTTCCTGTACAACGGCATTCGCTGGGGATTCTCACCCGATAAGGTGCTGCGTCTGGCAAAGCAGACCTTTGACGGCGCATACTCCGACGAGGTGATTACAAAATGGCTGAAAACCTTCTACCGCCGCTTCTTCTCGCAGCAGTTCAAGCGCAGCTGCCTGCCCGACGGCGTAAAGGTCGGCTCGGTAACGCTTTCGCCGCGCGGGGACTGGCGTATGCCCAGCGACGCCGCAGCAAAAATGTGGCTGGACAGCATTGAATAAGGAGACCGTCGAAAAAGTCCCGTTGGGACTTTCCCTCGCCGAAACTTGGATGTCCGGCGTCCATGCCGGACCTTTGGTTTCGGCTTTGCAGCGTCCTGCTGCGCCGAAACATCCCAGCCACGCGCACGTTTTGTCGGCTACGCCGCCAAACCGCACACTTGCTGGGATAGAAGTATTTTTTGCCCCGGCAAAGCTGGGGCAAAAAATGGGATTTAAAAAGCCCGCTTCGCGGGCAAATAACAGTTTTTCGACAAGCTGAAATAAGGAGCTCTATGCATAAATACTACATTCTTGATATGGACGGGACGCTGTGCGACAGTATGTATTACTGGCGGAATATGTTTTCGCTGTACGGCGGCGGTCTGCCCGAGTGTCTGGAATTCATGCGGCGAAACTACACCGATGTAATCCGGCTTAAGCCGGGAGTTACGGAGTTTATCGCAAATGCGCACAGCCGCGGGATAATCACCTGCATTGCAAGCGCCACCACCCGCGAAATTGCGCAGCCCTTTCTTGACCGCACGGGGCTTATGCGCGGAATGGCTTTCTACGTTGACTGCGCGCAGCTGGCTTTGGGCAAGCGCGACCCGCAGTTCTATATTAAAGTTGCAGAAATGCTGGGCGCGGATATATCGGAGTGCGTTGTTTTCGAGGACGCTTACTACTGCGCCGAAAGCGCGAAAAAGGCGGGATTTTATACCGTGGGCGTACTCGACCATGTAACCTCAAAAGAGGGCGACCTGTCGGCGTACTGCGATGTGACGGTTGAAAATATCGGAGATTTTTGCGAAACGGAGGCTCTTGCAACATGATTCTTGCGGACTGCCACACACACTCGGCTTTTTCCTCGGACAGCGAGGAACCGACCGAAAGCATGGTTCTTGCCGCTGCCGATAAGGGGCTTAAAACGCTGTGCCTTACCGAGCATTTCGACCCCGATTATCCCGAGGGTGAATTTTGGCTTGATACCCCGTCCTACAAAGCCGAGCTTGAGCGGCTGCGCAGGGTTTATTCCGACAAAATTGAGCTTTTGTTCGGCGTGGAATTGGGACTGCTGGATTATCTCGGTGATACGCTCGCAGAATACACTGCCGGTTACCCGTTCGATTTTGTGATAGGCTCATCTCATCTGATTGAAGAAAACGGCAGGCTTTACGACCCCTACTACCCCGAATACTTTGAGCGTCACACCGACCACAACGGCATTGTGCGCTATTTTGAGGGGATTCTGGCGAATATAAAAGCATTCGGCGGGTTTGACGTGTACGGTCATCTCGACTACATAGTGCGCTACACAAAGGCAAAGGCGTATTCCCCTGCCGAGCATAAAGAGATTATCGACGAGATTCTTAGGCTGCTGTTAAGAATGGGCAAGGGTATTGAAATCAACACGGCGGGGCTGAAATACGGGCTCGGCTGGGCGCACCCTCACCCCGAAATTCTGCGGCGCTGGCGCGAGCTTGGCGGCGAGCTGATAACCATAGGCTCCGACGCGCACCGCACAGAGCACATTGCGTACGATTTCGACGCCGCGCGGGAGATTCTTCTGGCGGCGGGATTCACAAGCTATGCGGTATTTAAGGACAGAAAAGCGGAGCTTTTGCCGCTTTGATTATGACAGCAAGGAGCAGCTATGGCGAAAATCAAAACAGTATATGTGTGCCGCGAATGCGGTCAGGAATACCCCAAATGGAACGGCTGCTGCCAAAGCTGCGGTTCGTGGAATACAATCGAAGAAAGCGCCCCGGTTGAAATTGCGGGCAAGGCTGCCGTTTCGGCTTCGGAGCTCACCGCAAGCCGCATAGACAGCATTTCCTACACCGACGAAACGCGGTATAACACAGGCATTTCGGAGCTTGACCGCGTACTTGGCGGTGGTCTTGTAAAAGGCTCGCTGGTGCTGATTGGCGGCGACCCGGGTATCGGCAAATCCACGCTGCTGCTGCAAATCTGCGGTCACATGAGCAAAGGCTACAATATTCTCTACGTTTCGGGCGAGGAAAGCGAGCGTCAGCTTAAGCTGCGCGCAGAAAGGCTGGGAGTAGAATCGGGCAGGCTGTATCTTGCTTCGTCAAACAGCTGCGAGAGCATTGTGCAGGCGGTTACGCGCCCGAAAAATATGCCCAAGCCCGACGTTGTTATTATCGACTCGATTCAGACGATAACCACCGCCGCTTATAACTCCGCGCCGGGAAGTATCGTGCAGGTGCGCGAATGCTCAAACGCATTCATGCGCATGGCTAAATCCGAAGAAATACCCGTGTTTATCGTCAGCCATGTAAACAAGGACGGCGGCATTGCAGGTCCTAAAATCATGGAGCATATCGTGGATACGGTGCTGTATTTTGAGGGCGAGAAGCAGCTTGCTTTTCGCATTCTTCGCGCATTCAAAAACCGATTCGGCTCTACAAACGAAATCGGCGTGTTTCAAATGGACGACGACGGTCTGCACGAGGTTGCAAACCCCTCGGAAACCATGCTCTCGGGCAGGATTTCGGGCGTGTCGGGAAGCGTGGTTGTGTGCTCGGTAGAGGGTACGCGGCCTATTCTCGCGGAGGTGCAGGCACTGGTTACAAAATCCTCGCTTTCCGCGCCGCGGCGCGTTGCAACGGGCTTTGACTACAACAGGCTGTATATGCTGCTCGCAGTGCTGGAAAAACGCACGGGATTCTTCTTCGGCGGCGTTGATGTGTATGTCAATATCGTGGGCGGCTTGAAGCTGGATGAGCCTGCCGCAGACCTTGCCGTTGCGCTTGCGCTGTACTCGGGGCTGTGCGACAAGCCCATACCCGAAAAGCTTATGGTATTCGGAGAAGTGGGTCTGGGCGGCGAGATACGCAGCGTTTCTCATGTGCGCGAGCGCGTTAAAGAGGGCGCAAGGCTGGGCTTTGAAAAGTGCATTATCCCCAAGCAGTCGTTTGGCGCATTGAGCAAAGCCGAAAACTACGGCATTGGCATTATCGGCGTAAGAACGCTGGAGCAGGCGTTCAGAGCAGTATCCGAAAAAAAGGAGAAAACCGAATGAAGCTACTTTTGATTGACGGCAACAGCATTATGAACCGCGCATTCTACGGAATCAAGGCGTTGAGCAATAAAAAGGGTCAGTTTACCAACGCGCTGACAGGCTTTATGAATATCTGGCTGAAGCTGGTCAAGGAGGAAGCCCCCGACCTTGCTGCGGCTGCATTTGACGTTCACGCGCCGACCTTTCGCCACAAAATGTACGAAGCATACAAGGGCACCCGCCACGGAATGCCCGAGGAATTGCAGCAGCAGATGCCGATAATCAAGCAGCTGCTTGCCGCAATGGGCGTTGCCGTTATTGAAAAAGAGGGCTGGGAGGCAGACGATATTCTCGGCACGCTTTCCCGCGCGGCTGCCGAAAAAGGTCTTGCCTGCACCATTATGACGGGCGACCGCGACAGCTTTCAGCTTATCAGCGACAGCGTTACGGTAAGGCTCGCCTCAAACAAGGAGGATATAATCTACACGCCCGCGAAAATCAACGAGGTTTACGGCGTAACGCCGCGTCAGATGCTGGAGGTTAAAACGCTCATGGGAGATAGCTCGGATAATATTCCGGGCGTTGCGGGCATTGGCGAAAAAACCGCGCTTTCACTGATTCAGAAATACGGCTCGGTGGAATATATCTACGCTAATCTTGACACGATTGATGTCACAAAGGGAGTGCGCGCAAAGCTCGAAAGCGGCAGAGAAAGCGCGGAGCTTTCGCGAAGGCTTGCAGAAATTGACCTTCACGCGCCCGTTGACGAGGATATGGACAAGTACAGAATCGCCCCCGCAGACACCGCAAAAGCGGCTGAAATCCTCACGGAAATGGAAATGTTCGGCGTGATGAAAAAGCTGGGGCTTACTCCCGCCGCCGTAACGGAAAGCAAACCCGCCGAGAAAGCAGACGCTGCGCCGCGCACGGATTTTGAGCCGCAGGCGTATGATGTAATACTTGCGGGCGATGAAATCCGTATGTATCACAATGGAAAACCGCTTGAATTTACCGCAGAGCTTCTTGCAGACGACACCCCCAAGCACACCTTTGACGCAAAGGCGCTGTACTATCACTGCATGAGAAGCGGGCTAACGCTGAATAACGCGACCTTTGACATAACTCTTGCCGCGTATCTGCTTAATGTAAACGCAAGCGACTACTCGCTGGAGCGGCTCTGCGCAGAATACGGCGCGCCGCAGGGCGACGAGGGCGCTGCGCTGAAATCGCTCTGCACGGAGCTTCACGCGCAGCTTGAGGAAACGGGCATGAGCAGGCTGCTTACCGAAATCGAGCTGCCGCTTGCCGAGGTGCTTTCTTCAATGGAGCTTGACGGAATAGCAATTGATACCGACGCTCTGCATGAATTCGGAGAGCAGCTGCTGCCGCAGATAGACGCTGCCGAAAAGCGTATTCACGAGCTTGCGGGGCATGAATTTAAGGTGAACTCGCCAAAGCAGCTTAGCAAGGTGCTTTTCGAGGAGCTTGGTCTGCCCGCAGGCAAAAAGCGCGCTACGGGCTACTCTACCGACGCCGAAACACTGGAGGCAATCGCCGATACGCACGAAATTGTCGGCAAGGTGCTGGAATACCGCACGCTTACAAAGCTGTATTCCACCTACGTTAAGGGACTGGAGGCAGCCGTTTCGCCCGACGGCAGGCTGCATACAACCTTTAAGCAGACCGAAACCCGCACGGGCAGAATCTCATCAGCCGAGCCGAATATTCAGAACATCCCCGTAAGAACGCCACTGGGCAGAAATTTCAGAAAATTCTTCACCGCGGGCGAGGGCATGAAGCTGATTGACGCCGATTACAGCCAGATTGAGCTGCGTGTGCTGGCTCACCTTGCAGAAGATAAAAACATGATTCGCACCTTTATTGAGGGCGGCGATATTCACACCGAAACCGCAGCGGGCGTGTTTGGTCTGCCCGAGGCGTTTATTGACGCAGACACCCGCCGCAAGGCAAAGGCGGTAAATTTCGGCATTGTATACGGCATCGGAGCATTCTCGCTTTCAAAGGATATCAACACAAGCGTGTTTGAGGCAAAGCGCTATATCGAAAGCTATCTCAATCACTACTCCGGCGTAAAGAGCTTTATGGAACGGGTGACGGAATCCGCCGAAAGGACGGGCTATGCGGTTACAATGTTCGGCAGGCGCAGACAGATTGCAGAGCTGAAGGCGTCAAACAAAACCGTTCAGGCGCTTGGAAAGCGTATTGCAATGAACACGCCTATTCAGGGCACAGCCGCGGATATAATCAAGCTTGCCATGGTTCATGTGTGGCGAAGGCTGCGCACAGAACTGCCCGAGGCGCGGCTGATTCTGCAGGTACACGACGAGCTGATTGTGGAAGCCCCCGAAGCTCTTGCCGAAAAAGCCGCTGTGATACTCCGCGAGGAAATGGAGGGCGCAGTAAAGCTTTCCGTACCGCTGACAGCCGACGCGAATATCGGCAGAACATGGTCTGACGCGCACTGATAATCTACAAAGGAGAACACGACATGAGGCTTACCGAATTTACCGAAGAACAGGTCGCATGGCTTGAAGAAATAGAACAGAGCTGTTTCCCCGACCCGTGGGACATCTCCATAATCCGCTCGGAGATAGAAAGCCCGCTGTGCGATTTGATTGCAGAAGAAGCCGACGGGCGGATAATAGGCTTTGCGCTGGCAAAAACCGCCGCCGATGAGGCTGAACTGTATCAGATTGCGGTTCTGCCCGAATACCGCTGTCAGGGAATCGGGCGCGGACTGTTGAGAGAGCTGTACTCTGCACTTAAGGAGCGCGGCGCGGCTATGTGCTTTTTAGAGGTGCGCTCAAACAATGCCGAGGCTATTTCGCTGTACGAAAGCGAGGGCTTTGAGCGGATTTCGGTACGCACCTGCTACTACGGCGACGACGACGCTATTATCTATCGTCTGGGCTTTGACTGCGAGTAAACGCAAATAACCTTGACAACAATGATTCGGTGTGATATACTGTAATGGAAACGCCGAATCGGAAATTTCCGGCGTGTTATTCAATATGCTATTCTTAAGTCTTACTGTAAAGGAGAAAAATTATGGCTGTAAATCTCGTTAAAGGACAGAAGGTAGACCTTACAAAGGCAAACCCCGGCGTTATGAAATACATGGCAGGTCTTGGCTGGGATGTAAACGCTTATGACAGCGGCTCGGCTTTCGACCTTGATTCCTCGGTTTTCATGGTAGGCGCTGACGGCAAGGTTACCTCAGACGCTGATTTTGTTTTCTACGGCAATCTCAACCACCCCTCGGGCGCGGTTGTACATCAGGGCGATAACCTCACGGGCGAGGGCGAGGGTGACGACGAGCGCATTGACGTTGACCTTAGCAAGGTTCCTGCGAATATCGAAAAGATTGTGTTTGCGGTTACAATTTACGACGCAGAAACCCGCGGTCAGAATTTCGGTCAGGTAAGAAACGCGTTTATCAGAATAGTAAATTCGGGCACGGGCGAGGAGCTTCTCCGCTACGACCTCGGCGAGGATTACTCGATTGAAACCTCGGTTGTTGTCGCAGAGCTTTACCGCCACAACGGCGAGTGGAAATTCAACGCTATCGGAAGCGGCTATCAGGGCGGTCTTGCAGCGCTTTGCAGAGCGCACGGAGTTAATGTCTGATTCGCGAAAAATTGCATAACAGAATCCCCGATGCGAAAGCACCGGGGATTTTACGATTATTTCAGCCGCGGTTATCCGCCCTGCGACTCCTTGAATTTAGCGATATCGCGCTTGCGAATTTCGCCGCGCATTATCTTGCCACTGATAGTCTTGGGCAGTTCCTCGGTAAACTCAATGATTCTCGGGTACTTGTACGGCGCGGTATTGCGCTTGACGTGGTCCTGAAGCTCCTTTGCAAGCTCATCCGAGGGCTTGTAACCCTTTGTCAGCACAACCGTCGCCTTTACCACCTCGCCGCGAATCGGGTCGGGTGCGCCCGTTACCGCGCATTCCAGCACTGCGGGGTGCTCGATAAGCACGCTCTCAATCTCAAACGGACCTACTCGGTAGCCGCTCGCCTTGATAACATCGTCGTTTCTGCCCACATACCAGTAGTAGCCGTCCTCGTCGCGCCATGCCGTGTCGCCCGTGTGATACAGCCCGTCGTGCCATGCCTCGTCGGTAATCTGCTGATTGCGGTAGTAGCCCTTGAATAAACCGGGTACCTTGCCTTGCTCGCCGCGCACAACAATCTCGCCTACCTCGCCAATTGCAACGGATTTTCCGTCTGCGTCAACAAGGTCGATATTGTACAGCGGCGTCGGCTTGCCCATTGAGCCTGCCTTTGGCGTCATGCCGATTGTGTTTGCAAGCATCAGTGTGCTTTCGGTCTGACCAAAGCCCTCCATAAGCCTGATTCCCGTGTATTCCAGCCACTTGTAATATACCTCGGGATTAAGCGCTTCGCCCGCAATCGTGCAGTATTTCAGGCTGGAGAGGTCGTAATTCTGCAAGCCTGCCTTGATGAAAAATCTGAACATGGTGGGCGGTGCGCAGAAGGTCGTGATTTTGTACTTCTGCATAACCGCAAGCATATTCTCGGGAATGAATTTCTCAAAATCGTACGCGAAGATGCAAGTACCCAGCGCCATTTGCCCGAATATCTTGCCCCAAGCCGCCTTTGCCCAGCCCGTATCCGAAATTGTAAGGTGGATTCCGTCGGGGTCGACATTGTGCCAGTGCTTTGCCGTCTGAATATGCGCCAGAGCGTAGGTGTGGTCGTGAATGACCATTTTGGGGTACGCGGTAGTGCCGGAGGTAAAATACATCAGAAAGATGTCCTCTGCCTTATTCGGAATGCGCTCAAGGGTATCGGGGTATTTCATTATTTCCTCGTCGAAGCTTACCCAGCCCTCGCGCGAGCCGTTTACTGTCAGCTTATGCGTGATAAATCCGCCCATTAGCTCGTCGGTAGCTTCGATATTATTAAGCACAACCTCGGAATTGCAGGCAATTATCGTCTTTACATCCGCCGCCTTTAAGCGGTACTCGTAATCGTGCGGAGTAAGCAGGTGCGTTGCGGGAATTGCAACCGCGCCTATCTTCATCAGCGCAAAGAGCGTGTACCAGAACTGGTAGTTTCTTTTAAGCACCAGCATTACATGGTCGCCCTTTTTGATTCCCATATCGAGGAACATATTCGCGGCGCGGTTGGACAGCCTTGAAAGCTCTCCGTAGGTCAGCAGGCGCTCGTTGCCCTGCAAATCTACCCACAAAAGCCCGCGGCGATTGGGCTCAAGCTGTGCGAATCTGTCGATAAAATCATACGCAAAATTGAAATTCTCGGGATACTTTATACTGAATCGGTTCAGTATTCCGTTTTCATCGAAGCCCTCTTCAACATACTGAAGATGGATTGACGGTACATCCATTTATTCTGATTCCTTTCAAGGTTTATTTTCATGCTTTATTCTTCCACAAAATACGGCATTATATAGTACTATTATAGGATTATTACAGCATTTTGTCAAGCGGAATTTCTCAAATGTGCATTGTTTCGGCAAATCTTAACAAATTTCCGGGCATTTCTTTGTAACGGCGGGAGTTTGGTCAGATTGTGCTTGACAAATTGAGGAATGAGTGCTATAATGTTGATATATGTGATATTGTAAAAGCTGTGAACGAGAGCCCTTCTGGGCAAGTAAGCGGCGATTGAGCCTTTCAGAGAGCGGCGTTTGGTGTGAAGCCGCAGGCGGTCGTTTAGCCGAATTTCGCCTCGGGAGCTTCCTGTGAAAAGCAGGATGTACGCGCTGCATTAAAGCGCTTCGAGCGGCGGCATTTTTGCCGCAATTTGAGTGGTACCGCGGGTTTCTCCGTCTCAATTATGAGGCGGAGCTTTTGTTTTTTGGGAGTGTTCATGGTTAAGCGCAGGTTAATTTTCGCTGCGGCATTCGCCGTGCTGCTTACGGCAGAGGTTCTGATTGCGCTGTTTGTGCGCGACGGCTTTGTGCGCCCGTTTCTGGGGGATGTGCTGGCGGTGATTGCGGTGTACGCTCTTGCGAGGGCGGTTTTTCCAAAAAAGCCTGCGGCGCTTTCGGCGATTGTGACGGCGTTTGCGTTTGCGGTGGAGCTGGTGCAGCTTACGGGGCTTGCCTCGCTGCTTGGCGAGGGAACGTTTTTGGCGGTGCTTGCGGGCGCCTGCTTTGACCCGCTTGATTTGCTCTGCTACACAGCGGGCGGTGTGGTGTGCGCCGCTGCGGATTTTGCGATATATCGTCGGGACAAGGTTAAAAATGCTGAATAACAGCTGATTATATGGAGGTCAAAATGAACGAACAGATAGCACAGCTTAAGGCTGCGTTTGAAGCTGCGCTCAATTGTGCCGCAAGCGCTGCGGACGTTGAGGAGCTTCGCGTTGCTTATCTTGGCAAGAACGGCTCTGTAACGGGGCTGCTGAAGAACATGGGCGCGCTTTCGCCCGAGGAAAAGAAAACCGCAGGCAAGGCGGTAAACGAGCTGAAAAACGCCGTTGCCGAGGCTCTTTCCGAAAAAACCGCCGAGCTTGCACAGCTTGAAATGCAGCGTGAAATCGAGTCGCTGCCCGAGTTTGATATTTCAATCCCGCCGCAGCTTAACAGGGGCTCTTATCACCCCATTACGCTGGTACAGCGCCAGTGCGAGCAGGTGTTCCGCTCAATGGGCTTTACGGTTGAGGATTACAGCGAGGTTGTAACCGACTACGAGTGCTTTGAGTCGCTGAATATTCCCAAATTCCACCCCGCAAGAGATATGCAGGACACCTACTATCTTGAGAACGGTCAGCTGCTTAAGTCGCAGACCTCTGCCGCGCAGAATGCAATCTACCGCAAGTACGGTCCGGAGCTTATCAAAAACGGCAGACCCATTCGCGCAATCTTCCCCGGCCGCTGCTTCAGAAATGAATCCACCGACGCCTGCCACGAGAATACATTCTTCCAGATGGAAGGCGTAATGGTTGACAAGAACATCTCCATTTCCAACCTCATCTATTTTATGAAAACCATGCTCTCCGAGGTATTCCGGAGAGATATAAAGGTGCGTCTGCGCCCGGGCTTCTTCCCGTTTGTCGAGCCGGGCTTTGAGCTTGACATCAACTGCCTTATCTGCGGCGGCGAGGGCTGCCCCAGCTGTAAGCACAGCGGCTGGCTGGAGCTTTGCCCGTGCGGTATGATTCACCCGAACGTGCTTAAAGAGGGCGGCATTGACCCCGACGAGTACACGGGCTTTGCATTCGGTCTTGGTCTTACAAGACTTGCAATGATGAAGTACGGCGTCAAGGATATCCGCGACCTCAACGGCGCAGACCTCAACAACCTTGACCAGTTCACAGACGACAAGTAAGGAGGAAGAACGATGTTAATTTCAATAAACTGGCTTTCGGACTTCGTTGATTTCTCGGGTCTGGACATAAACGAGCTGATTCACAAGTTCTCGCTTTCCACAGCGGAGGTCGAGAACGAGATTTTCTACAAGGGCAGCGACATTGACGGCATTGTTGTGGCGGAGATTAAATCCGTTGAACCGCACCCCGAGAGCAAAAAGCTGCACCTGCTCAAGGTTGACGCAGGCGACGGCGCTCTGACGGACGTTGTATGCGGCGCTCCGAATGTTCGTGTGGGAATGAAAACCGCGTTCGCAAAGCTCGGCGCGCGTATCGGCGATATTACAATCGCGCCCAGAAAGCTCGCGGGGTATACCTCCTGCGGTATGTGCTGCTCCGAAAAGGAAATCGGCATCAGCGACGACAATTCGGGTATCATGGAAATCACCGACGATATCGCGCTCGGTACGCCCATTAAGGAAGCATATCAGGTTGACGATATCATCTTCGAGGTTGACAACAAGTCGCTTACCAACCGCCCCGACCTGTGGGGTCACTACGGTATCGCGCGTGAGTTTGCAGCCCTCTGCGGCAGACCGCTGAAAGCCCTTGATACCGTAAGCCTTGCGCAGTACGACAATCTTCCCGCAATAGATATGAAGATTGAGGACCCGCTGTGCTACCGCTATTCCTGCCTGAATTTCGAGAACATCTCGCGCCATGTAAGCCCCGTGAATATGCGTATCCGCCTGTTTTACTGCGGTATGCGCGCAATCAATTTCCTCGCCGACCTTACAAACTATCTCATGCTTGAAATGGGTCAGCCCATGCACGCGTTTGATTCCCGCAAGGTTGAAAAGCTGCGCATAAAGCGCTTTGCGCAGCCGTTTGAGTTTACTACGCTTGACGGCGTCAGCAGACACATTGACGAGAATACGCTGATGATTTGCAACGGTGATACGCCCGTGGCAATTGCGGGCATAATGGGCGGACTGGATTCCGAAATCGTTGCCGACACCACCACCCTGACGCTTGAATCCGCAACCTTTGACGCAGTTTCAATCCGCAAGTCCAGCGCGCGTCTTGCGCACCGCACCGACGCATCCATGCGCTACGAAAAGTCCCTCGACCCCGAGATGACGACTGTTGCGGCTGCGAGATTTGTAAAGCTGCTTATGGATAACGACAGCGGCGTTCGTATTACCTCAAGGCTTACAGACGAGTACGCAAAGCATTTTGACGCTGTAAAGCTCGACTTTGACAAGGCGTTTGTAGACCGCTATACGGGCATTGAAATCAGCAACGAAACCATTGTAAAGACGCTGGAATCCCTCGGCTTTACGGTAAGGCTTGAGGGCGACAATTTCAGCGTGGATGTACCCTCGTGGCGCGCGACAAAGGATGTCACCATTAAGGCTGATATCATTGAAGAAATCACCCGAATCTACGGCTACGACAATTTTGACGTACACACGGCAGTCAGCCCGCTGTACCCCATTCTTCCCACCGCAGAAAAGACCACCGAGGAGAAAATCAAGGACCTGCTGGTTAAGCGATTCTCGCTGCATGAGGTACACAGCTATATCTGGGCTTACACCGACGAATACAAGAAGCTGGAAATCCCCGTTGAGGAGAACATCAGACTGCTTAACGCAACCAACCCGAATATCGAAACCCTGCGCCGCTCGATGATACCCACGCAGCTGTGTCAGGTAAAGTCCAACACGGGCTACGCTCCGGAGTTTGGAATTTTTGAGATAGGCAGAACGGTTGACGGCGTTGACGAGAACAATCTCTGCCGCGAGCATAAAATGCTGGGTATTACGCTGTACAGCAAGACAGAGGATGTAGAAACGCTGTATTTCAAGCTGGTGAACATGATTTCCGTTGTTATCGACGACATTCGCCACAAGCCGCTTTCGTTCACAAGGGCGGAGGCTGACCACAGCTACATTCACCCGAGAAACTACAATAACATTCTGATTGACGGCGCCCAAATCGGAAAAATCGGTATTGTTCATCCCACAACCGCCAAGAAGATTGACAAGAAGGCTGCGGTTGTGTTCCTTGAGCTTGATGTGAAGAAGCTTGCAGAGGCTTCCGACGCGGGAATCAGGTACGAGGAGGCTTCGCGCTTCCCGGGCATTGACATTGACCTGACATTCATCAGCGAGAGGTATGAGCCGATTGCAAGGGCGGTAGCTGCGGCGAATTGCCCGCTAATCAAGGGCATTGCGGTGCTTGGCACTTATTCCGACGCAAACGGCAAGACAATAACCGTACGTCTTAACTGCGTTCACCCCGAGCGCACGCTGACCAAGGACGAGGTTATGGATGTTGTGAACGGAATCTGCGCTGACCTTGAAAGCAGCGGCATAATGATGAAGAAGTAATCATAAAAACGAGAATCCCCGGTGCTTTCGCATCGGGGAATTTTGTCTGTCGCGCACAACCGCGATTCGTCAAGGTCTTTCGCAGACTTCCGCCCTGTAACCGCGGAGCGGCAACGTTTTTGGCGGGCTGTCGCCCTGCGCTCAATTCGGAAGAAATCTGCGCAGAACCTCGCCCTGTAACCGCGGAGCGTCAACGTTTTTGGCTACCTTTTGTCGGACAAAAGGTAGCAGGGGTGTGGGGGCGGCGCCCCCACGACTGGCAGTGTGTGATTCAGCGCATACCATGCCCAAAGCTCACCGACCAATATGCACCCAAAAGCGCTAAAGGGGGGACAGGGGGGAAAACAAGAGTTTTCCCCCCAACAGCAACG
>JBJESB010000023.1:0-5239 GCA_051882575.1 Oscillospiraceae bacterium
GCAACACCTCGCTGTTTAGCGGCAAGCAGCTCATACTGTGCCTCATTAAGCGAAAATATCTCTTTTGTTTCGCGCAGGCTGTCGCCATCAACACCGAACAGCAGCTTAAAGCTGGGCAGATCAAGAACCGCCTGTCCGTAAAGCCTTATCTGCGGGTCAAGGAAATCGGTGATTGATTGTGTTGCAACAACAATGCTGCCTTCGTACTTTCTTGCTCTTTTTTCAGCATTACGCAGAAACTCAAGGGATTGCGGGATATTCGGGTCTATCATTGTCCAGCACTCGTCCGCAACAAGCATAATGCGCTCTGTGGGGTCGCGTGTAATTTGCTCCCAGCACCATGAAAGCACATTGAAATACTGTGCGGCAAGAACGGAGCCGGACATTTGCACAAGCGACTTTGTATCCAGCACCACGAAAGAGCTGTGCGGAGAAATGGTAGTGTGTCCGTTCCACAGCCCATGGTCTGCGCCGTTTGCGGCAGACTCCAGATAGGTTTTCAAGTCCTCATAATAAGGAGAATTGCTGTCCTTGCCGCACTTGCTCTCAATCAGGCGGTAAAGGTCGCCTATGGTTGGGAACTGCTCGTTCTTTAATCCGCGAACATCTGTATTCCATGTAATTCCGTACCGTGCGTATAGCTCGACAATGGTCTTGTTAAGCAAAGCGCGTAATCTATCGTCCATTGACGGTATGTATAGCTGGAAGAATGTTTCAAGCGTTTTAAGGTGAATTGCCAAATCACCTATACCGTCGTTCTCCGAGATGTTCTTATCGTCCTCGTCCTTTGGCGCAGGGCGCACCTGCAACGGATTGATTAGACCGCCGCGCCCTCCGGCAACGTCTATCCAGTCGCCGTCAAAGTATTCACCGCGGCACATATCCTTGTATTCACCTTCGGGGTCGATGATTATGATTTTTGTACCGTGAGCGTATTCGCTGGCGACAATGTGCTTTGTCGCGGTAGATTTACCCGTTCCTGTGCCGCCGATAATGGTTATGTTGCTGTTGGTGCGGCTCTTTTCGCGCTTCCAAAGGTCTAAAAGAATTATACCGCCGCCGCTGTCCTTTCCGAGATAGTAGCCGCTGCCGTCGTTAAAGCCGGACGCAGCAAATGGAAAACCGCCGACAAAGGTGGAAAGCGGAAACGCTCGACGGGAAATCTCGTTTATTTCTTTGTTCTGCGGATAGGTGGGGCTGATTTGCTGATACCCCTCTTTCTGCAAATTAGCAAGCACACGCAGGCGGCAGCCCACGGTGTTCGCAAGGGACACTACTCGCTGACAACGTTCCTGGAAATCGTCCTCGTCATTTGAGATAACCATAATGGAGGTATTCCACACGCCCATTGTTTCGTTGTTCTGATCCATCTGCCGCATGGCGTTTTCCTGGTCATCAGCGGACTTTTCGGCTCTCTGGCGTTCAAGGGAGTCTTTCGTTGATAACTGAATACCGCGCTGGGTGGTTATGTTCTTTGCCATGTTGGCAAGCAGTAAGCCGTTGTCGATTGGTTCGTAGTTTATAGCAACGATGGTACCGGGAAGATTGGTGAGCTTTGAGTACCAACCATATTCGGGATTGGACGGATAGCTGATAACCGTATAGACACGGCAGAAATACTCGCCGAGCATAAAATCGTTGCGGTTAAATTCCAGACCAACAGGTGTTATCGCCGCCTGCAAAGCGGTGTTAATCTGTAATTCTTCAAATTCGTTCTGTTTCATAGGGTGTCCTTTCATCTTGCTTTCAGTACGGAAATCTTCTCATCAACGTCGGTGTTTTCAAGGTGAGCATAAGCGGGAATGTTCACAAGGTTGCAAAGACGGACTAGACCGCGGCTGTCAACAACGCTTGCTTTAATGCGGTTTTCGTTATATATCTTTGCAAGTTCCTCGGCTCTTGCAACGATACCGCGCTCGTCCTCGCGCTTGGTGCTTTCCCAGATGATGATGTAATACTGACGTTCCAGCGTTTCACCGGACATTACCATTCCCGCAAGCTCGTCCATTTCTGCTTTTATCAGCTTTCGCCTTCCACCGGTAGCATCGTTTTTTAGCTGTTCATAATCGCGGAGGGCGCGGGATATATCAACAGGACGGGATACCGCGATATACTTGTATGGGTATTTTACAGAGGACAAGCGAGAGGAGAGGTTTCGCTTTATAACCTCCTGCTCCGCATTTGAAAACAGCTCGATTGACAAACCTTCGATCTGTACGGCTGCGATTATCATATCGTCAATAGTGTAAAGGCATTTTTCGCCTAGTGTTCGGGCATTTATAAACTCCTGCGCGGTTGCTTTTGCGGCTTTCTCCCTTTCTTCTTCATCATTCGACTTTGTTTTTCTGGCAGTTTCGTTTTTGCGAAACCACCAGAGAAAGCCGCCGCAAAGCGCAAGCACAATAAGGGAAATTGCTATCTGCATAGGCTTTGTTCCTTTCTGAATTAAGGTTCAATCTCGTTTTCATCGGTCTGCTCGTTCTGCATGGATAAGTGCGCCCATATTGCTGACGGATATGCTTTAAGCGTATAATCCGGTGAGCTGCATAAATCAAGAACGTCTGCGGGGTTATAATCACCTATAAAGACAGAGCCTTTGTTCTCTCTCCATAGCTCGCCGGCAAGTCTAGTCTTGATACGAACGGGATTGCTTTCTGTGGTTTGCCCTTGAGCTGCGTCAATACTTTCCACATTATCCATAATAAGCTGACCGTTTCCGTCTACAATGGCATATTTCACGTCGGGCGAAAGCCCGTAGTTTACGCTCTCCACAAGGTACTGCGGATTGTCGGAAAGGAGCTGCCTTCCGTCAACTACTCTCCATTCGCCTTCAAGTCCGTCCGGAAGAATAACGCTCTCGCCGTTTATGCTGATAGGTTCATATCGGGTGTTGATGTAATGGTCATAGGCAGCGGGAATACGGTCAAAGGGGAATGATGTTCGCTGCTCTTTCACCTCGCCGCCGCTGAAATAATTCATAACAGCCACAGAACGCCTGTCCGAATTAAACTCAATTTCAAGCACATTTTCAGAGCTTATCATATTGTCGATATAATCTGTTTGAGGGATAAACAGCGCCGATTTGGATAATGTTTCAGCAAGGCTGTTGGTATGAAACAGCATAAGCGCATCAGCCGTGTCCAGTTCATCACAGCGGAAATACAACTTTTTTCCGTTCTCGATCAACGAAATGAGAGTAATAGTGTTGGTAGTGCGGTTGTTTTCGTTCAGAAGATCGTTCGCGGTTTCATTCCCCATATCGCACCATTGGACAAGAATGTTGTATAAACAATCTTTCTGAAAATATGGGTGATATGTGTTTACAAGCTCTCTGTCAAGCCTGTTATCTCTGGTGCAATGCTTAACAAAATCGTATGTGTTTGTGCCTTCGTAAAACTCCGCAGGAAAATCTTTCGTTCCTTTTTCGGCAATCATGCGATTTATGAGAGAAATCACCTTAGAAACGCTGTATGTCATAGTAATTCGTTGTCCTCCCAATCGTAATCATCTTCATCACCGCAGTAGCTTTCTTCATCTAAACCGAGAAATGAGGAGCGTTCAACAGAAAAACTGCCGCTTTCAAGCGGAGTAAGCTCGCCTACCTTCTCTATCTCGTCCCAGAAATGAGAAATATGTTCAAGCTGCTCTGCGGTGGCATTTTCGGTTTCGCCCGTGATACCAATCGGAGCAAAATGGTAGTATTCATACTCCACGTCAACCGTGTCGCTCTGATTGTGGCAGTAGATGAATTCATCAGCGCTGTCGCTGTTTTTGAGATATTCCTCACAGTTGCAATAGCTGCCCTCAAAGAATACCTCTGTTTCATTCCCCTGTGACAATTCAAGGCGTGTGAATGTGATGGGATGGGTAATATTTAGAGTGTTTACCAGTGCCGCGGTGTAGTCCTGTTCGTTGAGATAAGAGTGCAGCTGAAGAAATTCCCTGCGGTCTTTACGCAGAAAATCTCTCATTATGCGGCGGTCATTGGTAAAGTCCCAGGTGGTTTTATCAAGTCCGAGTCCGCGCTGGGCTGCTTTTGTGAGCAGTTTCATCGCATATTCGTCTGCAACGCACACGGCGGCGGGTTTGAGAAAATCATTTACCGCCGCCTCAAAACATTCTGTTCCGCGATCAGCAAGGTATTGGCGGCAGCTGCTCTGAAGGTGATTGAAAAAATCATAATCTCTTGAATAGGTCTTAGCAATATCCACAATATCCTCAAAATTCAGATGATTAGTCACTATCTGACCGTTTGAGGTGCTGTCGGGATTGTAGTACATCCAGCGTACCTCGTCCTTTTCATAGTCGATAAAGAAAACCTCTCGGTATTCAAGTTCGGGTTCGTTAAAAAGCATTATGCTGCCCATGCTTGCGCCGTCGGGCGTTGTTTCTCTGCCCATATTCGTGCGGATAAACAAATCAATGTAATTGAACGAAAATGAGTGCGTCTGTATCTTGTTAGATGTGCTATCGGCGGCAGTAATTCTACGGAACAGAAAATCAACCTCGAAAGCAAGGTAGTTTTCAGCGTTCTTGGCGGCGGTGTAGTCATCATACGATGTGTGTGCGCCCATCTTCTCAATATCCATGAGAAAGAGCTGCTCCGCTTCGCAAAAGCTCTCCAGCTTACTGTATTCGTCGATTAGCCGCACCACATTTTCCGGTGAGATTGAAGGCGGGCAGACGATGTATTCCGTTCGGTCTGCAACATTCAGTGATATAAGGGTTGGTTTATTTTGGCTCATTGGTGTTCTCCTTCTCAATTCCGATAACAGCAACTAAAGGCTTGATATGTATTAGGTGAAATTTATTCACCATTGGCTCTGCACCTCCATATAATTATTTTAGAACCTCTTGACAAACCCTATTAAATAGGGTATAATAATATCAAAGGAGGGAATGCTATTGACAAGAACATTTGTTATGCTCCCCGAATTTGATAAGCAATGGGCAAATCTTGGGCTTACAGACAAGGATTTAAACAGATTGCAGCTTGAATTGCTTGAAAACCCACAAAAAGGCGATGTAATTCAAGGTACCGGTGGGCTGCGAAAGCTGCGCTTTGCCTTCGAAAACAGAGGAAAAAGCGGCAGCGCACGAGTTGCCTATGTTGATTTTGTTGTCTACGAGAAAATCTACCTAATAACCGTTTATCAAAAGAACGAAAAGGAAAATCTATCACAAGCCGAAAGGAACAATATCAAACGAGTGATTGAGTTCCTGGACAAACAGTTGAAAG